>JBIIBV010000006.1:0-41134 GCA_044239195.1 Sphingobacteriaceae bacterium | reverse complement strand
ATATCTTTTATGCCAAAATTTATACTTTTTATCTTTTTTATGAGTTCACTGAACTTAGCCAATGCCCAATGGCATAAAGGCTTTAAGTGGATGGCCCCTGATAACAAATTCTATGAGGTAAATACAACAACTCAGGAGTTTTTGGTCAATAATGCTGCTGGAGAAAAAATAAAATTAGGGGTATTTAGTCCTGCAGGAATTTTCTCTGAATTGCCTAAAGATTTTGATGTAAGTGTGTTTTATAAAGGAGATACCATAACCATTAGCGTACCCGGTACCGGACAAGTTTATCAGCTAAATACAAAGGCGTTTAGTGCAAAGCGCTTAGACCGAACTTTTTTTAGGGGCTATAATTTTAACGCCAATCAGTTTTTGCATAACGATACCTTGTTTTCTGTTGGTGGCCAAGGATTTTGGTTGCGTCATAATGTAATAACCTATTACAATAGCCGCATCCAAGAATGGAGTTTATATACATCAGGCAGTAAAAACGAACAACCTTCGAGCGCTCATTTTAGCGGGTACTCCTCCAAATACAAACAGTTTTTTTCGGCTTATATAGATCCTGGACCCGAGCCATATGATGAAGAAATTTTTGCCTATTTCTTTGATTTTAACACCCGAACTTGGTTGAATAAAGGGGTGCTCAATCCAGATCTACGCTCTTTTTCTAAAAAACAATTTGGTAGTATATGGACTGGCACCTATTTAATTTGTTTTTATGGCTCAGATCAGTTATTTATTGTCGACCCCTTTAACAATAAATTATCCAAGTATACCAAGCATACCGATAAGTTTTTTCTTGACAATTCCCGAGTATATTACCAAAATGGTAAACTATATTCGTTGCAATACAACAACACACAAACAGGCGCAACCTATTTGTTAGACAGTTTAGCCGTAGATAAACTAGTTAAAGAAGCCGATCTAGTTGGCCCCGTATATCTTTCTGCCTTTCAAAGGTATCAGCACTATATTTTTGGCCTAATCCTCTTGTGCTTACTTTTTGGTCTAGTACTTGTATTCAGAAATAAACAAAAAAGAAAAAACAAACTTTTCTCCGACCAAGAAGAACAACTATTACATGTGTTTGCAAAACTAGACATCGGTCAACACATATCTAGTTTGGAGTTAAATACAATTTTGCAGATTAACGATAAATCTTACGACAATCAACGGCAAATCAGAAACCGTATCATTGGCTCTTTAAATACTAAAGTACAGCCTCTTTTAAAAGGCCAAGAGCTTATTCTTAGGGTAGGCAATGAAGAAGACAAACGGATGATGAATTACTACCTCAACCCCGAGATAAAACTCAGAGAACTCGAAAAATTGCTGCATATGCAGTTCTAATATCCTTAGTTAATCTCTAAAAAAACTCAGAGAGAGAAATTTTACTAGCTTTTTAATAGTTTTTGGCTAGGTTTTGTTAATTCTGATTCTATAAGTTAACTTTCAATTATCTTTATAGTAGGCACCGCAGTAGTTTTAGGAATTATTACTGCTTTGTATACTATTTATTGGTAAGTTTAATAAATCAAAAACGTTAACCCATGAGTTTACAAGAAACCCTAACAAACATTTTTGTTAGCGAAGCGCAAATTCCAGAAGCTTTTCGTTTAACTGCTGAGTTGCATCAAGGCGAATACCTGTGCAACGGACAAATGAAACCTTGGAATGGAGAACGACATACCGTTTTGTCGCCCATATGCATACAAACAGCCAATGGCCTGGAACGTAAAGTGATAGGCAGTTACCCGCTGTGTACGCAACAAGAAGCCAACGAAGCACTCGATGCTGCCGTAGCGGCCTACAACAATGGCCGTGGCGAATGGCCTACCATGAGTGTGGCCGAACGCATTGCTTGTGTGGAACGTTTTACGCATGAAATTATTGAGAAAAAAGACGAAGTAGTTAAATTACTGATGTGGGAAATTGGTAAATCGCATGGCGATTCTGTAAAAGAATTTGACCGTACCATCGAGTACATTTACGCCACTATTGATGCCTTAAAAGATATCGATCGTCAATCGTCGAGATTTGAAATAGAGCAAGGCATTATAGCCCAAGTACGCCGTTCGCCGCTGGGCGTGGTATTGTGTATGGGCCCCTTTAATTATCCACTAAACGAAACCTTTACCACCCTCATCCCGGCCCTTATTATGGGCAATACCATATTGTTTAAACCACCTAAACACGGTACGTTATTGCATTACCCATTATTGGAAGCCTTTAAAAAATGTTTTCCTAAAGGTGTGGTAAACACCATTTATGGCAGGGGAAATACCATTGTTCCGGCGCTTATGGAATCGGGAAAAATTAATGTATTAACCCTTATTGGCTCTAGTAAAGTAGCCAATCAGTTGAAAAAATTGCACCCTAAAGTAAATCGTTTGCGTGCTATTTTAGGTTTAGATGCAAAAAATGCAGCCATTATTACGGCTAAAGCCGATTTAAAATTAGCTGTTCAAGAAACGGTGTTGGGTGCACTTTCTTTTAACGGACAACGTTGTACCGCACTTAAAATAGTATTTGTACACCGTAGCCTAGTGGATGAATTTTTGAAAGGGCTTACAGCAGCCGTGGAGGCATTGAAACCCGGTATGCCTTGGGATGCTGGTGTGGCACTTACCCCACTTCCCGAACCGCAAAAACCGGCTTATTTAAAAGAGTGCATTACCGATGCAGTGGCCCATGGTGCCAAAGTAATAAACCCGGGCGGTGGCGAAACCGTAGAATCATTTGTGTATCCGGCCATTTTGTATCCGGTAAACAAACACATGAAACTCTATACCGAAGAACAATTTGGACCGCTTATTCCGGTTGTTCCTTTTGATGATTTGGAAGAACCTATCAATTACCTCATCGAATCTACCCACGGACAACAAGTGAGTATTTTTAGCCAAGATAAAGACGAAGTAGCCACCTTAATTGATCCGCTAATAAATCAAGTGAGTAGAGTAAACATCAATTGCCAATGCCAACGTGGGCCCGATGTATTTCCGTTTACCGGCCGTAAAGATAGTGCCGAAGGAACACTTTCGGTTGTTGATGCTTTACGGGCATTTTCTATCCGATCTTTGGTAGCTACCAAATTAAACGATAGCAACAAGCATTTGTTTAACGAAATTGTAGATACACACAGTTCTAATTTCTTAAGCACGAAGTACTTGTTTTAAACCAAACGTACCCCTTTTCAAAAGGCCTCTTCATCACTTGGAGAGGCCTTTTTTTGATGCAGAAAGCCTTGTCCGAAATAAAAGCCGTATCTTGCACAAATTTTAGAGAGCATTGGTTCTCAATGCTCCAACATCACCCTTAAACATATACATGCAATTTCAAGATTTAAACCTTATAGAGCCTATTTTAAAAGCGCTTAAACACGAAGGTTATACTACCCCAACACCCATACAAGCACAAGCCATTCCCTTGGTATTAGACGGAAACGATTTATTAGGTTGTGCACAAACCGGCACCGGAAAAACGGCTGCCTTTACCATTCCTATTCTGCAATTATTAAGCGCCAATAAATCCTTCGATAAGAAGAAAAAAATACGCAGTTTAATTGTAACCCCCACCAGAGAGTTGGCCATACAAATTGGCGAAAGCTTTAAAGCCTATGGCCGCCATACGGGACTTACCTGCAGCGTTATTTTTGGCGGAGTAAGTCAAGGCGCTCAAGTAAATGCCTTAAGAACCGGAGTAGATGTGGTTATTGCCACGCCCGGCCGTTTGTTAGATTTAATGAACCAAGGTTTTTTAAGCCTCAGAGATGTAGAAATTTTTGTACTCGATGAAGCCGATCGCATGCTCGATATGGGTTTTATACACGATGTAAAAAAACTGCTTACGGTTTTGCCCAAACAACGTCAGTCGCTGTTTTTCTCGGCTACCATGCCGCCCGATATTATTAAATTATCTGATAGTATTTTAAATAAGCCTAAACAAGTATCGGTTACGCCGGTTTCTTCTACGGTAGAAATTATCAATCAGGGTATTTATTTTGTTGATAAAGGGAATAAAGCAGCGCTATTGGTAGATATTCTTAAAAACCCCGAGATTAAAACCATGTTGGTATTTACCCGTACCAAACACGGTGCCGATAAAGTGGTAAAGCTTTTGCTAAAATACCGCATTACGGCCGAAGCCATACACGGCAACAAGGCGCAAAATGCTCGTCAGCGGGCCTTAAACAATTTTAAAGCCCAAACCACCCGAGTATTGGTAGCTACTGATATTGCGGCTCGTGGTATTGATGTGGATGAACTGGAATATGTATTGAACTACGAATTGCCCAACATTCCGGAAACCTATGTACACCGTATTGGCCGTACAGGTAGAGCAGGAGCCAAGGGCAGTGCCTTCTCTTTTTGCGATGCAGAAGAAAAAGCTTATTTAAAGGATATCGAAAAACTTATTGCCAAGCAGATTCCGGTAATTGCCAATCACCCCTATCCTTTGCAAGACCACAACCCGGTAAAAGCACCTAAGCAACAGCAAGGCCGTAGAGATAAGGGCCATCAAAACCCCAAACCTCAAGGTAGCGCTAAGCCGGCTACAGGCGGAAGAAGTTGGTTCGCTAAATCGCGGTCGAAGTACTAGAAGTTTTTTCTTGCTTTGTTTCTGATTTATTTAAATGTTATATCTTTAGGTGATTAAACATTTAAATACGTTTCGATATGTTCAAAAGCGCTTTTTTGCACTTCTTCATAAGCCCCCTTTCGGATATTTATGCGTCTGTTAAGAAAACCCTTTTTTTTATTTTTCAGTTGCTTTATACTGGTCTTACACTAAGAGATTTCAAAGACCGTAGCAATGAAGAGAACTTAGATGAATCTAGTCGGGTATTTCATTTCTTAATTTTTGTATTGATTGGTAATATAGCCTATAACGAAATTTTTAGAGGACATGATTCCAATCTTTGGCATGAAATAAAATCACAGAGCCTATTTACATTAGGCTATTTTATGTTATTTATTATCGTTTATTTTTTGGGCGAATTATTTAATAAAATTTTTCGATCCAATTTTTTAGACACCTTGGTTACCCGGCTGTATAACTTTTACGTACTCATTATGCTGGCGGTTTTACAATTTAGCGATACCATTAATCCTGCTCTAAAGGAGAATGTGAAGAATCAAGTAATATCGGAAAATGCGGCCCTTGTTTGGATGCTCCTTATACCCCATTTGCTTTTTGTATTTATTAAATTGTTTAAGGCAGGAATTTTTACCAAAAGGCATGCCTTTTTTATCCTATTTTTCGGTTCACTTTTCTTAATAATACTTGTTTTATTCTCTGACTTAATTGACTCACTTATCAGATAAAATATGACTTTTTTAATCGCTTCCATTACTCCCGTAATCATTTTCTTGTATTTAATTTACAGAAAAGATACCATCAAAGAACCCAAGGGTTTATTGGCTAAATGTTTTTTTGGTGGGTTCTTATCTATAGTTATCACCTTGATTATTGATATTCCAATGTCAACTTTCGGAGATAGTTTTAGTGATCCATTAGTTAAATCTTTTTGGGATGCTTTTTTGGTAGCCTCGTTCCCAGAAGAATTATCTAAATTTTTAATCCTGTATTGGTTGGTTTGGAAGAGCAAGGAATTTGATCAGCATTACGATGGCATTACCTACGCCGTTTTTGTTTCCATGGGTTTTGCCCTAATAGAAAACATTTTATATGTATTTCAAGGTGGCCTAGGTGTGGCCCTTGCTCGTTCTGTGCTCTCTGTACCCGGTCATGGTTTTTTTGCAGTATTAATGGGGTATTACTTTTCATTAGCCAAGTTTGCACCCATAGAAGAACGTAAAAAACTGCTTTTTCTGAGTTTGGCTATGCCAATTTTATTTCACGGACTTTATGATTTTGCCCTGATGTATGTTTCAAATAAAAACAGCAATGTATTTTTAATCATTGTGCTCATGATTGTATTTACGTATACCGTAATTAAACTCTGGAAATTGGGTATCAAAAAAATTAAGCTGCATGTGCAGCATGACCACGCTAATTTAGTTTAACAAAATACTTGCTTAATCTCTCTATTCATGGAAGTACACCATAAACACCATATCCCCAAAAAAATTACGGAATATTTTACCGAATTTTTGATGCTGTTTACAGCCGTTACCCTTGGTTTTTTTGCCGAAAATTACCGGGAGCACAGCCTCATAGAAGCTAAAATGAAAGAAAATTACGAGTCATTGGTGGAGGATCTAAGATCAGACTCTACTAAAATGACGTCACTACTAGCTAGCTATAAAGAAGGCGATTCTACACTTTTACAATTCGATAACCTGTTATATGACTACCATTCGGGGGCCATTACGTATGCGGAATTGGTAGATGTATACAAAACCATGAAACCCTTCCCAACTTATAGCACGGTTTTTATCAATAATACCACCTTTAAAAATGTACAATCGAGCGGCATGCTCAGTTATATCAGTTCACGTTCCCTACGTTTCGAGATTTCTTTTTATTACGAGGTAATGTTTAAGCAATTGCAAGATAACAATGCGCTTTTCGATAAAGATGGAATGGATTTTTTCGATCGCAACCTTCCGATTGGTCATTTATTGAGAATCAGGAAATACCAAGTAACGAATACGGATAAAAAGAGTGGAAACTCGGCTCGTACACAAGAGGAGATGTATGAGGATTTTATATTTAAATTGCCAGAAACGAAGAAAATACTTACCTCTGACAAGTTAATTTTTCAATCCAAAGTATACCGTGACAGATATGCTGCCTATAATTATTTGTTAATTAAGATGATGGAGAAGAACGCCTTATTGCTCAATGAATTGAGACGCATTCAGCATTAAAACCATTTTTTACGTTTAAACCACCAGTAAATGAATACCGTAATGGCTACCATACTAGCCAATACTACAGGGTAACCCCAAGCACTTTCTAGCTCGGGCATAAATTTAAAATTCATGCCATAAACCCCAACAATAAAGGTAAGGGGCATAAAAAACACCGAAAAAACGGTTAACACTTTCATTACCTCGTTGGTTTTTTGTGCCGATATAGAGAGGTAAATCTGCTGTAAATTCCCTACATCGTCATGCAATTGATTAAACAGGGTAAGCAATTTGGTGTGTAGGTCTTTGGCATCTTGCAGCGCCAAATTATGCGCTTTATAGGCATTGAGCGCATGCGTAATATCTTCTGTTAAAATTAATAGCTTAATAATGATATTTATTTTGCGCTTTAGGTAATACAATTCACTTAAAATGTTTGCCTGGGTATGGCGTAAAAACACAGCCGTTTCGTATTTGTCGAGCTCGGCCGCTAACTGTAAAGCGGGCTTATTGTACGATTGTAAAACCTGTAACAAAATTTTTGCCGCAAGCTGAGCCGGGCTCTTGTACACCAATTTTTGCTCGAAAGAAGCTTGTAACTCTTCAATAAATGCTTGGGGCAAACGGTGTACGGTAATAATAAAATCTTCGTTAAAAAATATGGCCACTTTGGTACTTAATTGCTGTACCGTATGTAGCTTATTACCCAATACCTCATCTAGTATTTTTCGGGTAATTAGAAATTTAACAGCACCCAAGTCTTCGGCCTTGGGCAAATGGTCGGGCTCTAGGCAGTCGGCTAAAGTATACTGGTTTAAGCCAAACTCTGCACTGAGTTCTTGCAACTCGGCAGCCGTTGGGTAGCTTACATCAATCCAGTTAAACCCCTTTTCGGTGTGCTTTAGACGTATTATAGACATGTTATCTTCTTTTGTTACGCATAATCATTAATATCACTACAAAAATGGCAGAAAGTATAGCTAATTTCATTTTTTCTATCAATAAAAATTCACAATAGTCTAATATACTCAAAGGCGGGCATACTGTTAAATAATGTTATTCGTTTTAGAAAGCCAAGGTGCATCTATACCTTTGCATACCAAATATAACCTAAATGAAAATTTTCAATCTAGTCATCCTTACAACTTGCATTGCTACGCTGTTGAGCGCATGTGGCACCACCTCTAAAATTGCTGCTTTAAAGCCAGAACCGAGCTATGCTACCGATATTGTGTACGATAAACAGATTTCCTATGCCAATATCCCTCTAGAAATTCAGGTAGCCGATCTTCAAAATCAAACGAATACGCATTTAAGTGGGTTAATTTACGAGGATGCGAATTTGGAAGACGATAAGGTGATGTTAAAAGTATGGAAAGAAGCCCCCATAATAATCAGGGAAGCGAACGGAAGGTTAGCCATGGAATTGCCCTTAAAAATTTGGGCAAAAGTAAAATATGGTATCGATAAATTCGGCCTCTCGGTATACGATACCCGTGAAGTAAATTTAAACGGAGTTATTAAACTCAATTCGGCGGTAACGGTTCAAAATTGGAAATTGGTTACCCAAACACAAATTGAAGGTATTGATTGGGTAGAAAGTCCGAGCATTGTTATTGCCGGCAGAGAGTTGCCTATAACCTATCTCATTAATCCGGTACTTTCACTATTTAAAAGCAAACTAGCCAAAAAAGTTGACGATGCCATTGCCCAATCTTTCGATATAAAACCCTATGTAGTAGCGGCCCTAGAACAATTAGCCAAGCCCATAGAAGTAAACCCAACGTATAAAGTTTGGGTGGGCATGCAGCCTTTGGCTTTGTATGCTAGCCCCACCACCGTGGCCAATCAAAAAATCAGTTTTAACTTGGGTATGAAAGCGTATATAGAAACGTCTATAAACGCCCAACCCAGCTTAAAGTTTGATAAAACCCAGCTCAATTTGGTGCCCAATACCCTGCCTAGTACCGATTTTAGTTTAAGCGTAGCCAATATTATAACCTACCCCAATGCGGCTGCCTTGGTGCAACAAAATTTTGCCGGCCAAACCTTTAGTTCGGGTAAAAGGGCGGTTACTATAAATCATATTGATTTATGGGGAAAAGAAGGTAAATTAATAGTTGCGCTAAACATGACCGGAACCGTAAATGGCACCTTTTACTTGAGCGGAATACCTAAATACGATGCCGCCACAAAAGAGGTGTATTTAGAGGGCGTAGATTTTGTGCTAGATTCTAAAAACAAATTACTTAAAACCGGCGATTGGTTGGTACATGGGCTAATTGCCAAAAAAATACAAGAAAGCTGCCGTTTTTCTATTGCCGAGTATTTAACCAACGGACAAAAAACTGCTGCAACCTACCTCAACGGGTACCAACCTGTAAAAGGCATTCATGTAAGTGGTGCATTAACTACCATACAACCCGGCCAGCTTATTTTAACCCCGCAAGCCATTGTATCTATGTTAGAAGCAAAGGGTAAAGTGGCTATTAAAGTAGATGGCTTGGATTAATTACCAAGGAATATTTTTTATTCGGGTTTTGAAATAATTAGCGGGTTGTCCATTCTGCCCAGCCAAATCGTCGCCACTTAATAAGCGGTAATATAGTTCTGTTGACCAAGGAGCGGGTAAATCTGTAATACTCATATCTTGGCCTGTGGCATTGCTCACATATGGAGAAATTTTGCTCTGCCAAGCGGCAATGCGTTGCATGCTTCCTTCGGCATTAAAATACTCGGGCTTAGTAACCAATTCTTTTATATAAGCTTTGTATAGATCTCTATATTTTGCAATCTGAAGTACTTTGGTAATCAATGGGCTTTCGTTCATCTTACCCCAGTTCAAGGGATCTTGAGTACCGGTATTAAAAAAGCCCCAATAGGGTATGGCGGTGCCTAAAGAATTGTCGTAATCGTACGGAATGTAATATACTTTCCCGTTGGGGTTAAAGTACAAAAAGTAATTATTGCCATTGCCCCAGTAATCGTCCCAGTTACCGGTTAAAACACTTACCGCAAAGGTTTTAAGCAATAAGTTTACATCCATTTTTTGGGCTATCCAAGTTTCAAAATTAGAGCCGGTTTTGGCATTAAGCTGGCTAATAAACTCGGTAAGTTGCGCTTTTGCTGTTATAAAAGATGCTTTTTCTGTTTTTAAATCGTAGGTATAGTATTGCGATGCATTTGGGTCCAGCCCTACACTTTCAATACCAATGCTGTTTGCATTGGTTAAGTTAGCGGGTCCTCCACCATTATACAAACATTTCCAGAGGTAACCCACGTCGCTACCCCATTGCTTTTTCCGGTATTTTACAAAATCGCTATCGCCATTTTCAATCATGTAATATACCCCGTAATAGGCAGCACTGGCATCGCCTGTAACTTTTATGGTTAAGCGGCAATAAGAAGCTCTTGGGGCTGTCCATACACCAAAACGGCGAAATAAATCGTAGCCATAAATTTCTCGGACATAGCTGGGATCGTTATTGGCAAACTTTAGCACCAGTTTTTCTAATCCGTATAATTCTTGGTCTGATTTGTATAAAGCAAAGTCAAGCGCAAAATGGCTATGGTTCCAATCGGGGTTTACCAATTGATGTGTCTGCCCAGGGCTTCCTTCAGGTCGCCTTCTGCTTGTATTGCCTCGTAATTTTAGACCTACGCTATCTAAAATGGTAGGTACTCCATTGAGGGTAAAACGCATTTTAGTAGGTATGTATTCTTCATTTTTGGAGTTTAAATCGTAGTTAGCAAGTAATGTATTCCAAGCTGCTTGGCTAACTTCCACGTTAATTTCTGGAAGATCTTCTAGGTGAAAAAGAAGAGCACTTTCTGGAGTATTGGAAGTCAGGCTGCTTGCTTTACGGCAAGCGGTGTTTATGAGTACAAATCCTAGGAAGAAAATGGAAAGAATACGTTTAGTATAGTGTTGCATGATTGTTCGGTGTGTATCTAAAGGTACCACTTATTCTACACTTACGGTTAAACCTTCTTGTTGTAAGATTTTACGGTAAATTTCCATTTCGGTAAAAGAACCTTCTAAAACCGCTGTTTTCCCTTCGGTGTGTACCAGCCAGGCAATTTTTTCGGCTTGTATTTCGGTATAATCTAGGTATTTCACCAAGCAGTAAATTACGTGCTCAAAGGTGTTTACCTCATCATTCCATAAAATGAGCCTATGAATAGATTTTAGGGATACTAGAATCTCATCGAGTGTAAAGGTTTCTTCCTGAGTTTGGGTGCCCATGCTGCAAAAATACTATTTATTGATTTACAATGGCACTTGCCTCAATTTCTACCAAAAGATCGGGATGGATAAGTGCGCTTACTTCCAATAAGGTGCTGGCCGGTTTAATTTGGCCAAAAAATTCGCCGTGAGCTTTGCCCACCTGTTCCCAATGGTTTATATCTGTTAAAAAAATGCGGGTGCGAACCACATCTTGCAAAGAAGCCCCAGCCTCTTGTAAAGCTTTTTCAATTTTCTGAAAAATGAATGTTGCCTGGGCATAAACATCGGCTTTGCCTATTAAAATATTGCCATTCATGGCCGTGGTACCGGCAACTTCAATTACTTGGCCGACTCTTACCGCTCTCGAGTATCCTACTTGATCTTCCCAAGACGAACCTGAACTAATGTTTTGGCGTTTCATGAGTTTCCTTTGCTGCGTATCATTTTCTCCAAAATATCCCACATGTCCGGAGTAACGGCTTCTAGGCCATTAAATTGCCCGGCTCCTTGAAGCCATTCGCCACCATCAATGGTAATTACTTCACCGTTTACATAGCCCGAAAAATCGGAAATTAAATAGGCCGCCAAATTGGCCAACTCTTGATGTTCGCCCACACGTTTAAGCGGCACACGGTTTTTAAAATCGAATTTCTTGGCTAAATCGCCAGGTAATAATCGGTCCCATGCGCCTTTAGTAGGGAACGGCCCCGGAGCAATGGCATTACAACGAATACCGTAGTGGCCCCACTCGGCAGCCAACGAACGGGTCATGGCCAGTACGCCACCCTTGGCACAAGCCGAAGGCACTACATAGCCCGAGCCGGTAAAGGCATAGGTGGTTACAATATTTAAAATGCTGGCTGGCTGTTTTTGTGCTATCCAATGTTTACCAAAAGCCAAGGTGCAGTTTACAGTACCTTTTAATACAATATCAATAATAACCCCAAAGGCCTTAGCCGAAAGGCGTTCGGTAGGAGAAATGAAATTACCGGCTGCATTGTTTAATAAGCCATGCACAGCGCCAAAGGTTTCTAAGGTTTGTTTCAGTACCTGCTCAACTTCAAAATCGTTGCGCACATCGCAGGCCAAGGCCAATACCTTACCACCTGTTTTTTCTTCCAATTCGGCCGCTGTTTTTTGCAATACGTCTAACTTTCGGCTCGTAATAACCACGTTGGCACCCAGTTCTAAAAAGTAGGTACTCATGGCCTTGCCCAAGCCGGTTCCGCCGCCAGTAACTACAATGGTTTTGCCTTTTAAGGTATTGTCTTTTAACATGGGTTCGTTATACATTCGCTTTTTTTTGTAAGTTTTGGATGATGGTATGTAAAATAGAACGAGTACTTGGCGCCCACCATTGTTTCAGCATCACTTCGAGGGTGGCATTTTGGTCGGCCCGAACTTTTTCTAGTAATTCTGCACGCAGATTTTGTTTTGTTTGTTGCCAGGTGGTCCAATCCAGCCCAACATACTGTTTCATTTTGCGCTGGGCCGTAGTGAGCACCACATTGGGAGCTACTACCTCATCTACTAAACCAATACTTAAGGCCTCATCGGCTCTAAACAACTTGCCTTCTAATAAACTTTGGTAGGCTTTGCCTTGGCCCAGCCAAAAAGTGTATAAGTGAAAAATGCTATCGGGTACAATAATGCCTACAGGTACCTCATTCAGTCCGATAATATATTTTCCTTCGGCCATAATGCGGTAATCGGAACAAATAGCCAATACACAACCGCCGGCTGGGCTATGCCCACTTATGGCACTTATTAGGGGTTTTTTAAAGCCCGCTAAAACCGATACCATGTGTAAGAAATCTTTCCAAAATTGTCTAATCTGCTCCTCGTTGTAGGTATACAACTCAATAAGGTCTAAACCTGCCGAAAAAAAGCCTTCTTTACCTGTTAAAATTACCCCGCCCACCTGGTCATCGGCTTCCAGGTTTTTGAACATATCGCTAAGTTCACTAACCATTTCGCCGTTAATGGCGTTGGAGCTTCCTCGGTTTAAGGTTATATAGGCAATGTGATCTTGTACGCTAACTTGTATGGTATTCATATATGGGTTTGTTAAAACTGGTTTTTCCACATCATGCTCTCTACGGGGCGTGTGGTTTTGTTATTGTATTTGGCATTTCCCTTGCTGTTGTACATGGTGGCAATATCGCCTTCTACCACAAAATAAATAAGTTGGCCAATGGGCATACCGGCATAAACACGTACGGGTTGTGCACAAGAAATTTCTAGGGTCCAGGTATTGCAAAAACCTACATCGCCTTTACCGGCAGTAGCATGTATATCAATACCCAAACGGCCAGTGCTCGATTTTCCTTCTAAAAAAGGCACATGTGCATGCGTTTCGGTATACTCTAGTGTTACGCCCAAATACAGAGTTCCGGGTTGCAATACAAAGCCTTCTTTCGGAATTTCAAAATGATCAATTTCGTTATGCGCTTTGGCATCGAGTACTCGGTTTTTGTAGGTAGCCAAGTATTTGCCCAAATGCACATCGTAAGAATTGGTGCCTAAACATTCGGGTTTATACGGTTCAATAATAATGGTGCCTTTTTCAATTTCTTCTAAAATGCGTTTGTCTGAAAGTATCATGTATTTGGTATATGCGTTGCACTAAATTTATAAATTATTTTTGCGATACACAGCAAGCGGCTGTTCTTTTTTTGCGCCCTGCAATATATGCTGTATTTTTGACCCACTATGGCACTCGTTTATCAAAAAGAACTACACGGTTTGGCTACGCTAGCTATTTGGAAGATTGAAGAATCGGCCGATGAACTAGTAGCTAAATTACAGCTAGACGAGCAAGAGCAAGCCTATTTTGAGAGCTTGGGCCAACATATGCGCCAATTACACTGGTTGGCTACCCGGGTGTTATTACGCACACTTTTGCAAACTGAACATTATATCGATTGTAAGGCCGATGCACATGGAAAACCTTATTTAGTGAATTTTCCGCATCGTATTTCGTTAAGTCATTCCTACGACTATGCGGCGGTAATGATTAGCGAAACACGAGCGGTAGGTATCGATATAGAGTTGATTAAACCTAAAATAGAAGCTCTGGCACCTAAATTTTTAACCGAAAACGAGCGTTCTTTTATAGATCCCGAACATGCTGTTGCACATTTATATAGCTGTTGGGCTGCAAAAGAGGCTGTGTATAAACTACAAGGTAAAAGTGGTATATCTTTTAAAGAGCATATTCATTTACAGCCTTTTGCCTATGCTGAAAACGGCACTTTGAGGGCTTTATTACAAAGCAAAGAAGATACCGCCACCTTGGACGTGGCATTTGAACGTTTCGGTTCGTATGTATTGGCGTATGTTTGTGGGGAGGAGGAAGCGCATGCAGAATAAACACGTTATTTATCAGGATTGGGGAACAGTGGGCTATCAAGAGGCTTGGGATAAGCAAGAAGGTTTGTTTGCCGATACGGTGGCTATTAAAACTCAAAATAGAGGGACCGAAAACCCTCGGCCTACCCCCAATTATTTGGTTTTCGTGGAGCATCCGCATGTGTACACCTTGGGTAAAAGCGGCAAGCCCGAAAATTTATTATTAGATGATGCAGGATTATCGAAGTACCAAGCGGAATATCATAAAATTAATCGTGGGGGCGATATTACCTACCATGGCCCCGGCCAATTGGTAGGTTATCCCATTCTCGATTTAGATAATTTTTTTACCGACATCCATTTGTATTTACGCACCTTGGAAGAGGCGGTAATTTTAACCTTAGCCGACTATGGCATTGCCGCAGGGCGCTACCCGGGCTATACCGGCGTTTGGTTGGATGCCGATTTACCCTCTGCCCGAAAAATTTGTGCACTAGGTGTTCGTTGTAGCCGCTGGGTAACCATGCATGGTTTTGCCTTTAATGTAAATGCTGATTTAAGCTATTTTAATCACATTGTGCCTTGTGGTATAGACGATAAGGCCGTAACCTCTATGGCGCAAGAATTGGAAAAACCCTTAGATATGGAAGAGGTGAAACAAAAATTGAAGGGACATATTGCCTCCTTATTTTCCATGCAACTCTCCTAATGAAAGCCGTAAAAACCTATTTAGCCCTGGGCGATTCCTATACCATTGGCGAAGCAGTTTCTGCCGCCGAGTCGTTTCCGTATCAATTAAAAGATGCCTTATTAAAGCAAGGCCATCCGGTAGAAAGTATACAGATTATTGCCCAAACCGGCTGGACAACCGATGAGTTGCAAGCAGCAATTGATATTGCTACGTTAAGCCCACCTTATGATTTGGTTACCTTGCTTATTGGCGTCAACAACCAGTACCGAGGTTATTCTGTGGCAAACTATCGTGTAGAGTTCGAACAATTGTTGCGTCAGGCTATTGTATTTGCAGGAGCGGATGAAGATCGAGTACGGGTGCTTTCTATTCCTGATTGGGGTGTCACTCCTTTTGCTCAAAAAGAAGGCCGTGTGGCCGACAAAGTAGCGAAAGAAATAGATGCATTTAATGCTGCGGCTCAAGAAATTTCAGAAAATTTGGGGGTAGTTTTTATAAATATTTCGCCACACTCCAGGTTAGCAGCTACCGATCTCAGCCTTTTGGCTCCGGATGGTTTACATCCCTCGGGTAAAATGTATGCACATTGGGTGCAAAGCTTGTTGGCATAAATTATCTTCTCCCACTTTTTCTGGCTGTGGGCTTTCGGCTAGGTTTAGCTCCTGCTTTTCGGTTTCGCTTATCGGGGTTATTTTTTTTAGCAGCAGGTTTAGCTGTTTTATGTGGATTGGGCTTTGTTTTTGGCTTGGATGGGAAACTTGGTTGTTTGGTGGTGCTTTTCTTTTTTACAACTTCCGAAGATGATTGAGCTACAGCCTCGTAAATGGTACGCATCTCTTCAGGATTCAAATCCCGCCAATCGCCAAGCGTTAAACCTTTTAGGGTAATGTTCATGATGCGCACCCGTTCTAATTTGGTCACCTCGTAGCCAAAATATTCGCACATGCGGCGTATTTGTCTATTTAAACCCTGTATTAAGGTAATTCGAAACGTTTGCGGTCCTTCTTGTACAATGGTGCATTTTTTGGTTACCAACCCCAACATGGGTACGCCATTGGCCATTTGTTCTATAACAGCTGTATTTATGGGCTTATCTACCGTTACTACATACTCCTTTTCATGCTTATTCCCGGCTCGTAAAATCTTGTTTACCATATCGCCATTGTTGGTTAAAAAGATTAAACCTTGCGAATCTTTATCTAAACGCCCAATGGGGAAAATCCGGGAACTGTGGTTTACAAAATCGATGATATTGGTAGCTACTTTATCTTCGGTGGTGGAGGTAATGCCTGCAGGTTTGTTGAGTGCAATAAACACCAAATCTTCTGCGGCTAGGGGTTCTAGCAAATTACCATTCACTTTCACCTGATCACCGGGCTGTACCTGGTCGCCAATAATGGCTTTACGGCCATTGATAAAAACGCTACCCTGACTGATATACCGATCGGCCTCCCTGCGGGAGCACAAACCACTTTCGCTGATGAATTTATTGAGACGCACGCCTTTTTAATTTTTAAAACAATGATAAAGATAAAATGGGGCAAATCCATTCGTCCTATACTTTTTGCCGTTCGTCGGCGTTTTGTTGGTGTTGGTCGGAAATATCTTCTGCTATATCGCACAATCATCTACTTTCATACCAACATTAAAAATTAAAGATTATGAAAAACAAATTTTATACCCCCATGCTAAGCGGTTTAATACTGCTTTTTAGTTTAACGCTTTCTTGTAAAAGAGATAAAACGCCTACTCCGGTGCCTCTTTCTACCCCTTCTGAACCGGTAAGCGATTTTGAAGGCAATGTGTACCAAACGGTAAAAATAGGCAACCAAATTTGGACGACTGGAAATTTAAGATCTACTAAATTTAACGATGGGAGCTCCATTCCCTATATAAATGTACAAGCAAATTTTGTTAATTTGAATACACCTGCCTTTGCCTATTACGGATTCAATACTGTTAATAAACCGGTATATGGCGCTTTGTACAATTATTATGCGGCTACAGATCCGAAAATAGCACCTGACGGTTGGCATGTGCCTACTGCTGCTGAATGGCAAACGCTGATACAAGCTTTAGGGGCGAATGCTGGAGATAAATTAAAGGAAATGGGTACTACGCATTGGGCTGCACCTGCTACAAATGCTACGAATGAAAGTGGTTTAACAGCCCTACCCGGAGGACTTATTGATGGGGGGACTGGAGATTTCATCCAACTTTTTTATACAGCTGCATTTTGGACTTCTACTGAAACAAATGCTACCAATGCCACTGCCTTCCAATTAGTTAATGCTAATTCAACTGTTTCCTCCGCACCGTTTTATAAATCTAACGGTCTTTCGCTCCGTTTGGTAAAAGATTAAGTTCCTTTAGTTTTAAACAAAAAAAGCCCCTCGAATTTCGGGGGGCTTTTTTAATGGGTAAATCTTGGGCTTACATCATACCGCCCATACCGCCACCCATAGGAGGCATGGCTGCATGGCCTTTATCTTCTTCCGGCTCATCGGCTAATACACACTCGGTGGTTAGCAACATGGCCGCAATAGAAGCTGCATTTTCTAAGGCTACACGGCTTACTTTAGTCGGGTCAATAACGCCGGCTGCAATTAAGTTTTCGTACTTATCGGTGCGGGCATTGTAACCAAAGTCGGCTTTGCCTTCTTTCACTTTTTGTACCACAATAGAACCTTCAATACCGGCATTAGCGCAAATTTGGCGTAAAGGTTCTTCTACGGCACGTTTTACAATTTGAATACCGGTTGTTTCGTCTTCGTTATCGCCTTTTAATTTATCTAAGGCTTCAATAGCACGAATAAAAGCTACGCCACCGCCGGCAACAATGCCTTCTTCAACGGCAGCACGGGTAGCATGCAAAGCATCGTCTACACGGTCTTTTTTCTCTTTCATCTCCACTTCGGTAGCGGCACCTACATACAATACGGCTACACCGCCAGCCAATTTGGCTAAACGCTCTTGTAGTTTTTCTTTGTCGTAATCAGATGTAGTGCTTTCTACTTGTGCTTTAATTTGGTTTACACGGGCTTTAATATCGTCCGATTTTCCGGCACCGTTAATTAGGGTAGTATTGTCTTTATCTACCACTACTTTTTCGGCTTGGCCTAAGTAGCTTAAATCGGCATTTTCTAATTTAAAACCTCGTTCTTCAGAAATTACGGTACCACCAGTTAAAATGGCAATATCTTCTAACATGGCTTTTCTACGATCGCCAAAGCCAGGAGCTTTTACCGCAACCACTTTCAACGAGCCACGAATTTTGTTTACTACCAAAGTAGCTAGTGCTTCGCCATCTAAATCTTCGGCAATAATTAGTAGGGGTTTGCCGGTTTGTACTTGTTTCTCTAGTACCGGAAGCAATTCTTTCATCGACGAGATTTTTTTATCGTAGATTAAGATATATGGATTTTCCAAGTCGGCTTCCATTTTATCGGCATTGGTTACAAAGTAAGGAGAAAGGTATCCACGATCGAACTGCATACCTTCTACGGTTTTTACTTCGGTTTCGGTTCCTTTGGCTTCTTCAACCGTAATTACACCGTCTTTGCCAACTTTGGCCATGGCATCGGCAATGAGGGTTCCAATAACTTCGTCGTTATTGGCCGAAATAGAGGCCACTTGTTTAATTTTTTTATTATCGGCTCCAACGGTTTGCGATTGGCTTTTTAAGTTGCCTACAATTGCTGCAACAGCTTTGTCAATGCCACGTTTCAAATCCATAGGATTGGCACCGGCGGCTACGTTTTTAATACCCGCGGTTACAATGGCTTGTGCCAATACGGTGGCAGTTGTAGTTCCATCACCGGCAATATCGGCGGTTTTAGAAGCTACTTCCTTTACCATTTGGGCACCCATATTTTCCATGGGGTCTTTCAATTCAATTTCTTTGGCTACGGTTACTCCATCTTTGGTAACTGCCGGCGAACCGAATTTTTTATCAATAATTACGTTACGACCTTTTGGTCCTAAGGTTACTTTAACAGCGTTTGCTAGAATATCAACGCCTCTTTTCAACGCATCACGTGCTTCTACGTTGTATTTTACTTGTTTTGCCATTTTTTAGAATTGTTTATTCGTTTGACTAATAAAAAATTGATTAGAGAACTGCGTAAATATCGGCTTCACGCATAATGAGGTACTCTTTACCTTCGTAGGTAAGTTCAGTGCCAGAGTATTTGCCGTAAAGCACGGTATCGCCCACTTTTACAGTTAGTGGTTCGTCTATTTTACCATTGCCAACAGCTACTACAGTGCCACTTTGAGGTTTTTCTTTCGCGGTATCTGGAATATAAATTCCTGATGCGGTTTTTTCTTCGGCTGGAGCTGGTTCAATAACCACTCGGTCTGCAATAGGTTTAATTGATAAGGCCATATTTTTTAATTTTTTGTGTGTAAATGATTGTACTTAGGATAGTCATGAATTGTGCCAAGACTATTTTGCTGTCTTTTTTTGTCAATTTTTCATCGCTTTATGAAAAATGGTAGGGGTGTAATGTCATGCTGTCAGTTTGTTGTAACAATAAAGGCTCCCTTTGAGGAGCCTTTATTAAAAATAGTAGTTGCTACGTTTTGCTTATTTACCGCTGTTTAATGGAGCGCTTGGTAAGTTAACGGGCGCCTTTACAGGAGCTGTTTTTTCTACTTTATTTTGTAAATCGTTTGCTTTTTCGTTTACAACGCCCGATTTCGGGATAACCATGTTTACCAAAATAGCTAAAACCATTAAGGTAACAGCCAATACCCAGGTTCCTTTTTCTAAAAAGTCGCCAGTACGTTGTACGCCCATAATGGTATTTGAACCCGAAAATCCAGAAGATAAACCACCTCCTTTAGGATTTTGAATGAGTACAAATAGTGCTAATAAAACACAAACTACAATGGCAATAATTACAAGTGCGAAATACATAATCGTTTATTTTAATTTTTACGTTGCTCTAAGGCAATGATTTGGTCGGCAAAGTACGTGCTTTTTTCGGGAAATTTCAAACTTAATTTCTGGTAAGTAGCAATGGCTTTATCTAGCAGCAGTTGCTCGGTGTAAATTTTGGCCAATGTTTCCGATACTACCTCTAGCGAATCTTCGGCACTTTTACGGGCTTTATTCTCGGGGCTCATTTTATCTGCAGATGGCGGCGATATTTGTGGCTCTTGCTGAATGAAACGTTCAATAAGGTCGTCGCCTTTGCGTTTTTCAGCTGTAGGAGGTGTAGTTTGTTCTTTTTTAAGTGTAGGTTCTGCCCAGCTTTGGAAATTTATATCGTGAGCCTGTTTGGGTTTTTCTTCAATTTTTTCGGAGGTATCGAGGGTAAAACTTACGTAGGGGCGATAACTCTCTGCATGCGCTTTGCGTGTTTTATTAAGCCACCATAAAAAGGTGTAGGGCAGCTGTTCATCATCATAGCGGGAAACTTCTTTGCTTGTGCTTGCTTCAGCTTTTGGCTCGGTTACTTTATCTTCCAGTGCAAAAAAATCACTGGAAGCAATATTTTCCATGATTAATTGCTGGGTATCGTCGGCCAATTCTTCTATGGATTCTTCCTCTAAACGGTAATGCAATTCTGCTTCTACAGCATCTTCAGGCATTTCGTTCATATCTTGAACTACTACGTGCTCCAGTGGATCAAGCGTTTCGGCTTGGTAGGCTGGTAAAGGAATGAGTGTCTCGGGGCGATTGATAAACTTTTCTAATACGGCACCTTCTGGAGCATAAATGGCTGCTTTTTCGGGCGCATTATTCAGTTTGGCATCTACAAATTGTAGAATTTGGCAATAAGGATATTTTTCTACCAACGTTTCATAACTGGCCGCATCGCTAGCTTGTAAGCTAGCCGGCATGGTAACCAAGTTGCTGAATGTTTTTGTTTGTGGTAGGGTAGTCATTTAAAAAATCGGATTGCTTTGCTTACCAATTGGCAAAGGCGGCATTGAAAATATCTTCGGTTAATTGTACATTGATATCTTTTATAAGCTGTTGCTCTTGCGCTTGCAAGGGCTTGCTTTGGGTAGAAAAATCTTTAAATCGGCTAAATGATTTTTCGAAATTTAATTCGGGTTTCAGCACGTTGGTATATTTTACGCTGATGCTAATGGTTAAGCGTTCTAGGCCGGCCCGCTCGTTGCCTTGTATGGCCGAGGGGCGGATGCTATAATCGGTAATTCGGCCTTCAAAATTGGCATCTGCATCGCTACGCACCAAGCGTAAGCTCGATTGGTTACGGATACGTTCTTTTAAATCTTCGGTAAATTGCTGACTCAAATACGGCACTACCAATGGGGCATTGTTTTCGAAAAATTGCACGCTAATGGTTTTCATTTCTACCGGAATGGAGGCTCCGGTGAAAGAATAAATACCACAGCCGCTACTAAAAAATAGCAGTATACTAGCTATAAAGCCCACTTTTTTCATCCAATGTGTGGTATAAATGCTCATTAGTTTAAATTCAATTCTTTAATTTTTCGGTACAAGGTGCGCTCCGAAATGCCCAACTCTTGTGCCGCTAATTTACGTTTACCGCGGTGTTTTTTTAGCGCTTTTTTAATTAAATCCGATTCTTTGTCTATTAACGATAAAGATTCCTCCTCCTCTTCATGCTGTAAAATATCGAAATGCTGCGGTTCGGTACCCGGTTGATGAATGGTTAAGGTAGGCGAACTGGGTAATTCTGTAGGAGTTGGGTGCAGCTCAATATCGGTGTAAAGCTGGTTTAATACCTGCGGATTTACACTTAATGGAGTAGCATTGCCACCGTTTTGGATAATTTCGGCTACTAACTTTTTCAAGTCGAGCATATCTTTTTTCATATCGAACAATACTTTGTACAAAATATCTCGTTCCGAAAAATCGTCTTTGCCCTGTTTGTCTATCCGCATGGGCAATTGACTATTTTGCTCGTGAGGGATATACGTTAAGATGCTTTGTCCCGTAATGTTGCGGTCTTTCTCTAACACGGCAATTTGCTCGGCAATATTTTTTAATTGACGTACATTACCGGGCCAGCTGTAATTGCTTAATACGTTTTGCGCTTCTGCATCTAATTGCACCGAAGGGCTGCGGTATTTATCGGTAAAATCAGCAATAAATTTCCGAAATAACAAGAAAATATCTTCTTTACGTTCTCTTAATGCAGGTATTTTTAGTGGAACGGTATTCAATCGGTAGTATAAATCTTCTCTAAACTTACCGGCACGAACGGCATCAAATACATCTACGTTGGTGGCGGCAATTACCCGCACATTGGTTTTTTGTACTTTCGACGAACCTACACGCAGGTATTCACCGGTTTCTAATACCCGTAATAAACGAGCTTGCGTACCTAAGGGCAATTCCGCAACCTCATCTAAAAAAATGGTACCGCTATCTACCACTTCAAAATAACCTTTTCGGGCTTCGTGGGCGCCGGTAAAAGAGCCTTTTTCGTGGCCAAACAATTCCGAATCTATGGTTCCCTCCGGAATGGCTCCGCAGTTTACCGCAATAAAAGGGCCGTGTTTTCGGGCACTTAATTGATGAATAATGTGCGAAAAAACCTCCTTTCCGCTACCGCTTTCGCCGGTAATTAATACCGAAATATCGGTGGGAGCTACTTGCTGGGCAATGGTAATGGCACGGTTTAATAAGGGCGAATTGCCAATAATGCCAAAACGATTTTTGATGGTTTGAAGATCCATATTAGTCAATAATTTTACCGATTAGGGTTGCGGTAGTGCAACTCTCGGCCAATACATGCACATAATCGCCGGGCTTGAAGCGCTCGTCTACCGGAAAAATAACGGTAGTATTCTGATCGCTACGCCCTGCGTAATCTTTATCTGATTTTTTCGAAAAACTCTCAATAAGTACTTTTTGCACCTTACCTAATTGCTCCAATACTCGTTTGTGGCTGCTCCGGTGTTGCTGTTCAATAATTTCGTTTAGGCGACGGTTTTTTACATCGTCTGGAATATCGTCGCTAAAGCGTTTGGCCGCCAAGGTGCCTGGACGCTCCGAGTACATATACATATACGCAAAGCTAAAATTCACCTCGTCCATTAAGCTGAGTGTATCTTGATGTTCAGCTTCGGTTTCGGTGCAAAAGCCCACAATAATATCTGTAGAAATAGCGGCCTCTGGTAAAATTCGACGAATGGCATCTACCCGTTCTAAGTACCATTCTCGGGTATAGGTTCGGTTCATTATCTCCAACACTCTGGAGTTACCCGATTGGATAGGGAGGTGGATGTATTTGCAAATATTTTCATATTTAGCCATGGTGTGCAATACCTCGTCGGTAATATCTTTGGGGTGTGAGGTAGAAAAACGTACCCGTACATTCGGATTTACTTCTGCGGTGAGGGCCAACAATTGAGCGAAATTTACTTTTTCTGTTCCTTCTTCATTTGCCCATTTATAGGAATCTACATTTTGGCCTAAAAGCGTTACTTCTTTATATCCCGCTGTTGCCAAATCGCGGACTTCTTGTACAATAGAGTGGGCGTCGCGACTACGTTCGCGGCCACGGGTAAAAGGAACTACACAAAAGGAACACATATTGTCGCAGCCCCGCATGATAGAAACGAAGGCGGTAATGCCATTGCTGTTTAGACGTAATGGACTGATGTCGGCATAGGTTTCTTCTCTAGATAGGAGTACGTTTACGGCTCGTTCGCCCTCATCTACCTGATTGATCAGACCTGGTAAATCGCGGTAAGCATCTGGTCCAACTACTAAGTCTACTAATTTTTCTTCTTCTAAAAACTTGGCTTTTAAGCGTTCGGCCATACAGCCTAACACGCCAATGAGCGCACCGGGTTTGTGTTTTTTAATTGATCCAAACTCACGCAAGCGGTTGCGTACTCGTTGTTCGGCGTTATCGCGAATGGAGCAGGTATTGATAAAAATCACATCGGCTTCTTTGTAGGTTCCTACGGTTTCGAAGCCCATATCTACCATTACCGAGGCAACAATTTCACTATCTGAAAAGTTCATGGCACAGCCATAACTTTCGATATAAACTTTACGGCCGTTGGGGTCGTTTTGTTTCCCATCGAGTAACAAAGCTTCTCCTTGGCGGCTTTCGTCGTGTTCTTTTGTGGTATGCAACATATCCATATTCATTACAAAAATACAGAATTAATGACAGAATGTCAGCAATCTTTTAACAAAAAACCCGCTCAAAAGGCGGGTTTTTATATTCATATGACTTATAAAATTCGATTCCACCCAAATTCGTCTGGGCTTAAGCCATACCGGATTTCTTTAAGTGTTTGCAATGCTTTGTTAGAAAACACCCTGTTTTCGGGCTCAGGAAGGGTATAGGTTTCGCCTTGGTAGGTTATTTCGGCAATGTGTGCAATGGTAGCGGCAGTTCCGGCACCAAAGGCATCTTGTAAGGTGCCATTTTTTGCGGCTTCTATTATTTCGGCCACGCTTACCCGGCGTTCTTCTACTTTCATTCCCCATGCTCTAGCTAAATCTAAAATAGAATGACGGGTTACGCCATCTAAAATAGTATCGCGTGTAGATGGAGTGATGAGTATATCGTTAACCACAAACATTACATTTGTTGTACCCGATTCTTCTATGTAGGCATGCTCTTTCGCATCGGTCCAAATTAACTGGTCATAGCCTTCTTGCTGTGCTAATTTGGTAGGCAGTAAAGAGCTGGCATAATTGCCTGCAGTTTTTGCATAGCCTACGCCACCTTCAATGGCTCGTGCATAATGCATTTCAATTTTAACTTTTAGCGGTTTAGGGTAATATGCTCCGGCCGGGCCAGTTAAAATTACAAATTTATAATTGGATGCTGCATGCACGCCCAAAATGGGGTCGGTAGCAAATAGCAGCGGTCTGATGTATAAAGAATGACCTTCTCCACTCGGCACCCAAGCGCTATCTAGTTTAATAAGCTGTTCCATACCTTGCATAAAAATAGCTTCGGGTACAGCGGGCATAGCCATGCGTTGGGCAGAAATGTTAAAGCGTTCGAAGTTTTTTTGAGGTCTAAAAATGGCCACATTACCATCGGGGTGTTTATATGCTTTTATGCCCTCAAAAATTGCTTGTCCGTAATGGAGCGAAGAAGCCGCAGGGCTTATTTCGATGTTTCCATAGGGTATAATTTGCAAATTTTTCCAGGCACCGTCTTCAAAATCGGCAGTAAACATGTGATCGGAAAATACATGTCCGAACGAAAGGTTACTGAAGTTTGTACTTGCCAGGCGTGATTGCGTGGTAGGGATTAAGTTTATAGCTAATAGATCGGTCACGTAGTGGCGTTTTAGTTGCCACAAAATTAGCTAAAAAAAATCCCTTTTTTATGGAAGATATTTTATTTTTCGAGTGTAGGAAGTACACTATAAACCCACGTTTTCCCCCATTCTTCTAATTCTTGTTTGCTCCATAGCTCAGGATAGAAAATGCGTTTTTGAAAACGTGGAGGAAGGTATTTTTGCCAATTGGTGCCACCGGTGGCCTTTATTTCTTCGGGTTGGCGATTTAAATAGCGCACTGCCGATTTATAATGAGAAAGTGGCCAGTTTACATTTACGTTTACATCGAGTTGGCGTAGTTCGGTTTCTAAAGCCACAGTACTTTGACCTTGGGCTTTTAAGTGGGTATAAAGCGCCCGTAAATTTTTGCTTTGGCAGGTTTCGGCTAATTCTAAAAAAGTTTTTTCGTATTTTTTCTCAAACTGTTTAAGAGTGAGTGTTTTTTCTCCCGAAGAGAGTTCGGTAGCGCCGTATTTCCAATAAATATGTTGGTATTGGGTTTTTAAATCGGCTTTTGCTAGCGCTTCGCGATGATCTTTCTCAACTAATTGCACAAAATCGGTGGCGTAAATTTCAATCATACGGTACTGCCCCGATTGAAACCCACTTGCTGGCAAGAGAGACATGCGGAACGTAAGAAATTGCTCTTTTTCCATGCCATCAACCATAATATCGAACGATTGGGTAAGGGCCGTAAAGTAAGAATTGATGCGTTTAACCCTAGCGGTGAAAAAGTCAGTAGTTAAATCGTTTTTCTCGGCTAATTGTTTGCATTCATGCAGGGTTAGCTTAAAGTACAGCTCGGTTATTTGGTGGTATAGGATGAAAATTTCTTCATCGGGAAAGGGAGTTTTGGGTGTTTGTAAACTCAAAAGGGTATCCAAATGAATGTAGTCCCAATAGGTTAAAAAATCGGCGTGCAATAATCCATCTAAATACGACACCATATCTTGCCCCATGGCCGCATATTTTGCTTGGAGTTTTTCTAAACGATCTTTAATTTCTGGTGTAATTTCCATGGTGTTTAAATGAAACGGGCTAAGGCGGTGCCTAGGTATAATCCGGCAACGCTTAGTGCAAAGTTAGCTACAATATTGGTAAGGGCTAGGCCTGTATTTCCGTGTTTAAAAAGATCTACGGTTTCGAAGGTAAAGCTAGAGTAGGTGCTAAAGCCGCCACAAAAACCAGTAATTAAAAGTAATTTAAGAGAATAACTCAAATTTATTTTTTCTACGCCGAGCATCAACACGAGCCCAAATACTACACAGCTTAAAAAGTTCGCACTTAGGGTAGCCCAAGGGAATACACTAATCCCCGCTGGATAACATTTGCCAATTAAGTAGCGGGAAACGCTCCCTAGGCCGCCGCCGCCAAAAACAAGTAAAAGCTGTTTCATGGGTTCAAATTAATACAATATCCTGAATTTGATGGTATGCTCTATTTGTTTTAATTTCTTGAGCACGTCTTTGTCGTATTCGGCACTAACATCAGTAATGGCATAGCCAATTTGTGGGTTTGTCATTAAAAATTGGCCCAAAATATTGATCTGATGTTCTGCAAATACCTGATTGATTTGTGCCATAATTCCCGGCACATTGTGGTGTATATGAATGAGGCGATGTGCTTGGGCAATTTTAGGCAATTGTAAATTCGGGAAATTGCTGCTTAAATAGCTGTCTCCTTTATTTATAAAATCGGCCATGCGTTGTGGAATAAAACGGCTATTCCGTGGATTATCCTTCGCATCGTCGAATAGCACAATACCCATTTGGGTGCAAATGCTTTCCGTTAGCGCCAACTTGCTAGCGCCCAAATAGCCAATAGTTTTAAGTTTTACGGCACGTATAAGTTTTTCGTCTGCTATGCGTTCGCCTTTACCTAATAACAACATACCTACATCGGCCACGTATTTTTCTTCAAAACTTGTTTTATGCCGAATGGAGAAGCCATCTTTTTTTAATAGTTGTAAACTTTCTTCGGGTATTTGGCCCACAGCTAGGCATAAAATTCTATTTTTTGGATAGGAGATAGCCCTCGGAAGATTGTTTACGTATAAAAACTCATCAAAACTAGGTGCAATATGATCCGCTTTGGCCGACACTGTTTTGCGTTCGATGTTCTCGGTAAAAGCGTAAAATTTCTTAATCAATCCCGATTCTTTGAGTTGAAAATCGGAGTGCCCATCACCAATTCCATACAATTCGCCGGGTAGCTTCATGCTTTGGAGTAATTTTACTTTGCCGCCCTCGGTAGCCAAGGGGTTTTCTTCATCAAAGCCAATTATAAGCCCATCGGCATCAAACAGAAAGGTGTTGGCGTAAATATTCTCTTTTTGAATGTGATAGGGGGCAACCACTGGCGTAATAAATTCTTCAAACCCCCCAGAAACAATAAGCACTTCTTGGGCGTGTTTTTTAAAAAATAATTTATTGCGGGAAAATGAGGCCGATACTTTTTTCTTCAACTGGCTAATCAGTTGATCGAGGTGTTCTTTATTGGCATCTAATAAGCGTACCCTAGCCGCTAAACTTTCGCCAAAAGAAAGGCGACCTTCCATAGCAGCATGGGTCAATTCATCTATTTCTGCAATTCTTTTTTCTCTATCGGGATGATTTTTTAGCGAAATACGAGCCAATTCGTCGAGGGCCTCTACTTGGGTAAAGGTGCTATCAAAATCGATGATGTAATATGAAGGTTTTAGGATAGGCTTCGGCATATATCGGCTAATTCTTGCGCTATGGGTTTAAAAGTTATGGATGTCGTATTTTTTATTTTTTCGTTCGAATACTTGGATAATTTACCCGCACTACGGGCAGTATCGGTACTTAATTGTAGCGGTTTTTTGCTGATTTTAGCTTTCCACTCGGCTAGTTTTGCTAGTACTAGCAATTGCCAGGTTTTCACCTCTTTTTGTGGAGCTTTTACGCCCAATTGCTGTGCTATTTCGGTAAATAAATCTTTATACAGCCAATTCTCGGCATTAATAATGTAGCGTTCGCCACCAATCTTGCTATCCATGAGTTCAATCATGCAGGTGGCTACATCACTTACACTTACCAAGCCGCAACTGCCGCTTGGGTAATGGCTTAATCCCTTTATAACCGACTTAATTAAAGCCCCGCTGCCTTGCAGGCCGCACTCTTTACCAAGAATAATGGAGGGGTTTACAATCACCGCATCCAAGCCTTCGGCAATGCCACGCCACACTTCAAATTCGCTTAGGTGTTTCGATAGGCTGTAGCCACTTGTTTGTGAATTTATTTCCAAATACGCTTCTTCGGTGGTTTCCATGCCCGGTTTCACTTCGCCTAAGGCCGCTACCGAACTTACATGTACCAAACGAATGCCTGGATGTGCCAAACAAGCATCTACCACAGTAGCCGTCCCATTTACATTGGTATGCAACATGTGCTTTTTTGCCGCCGAATTAAACGAAATTACTGCGGCCGTGTGATACACTTGCGTGGCTCCTATTAGTAATTCTTCTAGTGCATAGGGGTCGCAAATATCGCCCTCTAGCCAGCTTAGCTGAGGCTGATTTTCTAGAAAGGCAGGGATTGTAGAGCTACTTCTTTTTAGGCCACGTACCGCATGCCCTGCTTCCAGCAATTGCCTAGTGAGTACCGATCCTAAAAAGCCCGTTGCGCCTGTAACTACAATCATTTACGAAAAAATACCTTTAAGCTTTCAAAAGTAATGGATTAATTGGATATTTGGCAGTATACATCACGATAAAACATGTCATTAGCCGATTTTTTTAGCCCCATTGATTTCGATAAGTTGCGTCCTTCATCGGACTTTTATACCAGCCACCTAGGGGCTAAAATAGACTGCTTTACCGATCGTTTTCCGATTCTCGAACCCAATTCGTACGACTTGGCGCTAATTGGTGTACTTGATGATCGCGGAGCGCTAAACAATCAAGGCTGTGCCCTGGGTCCGGATTATGTTCGCGAACAATTGTACAAATTAAACGAAGGAAACTATAGTGCACGAATTGTTGATTTGGGAAATATCAAAGCCGGAAAAGATCTTTCGGATACCTACGTGGCGCTAAAAATGGTAGTTACCGAGCTGGTAAAACTGAACATTGTTCCTATCATTTTAGGTGGCGGACAAGATTTAACCTATGCCCAATACATGGCTTACGAAGGGTTGGAGCAAAAAGTAGATTTACTCGTGATAGATTCTCATTTCGATTTAGATGAATCGGCAGAAAATACCGTGGAAACTACTTCGCAGGCCTATTTGCAGAAAATATTATTACATCAGCCGAACTATTTATTCAACTTTACCAATTTGGGTTATCAAACCTATTTTGTAAATCAAGATAGCGTAAAAGCGCTCGATAAATTATTTTTTGATGCGCACCGCTTGGGCGAATTTTCGGGCAATATGCAAGCCGCCGAACCCCTTATTCGCAATGCTAGCATGCTTAGTTTCGATGTATCGGCCATCCGCTCTTCCGATGCTTGCGCCAATGCCAATGCTAGCCCCAATGGGTTTTATGGCGAAGATGCCTGTCAAATTTGTCGTTATGCCGGCATGAACGATAAATTGAGTTCTATAGGTTTTTACGAATTTAACCCCGCCTTTGATCAAAATGGTCAAACAGCCCTATTGCTGGCGCAAATGATTTGGTATTTTATAGATGGATACTATCAGCGTAAAAAGGATATCCCACTACAGCCCAAATCGCAATATTTAATTTACCGAACCTCTTTAAAAGAAGATGGCCACGAATTGTTATTTGTAAAAAGTAAAAAAACCGATCGTTGGTGGATGCAAGTAGCCTATCCGAGTACCTCGTCTAAAAATGAACGCTATCATTTAGTACCTTGCAGTTACGACGATTATCAATTAGCCGTAAGTGGCGAAATGCCCAATTTATGGTGGCGCACACAACAAAAACTTGTATGATTATGAAAAAGTTATTCCCCATTGTTCTATTTATTTTAGCTGTAGGCTTGTGTAACACAGCCCTTGCACAAACCAGCCCTGCTCTTGGCACCATAGCGCCAGATTTTACACAAAATACACCCGAGGGCAAAGCTCTAAGCCTGACCTCGTTAAGAGGTAAATACGTATTGGTAGATTTTTGGGCATCGTGGTGTGGCCCCTGCCGCCAAGAAAACCCAAATGTGGTGGCTGCTTACAAGCAATTTAAAGATAAAGGCTTTACCATTTTAGGCGTTTCGCTAGATCGAAGCAAAGAAAATTGGCAAAAAGCAATTAAAGACGATGGCTTGGTATGGGCTCATGTATCTGACCTGCAATATTGGTACAATGCGGTGGCCCGTTTGTACAATGTAAATAGCATTCCCGCAAATTTCTTGCTAGACCCAAAAGGTAAAATTGTTGCCATGAATTTACGTGGAGAAGACCTTGGTAGCACTTTGGCTAAGTTTATTCATTAGTTGAGATTAAACTAAAGCGAAGTCAACTAATCATAGAATAAAATAAAAAATCTATGAAAAGAGTTTTATATCTTTTACTAACATCGCTTTTGCTTTACAGCTCTTGTAAAAAAGCTTCTACACCAAAATCTTCCCTAGCACTCTATTTTCCCCCAACAACAGGCACTGTATGGGAAACCACATCTCCAGTAGATTTAGGATGGAATTTAGCAGAACTTAATTCGTTACATCCTTATTTGCAAAGCAAAAATACAAAGGCCTTCATCATACTAAAAAATGGTAAAATAGTTACAGAGCAGTATTTTGGCACATTTACAAGGGATAGTTTATGGTATTGGGCCTCTGCTGGTAAAACGGTTACCTCCTTTTTGGCTGGTATTGCACAACAAGAAGGAAAGTTAAATATTCAACTTCCAACATCGCATTATTTGGGTAATGGATGGACTTCAGCTCCGCAAAACAAAGAGCTACTAATTACGGTTAAAAATCAGCTAAATATGACTACTGGCTTAGATGATGGGGTAGTAGATGCCGATTGCACTTTACCCAATTGTTTGCAATATAAGGCTGATGCTGGTACACGCTGGGCCTATCACAATTCAGCTTATACCTTGTTAGATAAGGTAATAGAAAATGCTACTGGAAGCACATTTAATCAATATTATCAAAATAAATTAAGAGACCCTATTGGTATGAACGGCTTTTGGATAAAATCCGTCAATTCCAATAACGTTTTATACAGTAATGCTCGTAGTATGGCTAGGTTTGGTTTACTTTTATTAAATAAGGGCAAATGGAATAATACAGCTATTCTTGATGATCAAAGCTATTTTAACAGCATGGTTACAACTTCGCAAAATTTAAATTTAAGTTATGGCTATTTAACTTGGTTGAATGGGAAAAGTAGCAGTATGGTTCCCGGATTTCAAACCGTATTTCCAGTTCAGTTAATACCCAATGCCCCCAGTGATTTATACGCTGCATTAGGTAAAAATGATCAAAAAGTATACGTGGTCCCGTCACAAAATTTGGTAATTATTCGCATGGGAAATGCTGCCGGAACGCCCCAATTCGCCGTATCTGGTTTTGATAATGAACTTTGGGGAAAACTGAAATTGATTATAGGGGGTTGGTAAAATTTAACAAATCGGTACCAATATCGCTCCGGAAATAAGCCCCTTCAAAGCGTACCTTAGCGGCATCGGCTAAAGCGGTACTCACCGCTTCTTCTAGCGAATTTTCCAAAGCTGTTACGGCCAAAACTCGACCTCCGTTGGTTTCAATTTCGCCATTTTTGGCTTTGGTTCCTGCATGGAAAAGATGGCTATTTCGAATATTTTCTAGCCCGGTAATAGTATCTCCCTTTTTATAATCGCCGGGGTAGCCACCAGCTACTAGCATTACAGTTACGGCGGTTTTTGGAGAAATACTAAACGATTTATCGGCTAAATTTTCATTGGCTACGCCTAAAAATAAATCTACCAAATCGCATTCTAACCGAGGCAATACACTTTCGGTTTCAGGGTCGCCCATGCGCACATTGTATTCAATCACATAAGGGTCTCCGGCAACATTCATCAGGCCAATAAACAAAAATCCTTTATACGGAATGTTGTCTTTTTTTAAGCCCTCAATGGTAGGAATCACCACTCGTTCTTCTACTTTTTTTAAGAAATCGCCTCCGGCAAAACTCACGGGTGAGATAGCACCCATACCGCCGGTATTAAGGCCAGTATCGCCCACGCCAATGCGCTTATAATCTTTAGCTTCGGGCAAAATTTTATAGCTCTGGCCATCGGTTAATACAAATACCGAAAGCTCAATGCCTTTTAAAAACTCTTCTATAACAACTTTTTGACTAGCAGTTCCAAATTTGGCATCTGCTAACATTGCAGTCAATTCAGTTTTGGCATCGGCCAAGCTTTCGCAAATTAATACGCCCTTGCCAGCGGCTAGGCCATCGGCTTTTAATACAATGGGTAGGTTTTGAGTTTCTAAATAAGCCAATCCCTCTGCTAAGGTTTCTTTGGTAAAGGTGGCGTATGCGGCCGTAGGTATATGGTGGCGGTGCATAAAGGCCTTCGAAAAATCTTTACTTCCCTCTAATTGCGCACCTTCTTGTTGTGGTCCAATTACCGCAATGTGTTTCAGTTGATCATCGGCTAAAAAATAATCGTGAATTCCTTTAACCAAGGGTTCTTCGGGACCTACAACCACCAACTCAATAGCATGGCTTAGGGCAAAGGCTTTTACAGCATCAAAATCTGTAGGGTCGAGGGCAACGTTTTCCCCATAGCGTTCGGTACCACCATTTCCGGGTGCAATAAATAGCCTAGAACAATGTACACTTTGCGCCATTTTCCAGGCAAATGCATTTTCGCGGCCCCCCGAGCCAAGCAACAGAATATTCATGTTTGCAAAGGTATTACAAAAGAGCAAGTTTATATTAATCAAAATCAGTAATTTTACTCCCTCCACTGTCAGCATGGCTTATTTTTAAGCTTGGCAGTATTGTTGTAAAGCAGAGAAGATATTGATATAAAAAAACATGTTAGGACTACTCAGTAAACTATTCGGAAGCAAATCCGATCGAGATATTAAGCAAATTCAGCCCCTAGTTGAGCAAATAAAAGCAGTTTACCCACAACTAGCTGCATTGAGCAACGATGAGCTGCGTGCAAAAACACAAAATTTTAAGCAAACCATCGCCAGCTTTTTGGCCGATATTGATGCTCAACTGCTAGAAGTTAAAACCCAAGCAGAAGCACTGGATCTGAGCATTACTCAAAAAACAGCTATTTACGAAAGTTTAGATCGCTTACAAAAAGAGCGTGATGAGCAATTAGAAGTTGTTTTGTTACAAATTTTACCCGAGGCTTTTGCGGTGGTAAAAGAAACCGCCCGCCGCTTTACCGAGAACAAAAGCATAGAAGTTACAGCTAGCGAATTCGATCGTAATTTGGCTGCCCGTAAACCAAACGTTCAAATTAAAGGCGATAAAGCCATTCACCAAAATACTTGGCTTGCCGCTGGTACCGAAGTTACCTGGAACATGGTGCATTACGATGTACAGTTAATTGGCGGTATTGTTTTGCATCAAGGAAAAATATCGGAAATGGCTACCGGTGAGGGTAAAACCTTGGTAGGTACTTTGCCGGCCTATTTAAATGCCTTAGCTGGACAAGGGGTACATATTGTTACTGTAAATGATTATTTGGCTCGTCGTGACTCGGAGTGGAATGGTCCCTTATTTGAGTTCCATGGCTTACGTGTTGATTGTATTGATAAGCATCAGCCCAATTCAGAAGAACGCCGCCAAGCCTATTTAGCCGATATTACTTTTGGAACCAACAACGAATTTGGTTTTGATTACCTACGTGACAACATGGCACTAAGCCCTGAAGGCTTGGTGCAACGTAAATTGCACTTTGCCATGGTAGATGAGGTGGATTCGGTATTGATTGACGATGCTCGTACCCCGTTAATTATTTCGGGACCTATTCCCAAAGGCGACGAACACGAGTTTCATGAACTTAAACCACGTATAGAACGTTTGGTAACGGCGCAAAAAAATTACATCAACACCGCTTTAAACGAAGCCAAAAAATCGATTATTGATGGAAAATCCGGACCCGAAGAGGGTGGGTTGGCCTTATTCCGTTCATACCGTGGCTTACCTAAAAACAAAGCCCTAATTAAATTTTTAAGTGAGCCGGGTATGAAACAAGTGCTCACCAAAACAGAAAACTACTACATGCAAGATCAAGGCAAAGAAATGCCAAAGGCCGATGCAGAGTTGTTTTTTGTAATTGATGAAAAAAATAATCAGGTAGAATTAACCGAAAAGGGCATTGAATTAATCACCAGTTCTGGCGAAGATGCTACGTTCTTTGTGATGCCAGATGTGGGTACCGAGATTGCCGAATTGGAAAAATCAAATCTGAGCAACGAAGAAAAAATTGCTCAAAAAGATGCCTTAATGCGTGATTTCTCTATCAAATCGGAACGAATTCATGCTGTAAATCAGCTTTTAAAAGCCTTTACCTTATTCGAAAAAGATGTAGAGTACATCATAGACGAAGGCAAAGTAAAAATTGTAGATGAGCAAACTGGCCGTATTATGGAAGGCCGTAGATATTCTGATGGCTTGCATCAAGCTATTGAGGCCAAAGAGAATGTGAAGGTAGAAGATGCTACCCAAACCTATGCCACAGTTACCTTGCAAAACTATTTCCGTATGTACCACAAATTGTGTGGTATGACGGGTACTGCCACCACCGAAGCCGGGGAGTTATGGCAAATTTACAAGTTGGACGTGGTTGAAATTCCAACCAACGTAAACACCAAGCGTAAAGATTTAGAAGATTTGGTGTACCGCACCACTCGAGAAAAATACAACGCCGTTGCCGATGAAATTGTGAAATTAACCGAGGCCGGACGTCCGGTATTGGTAGGTACTACTTCGGTAGAAATTTCGGAATTATTGAGCCGAATGCTTAAATTAAGAGGCATTCGTCACAACGTATTAAATGCCAAATTACACCAAAAAGAGGCCGATATTGTTGCCGAAGCAGGTACATCGAGCACCGTAACCATTGCCACCAACATGGCTGGTCGTGGTACCGATATTAAATTGGGTGCTGGTGTTAAAGAAGCTGGAGGTTTAGCCATTGTAGGTACCGAACGTCACGAATCCCGTCGTGTGGATCGCCAGCTACGTGGTCGTGCCGGTCGCCAGGGTGATCCGGGTTCATCGCAATTCTTTGTTTCTTTAGAAGATAACCTCATGCGTTTGTTTGGTTCTGAACGTATTTCAAATATCATGGTGCGTATGGGTATCGAAGAGGGTGAAGTAATTCAGCATTCGATGATTACCAAATCTATTGAACGAGCCCAGCGCAAAGTAGAAGAGAACAACTTTGGTATTCGTAAACGTTTGTTAGAGTACGATGATGTAATGAATGCACAACGTACCGTAGTATACGCCAAGCGTAAAAATGCCCTTTTCGGACAACGATTAGATGTTGATTTAAATAATACCATTTTCGATGTGGTAGAAGATATCGTAGCCGAGTATAAAGACACCGATAATTTTGAGGGATTTGAATTAGAAATGATTCGTATTTTCTCTGTAGATCCGGAACTGAATGCGAAAGAATTTGCATCTACCAGTATGGATGCCTTAACCGATAAGGTATTTGCTCGGGTAAGTGCCTTTTATCAACGTAAAAAAGACAGCATTGCTCAGCAAACGTTACCGGTATTAAAAGATGTATTAAAAGAACGTGGTGCACAAATTGAAAACATTGTGGTGCCCTTTACCGATGGTATTCGTGGCTTACAAGTGACTACCGATTTGAGAAGAGCCGTAGAAACCGAAGGTCAAGAGGTTTTTAAAGCCTTTGAAAAAACGGTGGTATTATACCTGATTGACGAAGCTTGGAAAGAACATTTACACGAAATGGATGAGTTGAAGCAATCGGTACAAAATGCCGTTTATGAGCAAAAAGACCCATTAATTGTGTACAAAATGGAAGCCTTCAATCTGTTTAAAGACATGTTGGCTAACGTGAATAAAGAATTGGTAGGGCTTTTATTTAAAGGCATTATTCCGAACCAAGGCCAAGAGCCCGTTCGCGAAGCCCGCCCACAGGCCAAACAAGATTTAAGTAAATTAAAAATTTCTAAACCCGAATTGGCGCAACAAGCAAACGGTGTACCTATGGACGATACCCGTGAACTGCAACGTACACAACCCATTCGAGTAGAACAAAAAATAGGTCGTAACGATCCTTGTCCGTGTGGAAGTGGCAAAAAATTCAAAGCTTGCCACGGCGTAGGACTTGCTTAATTTCATTTATATTAATTTATGAAGAGAATACTTATCATTTTACTATTCATTTCCCCATTGTTAGCCTCTGCTCAAACAGATAGCTTACAAACTGTTATTGATAATTATGTTATTGATAATGAATCAGTTACATATGTAAAGGTTTTTGATTTTCCTGAGCTTAAATTAGATCAAATCAAGGAATTAGCGATTAAACAATTTAGTTCAGATACTAGACTTTCATTGCAGCAATCAAGTATTTCTATGCAGCAGATTTCCGGTACTTTCTCTAATCTCTCAATAGACTTTAAAAAATTTGGTTTTAAATGGGGAAACGTTACTGTTTGGATTCTTCAGCCATTTTCTGGAACTTTTGTTATTCAATTTAAGGATGGTAAATATAGAGTTGTAGTAAAGAATATCGGTTTAACTGCTAATAATGAAGGCAAATTACCTTCTGTGAATAATATGGGAATGAGGAGATCTTACTATTCTTTTGGCAAAAATATGGATGAGATGTTTGAATTAAAAAAAGAATCAAATAATAAAGACTGGTAATTTCTTTATTAATACTAATTTATATTAGCTGATGTTGAAAAAACAAATCCAAGAATTAGCCGCTAGTGTTTTGGAATCAACCATCCAAAACAGAAGACATTTGCATGCCCATCCCGAATTATCTTTTCAGGAGCATCAAACGGTTGCTTTTGTAGCCGCTAAACTCGATGAATTGGGAATTGCCTATCAGCCTATGGCTAAAACTGGTTTATTAGCCATCATTAAAGGCGATAAAGCCTCCGACCAAGTGGTTGCTCTGCGTGCAGATATGGATGCTTTACCCATTCAAGAAGCGAATGAAGTTACTTACAAATCAACCTATGCCGGCGTAATGCATGCTTGCGGTCACGATGCGCATACTGCCTCTTTGTTGGGAACGGCCTCTATTTTACAAGAACTAAAAGCGGAATTTGGCGGCACTATTAAATTGATATTTCAACCGGCAGAAGAACTATTGCCCGGTGGTGCCAACCAAATGATTAAAGAAGGCGTGCTAGAAAATCCAACCCCTCAAGCAGTACTTGGGCAACACGTTATGCCTTTTATTGAAACTGGTAAAGTAGGCTTTCGTTCGGGCAAATACATGGCCTCTACAGATGAATTGTATGTAACCGTGAAAGGTAAAGGTGGCCATGCTGCACAACCACAACAGAACATCGATCCGGTAATGATTACCGCTCAGATTTTAGTTTCATTACAACAAATTGTTAGCCGTACGGCCAACCCGAATACCCCATCGGTATTGTCGTTTGGCAAGGTAATTGCCAATGGTGCTACCAATGTAATACCAAACGAGGTAAAACTAGAAGGCACCTTTAGAACCATGGACGAAGCTTGGCGTGCCGAAGCGCATACCCGCATGAAAAAAATGGCCGAAGGCATTGCCGAAAGCATGGGTGGAAGTTGCGAATTCGAAATTAGAAAAGGCTACCCATTCTTAGTAAACGAAGAAAAACTAACGGCACAAGCCAAACAACATGCCGAAGACTATTTAGGGAAAGAAAATGTGCTCGACTTGGATATTTGGATGGCTGCCGAAGATTTTGCTTACTACTCCCAAGTAACCGATGCTTGTTTCTACCGCTTAGGCACCCGTAACGAAGCCAAAGGAATTACCTCTTCTGTACATACGCCAACCTTTGATATCGATGAAAATGCCTTTGCCATTAGCACCGGCTTAATGGCTTATATTGCCTTAAAACGATTGGGTAACTAAAAAATAAGCGTTTTCAACATTTTTAACTATAGTTTTTCGTTTTGTGCATACAATTCGGTAAATTGATTTTAATTTAAAAACCAGATGTTATGGACAGAAAAGATTTCTTATCGCAAGTGGGCGTTGGCGCCGCCGCATTTCTAGCCCCCATTTGTTTGGGCGGTATTGCCGGTTGTGGCAAATCATCTAAAAATTCAACCCCTAATGCACCTAGCAATGTAGATTTTACATTGGATGTAAGTAGCGGGAATTTGGCAAGTAATGGAGGGTATTTGGTTAGTCAAGGCATATTGGTTGCTCGTACCAATGCCGGCACCTTTTTAGCCGTATCGGCTGCATGTACCCACGAAAGTACTTCTTTAACCTACAATGCGGCAAACAATAATTTTGTATGTCCCAATCATGGTGCAAAATTTAGTAGTACTGGGGTGGTTACTTTTGGTCCAGCTACTACCAATTTAAAAAGCTACAATACCTCGTTAACAAATTCAACCTTAAGAATTTATTCGTAGTAGATGCAGGTTCCTGAATTAGATTTTTTTGAGAAGTTTTCTTTGGAAGAATTGCAGGAGCGTGCGCCTATGAATCGTAGGGTAGACCGAAAATATATACTCTCAAAAGGGGCTTTACCTGCAGTTTTAGCTGCTTGTGCTGCTACATATCAGCTATTAACTATAAATAGCAAGCACGTATTCGATTACGACACCTGGTATTACGATACGCCTGAATTTAGCCTTTATCACCACCACCACCAGGGCAAGGGCAACCGTTTTAAAGTGCGTAAACGATTCTATGTACAGAGTGGCGAAACTTTTGTGGAGGTGAAGAAAAAAAATAATAAAGGAATTACCGAAAAGTACCGAATACCGGCAAGCGATTTAACAACGGCTTCGGGATTTATATTCGATAATACAGCCCTTAAAGGCGATGAATTAGTGCAAAGTTTGGCCATACAGTACCAACGAATTACGCTATTACACAAAACCAAACCTGAAAAAATTACCTTCGATTTTAATCTCAAATTTAGTCATGAGCAGGCTAAAGCCGATTTTTCTAACCTTGTAATTGTGGAAGTTAAAACAGAAAGAGGCCGTAATATGGACTTTGCAAAATGGATGAAACAGCTAGGCATCCGCAGTGGGTCTATCAGTAAATATTGTTTGGGTCTAATCGCTCTCAATCAACCTATAAAATTTAATACATTTAAGCCAATCTATCGTAGATTTGCTGCATTAAACCAAGCATCCTAAATGACATACCTTAATTTACTTACTAGCGAAATTGGCGCCAGATTTGCCGTTGATATGGTGGCTACCATCATACTTATTAGAGGGATTTATTTTACCAATTATAAACGCACCGATCTGTTTTTAACTTTTTTCTCGTTTAATACAGTTATATTTTTTACCTCCTACATGCTCAATCGGGTTGATATGAGTATTGGCTCGGCCTTTGGTTTGTTTGCCGTTTTTTCTATGCTGCGCTACCGCACTACAGGTATTTCTACTAAAGATATGACCTATCTGTTTTTATGCATCACCTTGGGTATGTTAAACGCAGTTGCACCAGCCGATTTTGTTTCCTTATCTATTTTAAGTGTAATTATGCTTGGCCTTATATTTCTATTAGAGAGTAAATGGGTGGTTAAGAAAGAACAAATAAATACCATTGTGTACGATAATGTACAGCTTATACAAGCCGGTAGAGAGGCCGAACTTTTGGCCGATTTGCAAAAAAGAACCGGTTTAAGCGTTCACCGCTACGAAGTAAATGAGATTGATTTTTTAAAAGATACCTGCGTGCTCACCATTTATTTCAACTAAGTACATGAAAAAACTTTTTTTAATACTCGTTTTTCTTGGTGGATATCAATCTGTTTTGGCGCAAACTAGCAAAGCCGATCCTACCGATGTACAAGGCTGGTATGGCGGTACTTTAGACATAAATTTACCACGTAAATGGTCAGCCGAACTTGATTACCAAGCCCGCTATTTTAACAATATTCGTACGTTTAACGGTTCTTATATTTCTTTTGGCGCCAGTAAAGAATTAAGCGATTTTTTTAGCCTTCAGGCAGAATATCGCTTGGCCTTAGTTTCTGGACTTAGCTCACATCGGGTTAGCGTGGGTGCACAAGCTAGTTATGAATTGGGCTCGGTAGATATTTCTTTAAGGGCGCTCATTCAAAACAGAATTCAAGATTTTGATGATGCAACGGTACAAAATGATAAAAGTGGCTATTGGAGAGTGCGTTTAGGTGCCAAAGTTAACCTGGTTAAGAAGTTGAATATGTACGTACAGACCGAACCCATTATGAAATTTGGCGGCGTATATTTTATAGACAATTGGCGCAATACCATTGGCTTTAAGTATAAGTTTAGCAAACAACTCAAACTAGATGCCTACTATATTTATCGCCCAGATTTTGCGAAAGCAACCTACAACCGCTTGTTCCATATCAATGGAGTTTCGCTCATATACTCACTAAAACCCAATGGGCCTAAAAATCCAAAAATAGGCTAGAAATAAGTATTAAGTAGACGCTTCTTTTCAAAATTTTATCTTCCACGCTATTTTGCGTAATTTTCCATTCATGATCCCACAAGAAACCGTCGATAAAATTATAGAAACCGCTCGTGTTGAAGAGGTGGTTGGCGATTTCGTGCATCTTAAAAAACGGGGCACTAGCCTGATTGGCTTATGTCCGTTCCACAACGAAAAAACACCATCTTTTAACGTTTCTGTAACCAAAGGCATTTACA
>JBIIBV010000111.1:0-3083 GCA_044239195.1 Sphingobacteriaceae bacterium | reverse complement strand
GAAAGAAAATGTCAACAACAAACACTTCGGGAAGAAGAAAAACTGCTGTTGCCCGCATTTATTTAACTGAGGGTAGCGGCAACATTACCGTAAACGGTAAAGATTACAAAGAGTATTTTCCAACATTGCCCTTGCAATACATTGTTACTCAATCAACAGAAGTTAGCGGATCTACCGGTAAATTTGATGTAAAAGTAAATGTAGCAGGTGGTGGTGTTAAAGGACAGGCAGAAGCCGTTCGTTTGGCAATTGCAAAAGCAATTGTTGAGCTAGATCCGGAAACTAAACCTTCATTGAGAGCTAAAGGCATTATGACCCGCGATGACCGTATGGTTGAGCGTAAGAAACCAGGTCGTAAGAAAGCACGTAAGCGCTTCCAATTCAGTAAACGTTAATTTCAGGAGGATCAAAAAAATGGCTAGAACAACATATCAAGACTTATTGGATGCAGGTGTACACTTTGGTCACCTTACCCGCAAATGGGATCCAAAAATGGCGCCTTACATTTTCATGGAACGTAACGGCATCCACATTATCGATTTAAATAAAACATTAACTAAAGTAGAAGAAAGTGCTGCTGCGATTAAACAAATTGTTAAATCGGGCCGTAAAGTACTTTTCGTATCTACTAAAAAACAAGCGAAAGATATCGTAGCTGAACAAGCAAAATCTGTAGGCATGCCTTACGTAACCGAACGTTGGTTAGGTGGTATGTTAACCAATTTTGCTACCGTGCGCAAGTCCATTAAAAAGATGTCTAACATCGATAAAATGACTCAAGACGGTACTTACGATGTATTGTCGAAAAAAGAAAAATTAATGATTCAGCGTGAGCGTATCAAATTAGAATCTCTACTAGGAGGTATCGCCGATTTGAACCGTTTACCTGCTGCATTATTTTTAGTTGATGTGAAAAAAGAACACATCGCGGTTGCTGAGGCATTGAAGTTAAATATTCCAACCTTTGCAATGGTGGATACAAACTCCGATCCTTCAAACATCGATTTCCCAATTCCGGCAAACGATGACGCTACTAAATCTATTACCTTAATTACCGATATCATTATCAAAGCAATTCAGGAAGGTTTAGAAGAGCGTAAACGTGAGAAAGACGAAGAAACCGACAAAGAAGGTGCAGCTGAAAAAGCAAAAGTAGATGCCGCTCCGGCAACAGAAGTAGCTAGCGCTACTCCAGGTAAAAGAGCACGCAAAACTACTGCCAAAGCAGAGGCTGAAACCGAAAAAACAGAAGAGTAATATTTAATTGTGGGTTGCAAGTTGTGTGTTGTGGGCTTACTTGCAACCCATAACTTACAACCCACATGTATTTAAAACCTATTAAAAAGAGAAAAAATGTCTACAGTACAAATTTCTGCAGCAGATGTAAATAAACTACGCCAACAAACAGGCGCTGGAATGATGGATTGCAAAAAAGCTTTAGTAGAAGCAAACGGCGATTTTGATGCAGCTGTTGATTATTTACGTAAAAAAGGGGCAAAAGTAGCCGCTAGCCGTTCAGACCGTGAGTCTAACGAAGGAGTAGTTATTGCTAAAACTACTGCCGATGGTAAAAGAGGTATTATAGTTGAAGTAAACTGCGAAACAGATTTCGTGGCAAAAAATACCGACTTTATTGCCTTTGCAACTAGTATTGCCGATTTAGCCATTGCTAACAATCCGGCAAGCATTGAGGCTTTAACCGAATTGGAATTAAACGGTACTAAATTAGCCGATCAAATTTTAGATCAAACTGGCAAAATTGGCGAAAAAATTGGCGTATCTAAATACGAAGTAATAAGCGGCGAAAAAGTAGTAGCCTATATTCACGGAAACTACCGTTTAGGTGTATTAGTTTCTCTAAGTGCTAAGGTAGCTGATGCTGATGAAGCAGGAAAAGATGTTGCCATGCAAATTGCAGCCATGAATCCGGTTGCTCTTGATAAAGGCGATGTAGATGCCCGCACCATTGAACGTGAGTTAGAAATTGCAAAAGACCAAATTCGTGCCGAAGGTAAACCAGAAGATATGGTAGAAAAAATTGCCGCAGGTAAATTAAATAAGTTTTACAAAGAATCAACCTTGTTAAACCAAGAGTTTGTAAAAGACTCATCGAAAACCGTTGCTCAATTCCTAGACGGGGTTTCGAAAGGATTAACCGTTGTAAGCTTTAAACGAGTACAACTAGGTGCTTAATTAAAAATCCCCCGAAAAATCGGGGGATTTTTTTTGATCATATTTTTCTATCGCTATTTTTTTTATTTTTGACAAACCTCTCCAAGCAATGAAATACAAACGTATCCTCCTAAAACTTAGCGGCGAAGCCTTAATGGGCGAAAAACAATACGGTATTGATATTGACCGTGTAGCCCAATATGCCAAAGATATACAAGCCGTACACGCACAAGGCATTGAAATTGCATTGGTAATTGGAGGCGGCAATATATACCGCGGCCTTAGTGCCGAAAAAGCCGGAATGGATCGTGTGCAAGCCGATTATATGGGGATGTTGGCTACTGTAATTAATAGCATGGCCCTGCAAGATGCACTCGAAAAAGTAGGTGTAAAAACCCGTTTACTTACCGCCATTAAAATGGAGCAAATTTGCGAACCATTTATTCGTCGCAGAGCCGTACGCCACCTTGAAAAGGGACGTATAGTTATATTTGGGGCCGGAACCGGCAACCCCTACTTTACTACCGACACGGCAGCCTCTTTACGTGCCGTTGAAATTAATGCCGATGTAGTATTAAAAGGCACCCGAGTAGATGGTATTTACAGCGCCGACCCAGAAAAAGATGCTACTGCTACCCGTTTCGATGAAATTAGTTTTGCCGATGTATACAGCAAAAATCTCAACGTAATGGATATGACCGCCTTTACCCTCTGCCAAGAAAATAGTTTACCCATTATTGTGTTTGATATGAACAAACCTGGTAATTTCTTAAAATTGGCCAAAGGCGAACCTATAGGAACTTTAGTGAAATAATAAACGATTGATAGAACATGAGCGAACTCATTAAAAAACAACTAGAAGATGCCAAGGCCACTATGGATAAGGCAATTGATCATACCGAAGCAGAATT
>JBIIBV010000051.1:0-12785 GCA_044239195.1 Sphingobacteriaceae bacterium | reverse complement strand
GGCGATTTTAAGACAACAATTATCGGGCTTTAAGTCAGAAGCCGAACTCGAAGAGGTAGGTACTGTATTACAAGTGGGCGATGGTATTGCTCGTGTATACGGCTTAACAAAAGTTCAATCGGGTGAGCTTGTTGAATTCAACAACGGATTACAAGGCATCGTGTTAAACTTAGAAGAAGACAACGTGGGTGTGGTATTATTAGGCCCTTCTGATGAAATTAAAGAAGGCGATACCATTAAACGTACCAAAAAAATTGCCTCTATTAATGTAGGCGATGGCATGTTAGGTCGTGTGGTAAACACCCTTGGCCAGCCAATTGATGGTAAAGGTCCCATTGCCGGAAAAACCTACGAAATGCCTTTAGAGCGTAAAGCTCCGGGTGTAATTTACCGTCAGCCGGTAAACGAACCGTTACAAACTGGTATTAAAGCTATTGATGCCATGATTCCCATCGGTCGTGGTCAGCGTGAGTTGGTAATTGGCGATCGCCAGACCGGTAAAACTGCTGTTTGTATCGATACCATCATCAACCAAAAAGAATTTTACGAAGCAGGGGAACCTGTATTTTGTATCTATGTAGCTATCGGTCAGAAAAACTCTACCGTAGCACAAATTGTACGTACCCTAGAAGAAAATGGCGCCATGCCATACTCGGTAGTAGTAGCCGCTTCGGCTGCCGATCCGGCTCCTTTACAATTCTACGCTCCATTTGCGGGTGCAGCTATTGGAGAGTTCTTCCGCGATACAGGTCGTCCGGCATTAATTGTTTACGATGATTTATCGAAACAAGCTGTAGCCTACCGTGAGGTATCTTTATTATTAAAACGTCCTCCGGGCCGTGAGGCATATCCAGGTGACGTATTCTACCTACACAGCCGTTTATTAGAGCGTGCTGCAAAAATCAATGCCAACGACGATATCGCTCAAGCCATGAACGACTTGCCGGAATCTATTAAAGGCATTGTAAAAGGTGGTGGCTCTTTAACTGCATTGCCAATTATCGAAACCCAAGCGGGCGACGTATCGGCTTACATTCCAACCAACGTAATTTCTATTACCGATGGTCAGATTTTCTTGGAATCGAATTTATTTAACGCAGGGGTTCGCCCAGCTATCAACGTAGGTATTTCGGTATCACGTGTGGGTGGTAATGCGCAAATTAAATCGATGAAGAAAGTTGCCGGTACCTTAAAATTAGATCAAGCACAATACCGCGAATTAGAGGCTTTCTCTAAATTTGGTTCAGATTTAGATGCCGCTACCAAAGCCGTATTAGATAAAGGGGTACGTAACGTAGAAATTTTAAAACAAGGCCAGTTTGCACCAGTAACGGTAGAAAAACAAGTGGCTATTATTTATGTTGGTACCAAAGGCTTAATGCGTAACGTGCCAGTAAATAAAGTGAAAGAATTTGAAGCTGAATACTTGCAACAGTTAGAGCAACGTCATCCAGAAGTGTTAACGGCTCTAAAAGCTGGTAAATTCGACGATAGCTTAACAAGCGTATTAGAAAGCGTAGCAAAAGAATTAGCAGGTAAATATTAATTGTGTTGCAGGTTGTAGGTCTTAGGTTGTAGGTATTAAGGTGAAACAGTTTCTCAATACTCAATACTAACTACTCAATACTCATAGAATGGCGAATTTAAAAGAAGTACGAAATAGAATTGCATCGGTAAGCTCTACGCAGCAAATTACCAAAGCCATGAAAATGGTTTCGGCTGCTAAGTTAAAGCGTGCCACCAATGCCATTGTACAATTGCGTCCGTATGCCAATAAATTAAAAGCCATTTTGGCCAATTTATCGGCAAGTTTAGAAGATGCATCGTCGCCTTATACTGCTGTTCGTGAGCCAAAAAAGGTATTAATTGTGGCCGTATCCTCTAACCGTGGTTTGGCTGGTGCGTTTAATATGAACGTTATTAAAGCTGTGAATCAGTTAATTTCGGGTACTTACGCCAACCAATACCGTGAAGGGAATGTGAGCATTGTAGCCATTGGTAAGAAAACCCAAGATTATTACGAAAAACGTAAATACAACGTATTAGGCAATAACAACGAACTCTACCAGCACTTAACTTTTGAAAACACGGCTAAAATTACCGAATCTATTATGGAGGCCTTTAAAGCCGGCGAATACGATAAGGTAGAATTGGTATACAACCAATTTAAAAATGCAGCCGTACAATTTATTACTACGGAGCAATTATTGCCAGTAGCAAAAGTTGCCGATGATTTAGTAGCCGATACACAAACCGACTATATTTTAGAACCTTCGCAAGAAGAAATTGTAACGGAATTAATTCCGAAATCAATTAAAATTCAGTTATACAAGGCGGTATTAGATTCGCATGCTTCGGAGCATGGTGCTCGTATGACGGCCATGGATAAAGCCACCGAAAACGCCGGAGATTTGATAAAAGCGCTTAAATTATCGTACAACCAAGCCCGTCAGGCAGCCATTACTACCGAATTAACGGAGATTGTAAGTGGAGCAGCGGCGCTATCAAACGGATAAATCAATTCTACTAGTTTATAAAAACATGGCAAAAGCAAAAAACAACCAAGGAACTATCCAGAATAACAATGCGAACGAAACAGCGCATTATAAATTAATGACTTACGGTATTATTATCGGTTTGGCAGGCGTTTTCGGACGTTTTGTTCAAGATTCTAGCCTAGCCAGCGGTATTGCCAATGTATTATTGGTAATTGGTTCGGTAGTATGCATTAAAGCGGTACTGAATATCTTAAAATAAGTTTTAGCTTAAAGTATCAAGAGGCATTTTTCCGCATCCGTTTTGGGTGTAGAAAGGTGCTTTTTTTATTTAGGTTTATAGCCCGATTCTCGTAGTATTTTTTGACCATCTTGTAGAGCTAGTAAATCTTTTGGCTCCAGTTCTGGATGTTTATCCATGTAGTTCTTTACAATTTGCCAGCCCACCCATACGCCTAATTTAGGCGCCGATTGGTTGTTTTCGCCCAAGCCCGGGGTAAAAGGAGCATCGGTTAAAAATTTCTGAATTTTAAGATAATCACTCTCGAAAATGAGTTTTTCATCAATGAAATACGCCCAAATATCGGCTTCGTAGGTTTTACACCACGCACTTTGTGCATCGGTATAGCCTATTAATAAGCTGTCGGGTGCGGTTGGTAAAGCTTTTTGCATGAGGTAGAGTACTTTGCCGTTATACACCATTTTATCTAATAACGATACAGTTGCATCGCTCTCTGGGTATACTTCTTCTCGGATATAAGTTTCCACCACTCTTGGTGCTATATTTTCGGGTGTAAAACGTCGAGAAATGTACTGCGGAATACTTTGTACCAATGCTGGGTAAAATGGCGAATCTTTGCCTAAAAACATATCTAAACCAATGCCTATATAGCCATTTCCTATTGGCGTTTGTACCGAGAAACCAGATAAAAAGCTAATAAAACGTGGTGTCTTTTGCTTCGGAAAATAATACTTCATCCGTTTAAAGGCATCGGTTAATTCGGCCTCTTGCTTTGTTAAGTTGGGGTAGGTATCGGCAACGGCTTCGGCCAATGCTTTATAATCGGGGTTGCCCAATACAATTCTTAAATTTTGGTAATACGTGGTATCGGCCATGCTACCCACAGCCAACATGTTTTGGATATAATCGGCATAAAACCACTCGAATTGTTTTTCCAGTTGAGGAGCCACTTGGGCTACATTATCGGTAGTTAATTGCTCCATCGATTGGTCGAAGCGTTCAATCTTTACATCGAGCTTAATTCCGCTTATATCGGGTTCCTTACTGCTTGTGCAGCCAATAAAAGAAAAACAGATACCGAGTATCAGGTATAAACGGGTGTTTGTAAGCAATTTCATGGCCTAAATTTACTAAAATGCCCCTATATTTGTTTCAGATGAAAATCGCATTAGCCCAATTAAATTACCACGTTGGTAATATCGAATCCAATACTCAGAAAATTCTGGGGGCCATTTCCACCGCCCGCTCTCAAGGAGCAGATTTGGTGGTATTTGCCGAGTTGGCTATTTGTGGCTATCCGCCTAAAGATTTATTAGATTATAGCTCGTTTATTGCCGAATGCGAAGCTGCTGCCCACGTCATAGCCGCCGCTTGTACCGATATAGCTTGCATTGTGGGCTTGCCCACGGTAAATCCGCAACTAAAGGGAAAAGCATTACACAATTCGGCCTATTTTATAGCCAACGGTACCGTACAAGCCAAGGTGCATAAAGCACTTTTGCCCAATTACGATGTATTTGATGAGTACCGCTATTTTGAACCGGCTACACAAAGTGCCTGCATCCATTTTATGGGTAGCAAAATTGCACTCACCATTTGCGAAGATCTGTGGAATGTAAACAACGATCCATTGTATGTAGCCGAGCCCATGGATTGGCTCAGTAAAGAAAATCCGGATCTGATGATCAATATTGCTGCATCGCCATTTGCCTATAACCACGACGAAGAACGGGTGCAGATTTTAGGCGATAATTGCCGGAAATACAACTTGCCTCTATTTTATGTAAACCAAATTGGTGCTCAAACCGAGCTTATTTTTGATGGAGAATCGTTGGTTTTTAATGAAAAAGGCGAAGTGTTAGATCAATTAGCTGCTTTTTCCGAAGAGTTAAAAGTTTATGAATTCGCCCAAAATAAGATTCAAGACTTAGTGCCTATAAGCAAGGCGGCCGAAACCGATGTGGCCCAAATATATCAGGCCTTAATTTTAGGCATTCGCGATTATTTTCAAAAATCTGGTTTTAAGAAAGCAACCCTTGGCCTATCGGGCGGTATAGATTCGGCGGTAGTTTGCGCTTTAGCCGTGGAGGCTCTTGGCCCCGAAAATGTGTTGGCGGTATTGTTGCCTTCCGAATTTTCGAGCGAACATTCTATTGCCGATGCTTTGGCATTGGTCCAAAATGTTGGTTGCGAAGAGCTTACTGTGCCCATTAAGCCGGCCACCGAAGCTTTTGATGCCATGTTAAAGCCTGCCTTTAAAGAGTTACCTTTCAACCTTACTGAAGAAAATATTCAATCGAGAAGCCGAGCTGTGGTGCTAATGGCTCTCTCTAATAAGTTTGGCTATATATTGCTCAATACCTCCAATAAAAGTGAATGTGCCGTTGGCTATGGTACCTTATACGGCGATATGGCTGGTGCCATTAGTGTGTTGGGTGATGTGTACAAAACGCAAGTGTATCAGCTGGCAAATTACATCAATAGAAACAAAGAAATTATACCTCAAAATAGCATCGTAAAACCACCATCGGCCGAGTTGCGCCCTGGACAAAAAGATTCGGACTCTTTGCCCGAATACGACGTGCTAGACAAATTGCTGTTTCAGTTTATTGAAAAAAAGCAGAGTCCTGCTGCGCTCATTGCACAAGGTTTCGATGAGGCTTTGGTAAATAGCGTACTAAAATTGGTAAACCAAGCCGAATTTAAACGCTACCAAACACCACCTATTTTGCGGGTATCGCCAAAGGCCTTTGGCCCTGGCCGCCGCATGCCTATTGTTGGGAAGTACTTGACTTAGCCAAGGCTTTATAAATCACATCCTGAATGCGGGGTCTGATCCGCAAAGTAGATAATTTATCGCTTACCTCGGGGTACACTCTGTTTGATAAGAAAATATAAATCAAGTCATTCTTCGCATCGGCCCATACACAGGTTCCTGTATAGCCGGTATGCCCAAAAGTTTCGGGTGTGGCTAATGTAGAGGGGTATGCAGGAATAGCATTGGGATCCCACCTATCGAAGCCCAACCCTCTGCGGCTAGTGGTTGATTGCCGGGTGGTGAATTGTTCTACCGTGCTGGCTTTAAAGTAGCGTTTGCCGCCGTAATTTCCTTTATTCAATAATAATTGATAAAAAATAGCCAAATCGTTGGCGGTGGCAAACACACCCGCATGCCCCGAAACACCTCCCAGCATGGCGGCTCCTTGGTCGTGCACATCGCCCTGTAGTGTACTTTTTCTAAAATAAGTGTCGATTTCTGTTGGAATAATACGATCTGCTGCAAAGCGCTTTTTGGGTAAATATCCGGCCGTTTGCATGCCCAAGGGGTCATAAAATTGTTGGGCAAGATATTCGTCTAGAGGCTGTTCGCTGAGTGTTTCTACCACCTCTTTCATAAAGTACATGCTTAAATCGCTGTACACATAACGGCCCCGGCTGAGTAGCGGAGAGCGCAACATTTGTGGCCACATTACGTCGGCAAAGTAATTGGTTTTTAAGAAAAAACCATCGCTTAATTTGGTTGGAAACTCAGCATTTGGTCTAGGACTTACATCTGTAGGTTTTAGTTTCTGATAGAAGGGGATGTAGGGTGTAAAGCCGGCTTCGTGTAGCATCACTTCTCTTACTTTGATATTTGCTTTGTCTATGCCTTTGGTGCGCCCTATATAAGCACTTAAAGGAGAATCGAGCGAAAGCTTATCACTTTCTACCAAGCGCATAACCGCCGGCGTGGTTGCAACGGTTTTGGTAATAGAGGCAATATCGTAAATATCGTTTATGCGGGTAGCTCTTGTACTTTCGTAGGTGGGTTTGCCAAAGGCCCGTTCGTAAATTACTTGCCCATTTTTAACCACTAAAACTACTGCACTTGGCGTGGCTTTGGCAAAAATAGCTTCGTAGGCAATGGCTTCTATGGGTGCTAAATCTTCAGTATGTATGCCTACTGCCTCGGGTACGGTATAACTTAAACGTGTTTTTTTGATGGAGAAACCACTGCCACTGCGTAGCTTTTCACCATAATCTTGGGTTAAATAATTAGAAATGGTAAGTCCGCCAAAAATGGCTTGGGCTACCACGCTGGATCCAACTTCAGTATGGTTTTCGCACCATACAATGGGCGATTGAATACTTTCCAATTTGGTTAAGCTTCGGGCATCGCCGAAAAGGGCAATAATTACTTGTTTATTCTTCTCGGCTTCTTTAATAAAACGGAGCACCCGTTCGTCGAAAATAACCACATCCGAAAGTTCTAGTATGAGGGTGTGGTAAAACTTTAAATCGTCTAATAAGGCATCTAAAGAAGAGGTGGTGGCATAAAAACTTCCATTAAAAGAAGATACTTGTTGGTACTTATTGGCCAAGCTATCAAACACCACACTGTGGTTAAAGCCCAAATTAATACTGGCAATTTTTTGGTTGATATTGACTAAGGGCAGCACCTCATCGGCATTGTTTAACACCACCGTATGCTTTTGCGCATCGTTAAATTGGCGCAACCATTCGGCTGGATTGGCTTGCTGAGCATAGACTTGTATGCCCAACAATATGCCCGCAAAACTTAGTAGGAGTTTAATAAACCTTCTCTCCATTCACATAGGTATTTAGCACTTTGGTGCCTAATAGTTGGTCCTCTGCTACTTTTAAAATATCTCTATCTAGGATTATAAAATCCGCAAATTTGCCCACTTCCATACTCCCTTTTTCTTTTTCTTCGAAATTGCCTTTAGCTGCCCAGATGGTCATTCCTCTTAGTGCATCGGCTCTGCTTAAGGCGTTTTCTGTTTGAAACCCTTTAGTAGGCCAACCCTTAGCATCTTTACGAACTACGGCAGCGTAGAAGGTACGCATCGGGCTAATATCTTCTACGGGAAAGTCGGTTCCTAAAACCAACCAGCCATTTTGTTGTAGCAATTGCTGATACGCATAAGCACCTTTTATGCGTTCGGATCCCAAACGTTCGCCGGCCCAATACATATCGGAAGTGGCATGGGTAGGTTGCACCGAAGGCACTACAGAATTGGCACCAAATTCCGCGAAGTCTGCAGGGTTTACCACTTGTGCATGTTCAATGCGCCAACGTAAATCGTTTTTACCTTTTAATACCTTGGTATACACATTTAAAATTTCTCTGTTTGCCGAATCGCCAATGGCATGGGTGCACATTTGGAATTCCTTATCGGCAATTTTTTGCGCTAGTTCTAAGTAATGTTTTTTCGGGCTTAATAAAAATCCAGAATGTCCAGCTTGGTCGGCATAAGGGTTCAGTAAGCAAGCGCCACGAGAGCCCAAGGCTCCATCGGCGTATACTTTAAAGGCACGCACATTTAAGCGATCGGTTTTAATGGCGCCATTTTTTACTAGAAAATCGAAATTTTCAGGGTTATCTGATAGCATGATGAATAGGCGCATTTTTAATTGTTCTGCCTTTTGCAAGGCGTCAATGGTACTTACCGCTTGGTGGTCTAAGCCGCAATCTACAATGGTGGTAAGCCCTACCGCAAAGCAATTTTTTTGAGCGGCTAATAAGGCTTTGTTTACTTGTTCGGTAGTGGGTTTGGGTATTTTGCTCGATACCAGATCTACAGCATTATCTACCAAGAGGCCTGTTAATTTTCCGTTTTCTGTACCAATTTCACCACCTACTAAGGTTTGGCCAGGTTTAATACCGGCTAAATCGAGTGCTTTTTGGTTGGCAATGGCGGCGTGGCCATCTACCCGGTTTAAAAGTATAGGTTGGTTGGGAAATAGACGGGTTAATTCGGCGTTACTTGGAAAGTTTTTATTGCTCCAGTCATTTTGGTCCCAGCCTCGGCCTAAAATCCAGCCTTCGCTATTTTGACTTTCAAAGGTTTGTACCTTGGCAACAATATCTTCCCAGCTTTTAGTACCTACTAAATCAACGGTGTTTAGCCCTAGTCCATAGGCTAAAAAATGGGCATGGCCATCAATAAATCCCGGATAAATAGCTTTCCCTTTGGCATCTATTTCTTCTTTGGCGCTGTACTCTTTTTGCAAATCGACATTTTTGCCAATGGCTATAATTTTACCATCGCTAATGGCCATGGCTTCTGCTTCGCTAAAGGTGCTGTCTACAGTGTAAATGTGTGCATTGTAAATTAAGGTATCGGCCGATTTTTTGCCTGAACAGCCCCATAAAAAGCTAAGGGCTAAGAAGAAAAGGATTTTTTTCATGATGTGTTATATTTTCTGAGTTTAAATATAGGGATTGCACTGTTTGAATGCGAATGCGAAGCAAATTTTAGCCTTTAAAATGGCAAAAAAATAGCTATTTTAGCAGTTCATGTCAGATATTATTCAACTTTTACCCGATGCTGTTGCAAACCAAATTGCCGCAGGTGAGGTGGTGCAGCGTCCGGCTTCAGCAGTTAAAGAACTGTTAGAGAATGCCATTGATGCTGGTGCCGACCGCATTCAATTGCTGGTAAAAGATGCCGGAAAAGCCCTTATTCAGGTGCTCGATAATGGCTGTGGTATGAGCCCAACCGATGCTCGTATGTGTTTTGAGCGTCACGCTACCTCTAAAATTAAAGAAGCTGCCGATTTATTTGCCATTCGTACCAAAGGGTTTAGGGGCGAAGCCATGGCTTCCATTGCGGCTATTGCCCAAGTAGAATTAAAAACCCGCAGGGTAGAAGATGAGCTGGGTACCTTGGTAGAAATGGAGGGTTCTACGGTGCAAAAGCAAGAATCCATTGCTTGTGCCGCCGGAACGAGCATCAGCATTAAAAACTTATTTTATAATACCCCTGCCCGCCGAAACTTTTTAAAAAGCAATTCGGTGGAGCTGCGCCATATTATTGATGAATTTCAACGGGTGGCCTTGGCGCATCCCGATTTATTTTTCTCTTTGCACCACGATGGTAATGAGCTGTTTCATTTGCCTGCATCTAGTTTAAAGCAACGCATTGTGCATGTTTTTGGTGCCGGATACAATCAAAAGTTAGTACCCGTTTCCGAAGAAACTAGCATTATTAATATTGAGGGATTTGTGGGCAAACCTGAGTTTGCCAAAAAAACACGGGGAGAACAGTTCTTCTTTGTAAACCGTCGGTTTATTAAAGATGCCTACCTCAACCATGCGGTGGCTTCGGCTTTCGAGGAGGTATTGAGCCGGGATAGTTTTCCCTTGTACGTGTTATTTATTGAGATTGATCCGGCACAAATTGATATTAACGTACATCCTACCAAAACCGAAATTAAGTTTCAAGATGAACGAGCGATGTATGCCATTATTCGCTCGGCTGTAAAACGTTCGTTGGGTAGGTATAATATTGCACCAACGCTAGATTTTAATCAAGAAACAGGCTTTAGTCAAATGATTACCCAGCAGTCGCCCGAAGATATTGTGGCACCGAGTATTCGGGTAAATCCCAATTTTAATCCTTTTGCAGCTTCGGTTGAATCGGCGCCATCGAGGCACCATATGGGTCAAACCCGCGAAAAAATAGAACAAGATTGGTCGGGCATTCACGAGTTACTGAAAAGTAGCCCAAATAAACCCAACGAATTAACTTTTGATGCCGCATTAGCAGATCCAATACCTCAAATTGGCGAAAAGCAATTGGTACAATTGCACCAACGTTTCATCTTGTCTACCATAAAATCGGGCTTTATGTTAATTGATCAGCAAGCTGCCCACGAACGTATTTTGTACGAACGTTTTGTGCAGCAGTTGGCCAATAAACCCGGTACTTCGCAACAAAGTTTATTCCCCGAAACGGTTACGCTTTCGGCTGCCGATGCAGAATTGGTAAAAGAATTATTGCCCGATATTCAAGCTTTAGGGTTCCAAATTCGCGAATTTGGCAAGAATGCTTTTGTGGTGGAGGGCGTGCCTGCGGATATTTCGTCAACCGCTAGCGAAGTGGAAGTTTTAGAGCAATTGTTAGAAGGGTTTAAAAATAACCAATCGGCGCTCAAATTAAATAAACGAGATCAGCTGGCTCGTACCTTGGCAAAAAACTCAGCCATTAAATCGGGTACCCAATTAAATATAGAAGAAATGACTACCCTGATAGATGAGCTTTTTGCCTGCGAAATGCCGCAAGTTTCTATCAGTGGAAAACCGATAATTGTTACCTTTAGTTTGGAGGAATTACTCCAAAAATTTGAAAAATAGCGCCATGCGATTACCTTTTGCAAATACACCAACGGTTGTAAAAAACCTACTCATCATTAATATCATCTTTTATATAGCTACGCTATTATTTAGTAAAGGCGGAGCGTATCCTATGGTAGAGTATTTCGGTGTATTTTATTTCGATTCGCCCAATTTTAAGATTTGGCAGGTAATTACCTACATGTTTATGCACAGCCCCGTGAGCTTTGCGCATATTTTGTTCAACATGTTTGCCCTCTACACCTTTGGTTCGCAGCTCGAATATTTGTTTGGTGCCAAACGGTTTTTAAATTTTTATTTGATTACCGGTTTTGGTGCTTTGGCTTTGCAAATGGCAATTCAAGCCATGGAGGTATACGGTATTGCCGGTAGTATTACCATTGATGTGGCTTCCTATACTTCCACTAATCCCGATCATCTGCGTACCCTGCAAGAAATTTATTACGGACCCATGCTAGGCGCTTCGGGAGCTATTTTCGGCTTATTAACTGCTTTTGGCTTGTTATTTCCCAATGCCGAATTGTTCATCATGTTTATCCCAGTGCCTTTAAAAGCCAAATATATCATTCCGGTTTACATCGTTATTGAATTGTTTTTGGGTGTGGCCCAATTTAGTGGCGACTCGGTAGCGCATTTTGCGCATCTGGGTGGTGCACTTTTTGGTTTTATATTGATGAAAGTGTGGCGCATTCGTAAACCCTGGGATTTTTATTAAGCTGCCGTGAGAAGAGGAAAAGCGCATATTGGTTTTTTGAGCAAATTTTTAGTGTTCTTAAATGCACTTGCGTTATTCTTTTTGCTACTTTCTTATTTGGCTCCCTACATAAACCCTGCTAGTTTTTGGCCCATAGCTTTTGTGGGCTTGGCCTATCCCTTTATTTTGCTTTTTAATTTACTCTGTGTGGTATTCTGGTTGTTTCGTAAACCTGTTTTTGCAGTACCCTCGGTAGTAGCCGTATTAGTGGGTTGGAAAGTGTTGACGAGTTTTGTCGGTTTTAGAGAATCTACCGCCATTGAGGTACCCAAATCATCGCCAGATTTTGTACGCATTATGACCTATAATGTGCACAGTTTTAAAAAATTTGGATTTCAAAATGAAGAAACTATCCGTGATCAAATACTTACCATTATTCGTAAAGAGCAGCCCGATGTGATTTGTTTTCAAGAGTTTTTTTCTCGTAATCGGGGAAAATACAATTTCAAAAAACTCATAAAAGAGATTTTACATACCGAGCAGTATTACTTCGAACCTGCAACCGATAACGGTTTTGAAGCCATTGGCTTGGCTATTTTTTCTAAATTTCCGATTGTGAAAAAAGGGAGTATCCGTTTTGATGAAAAACAACGAGGCAACGAGGCTATTTATGCCGATTTGCGTTTTCAGAAACAAACCTTTAGGGTATATAATGTGCATTTGCAATCCATTAAATTTCAACCTGAAGATTACGAGTATTTACACCAAGTGCAAGAAGATATTCAAACAGATATGAGTTCGTCTCGTAGAATTGGGGGACGTTTAAAACGAGCCTTTATAAAACGTAGCAAGCAAGTAGCCTTAGTAAAAAAACATACCAGCACCTGCACAACGCCTTATCTGTTGGCTGGCGATTTTAACGATACACCGGTTTCGTATACCGTACACCAAATGGCCGATGGCTTGGTTAATACCTTTAAAGAGAAAGGGAGTGGCCTAGGCGTTACTTATAATGGCAATTTCCCTAATTTTCAAATCGATTATATTTTGGCTACGCCTAACTTTGGAGTTAGAAATTACCGCATTATTGATAAAAAACTATCCGACCATTTTGCAGTTCGGGCAGATTTAGAACTAGATAACTAAGCATTTTTATACCTTTGTGGCATGAAAAACCAAGTACAGGTTTATAATACCTTAACTAGAAGCAAAGAA
>JBIIBV010000122.1:0-3216 GCA_044239195.1 Sphingobacteriaceae bacterium | reverse complement strand
TTTACCTACCCTTGAAGAAATTCAACAACGTTATCTTCCAGAAGAAATCATTGAAACAACTAACATTGCGAATGGATGCCGTTTTAATTTTTTTGTCAAACGTGGGCAATTGTTAAGTTTCCAATCAGGAACATCAAGTCAAGACTTACTTAGGGAAAAATCGATTGAAGGTTTACAAAGCCGACCGATTGATTTTACACAAATGGCTTATCTAGAAAGATTAGACTACGAGTTAACGATGATTGAGCAGTTAGGGTTTGCAGATTACTTCTTAATCGTTGCCGATTTTATTCAGTATGCAAAACAACAACGTATCATGGTTGGACCTGGAAGAGGATCTGCTCCTGGTAGTTTGGTCGCCTACGCATTAGGTATTACTGAAATTGATCCTTTACCTCATCAACTTTTATTTGAACGTTTCTTAAATCCTTCTCGCAAAACCATGCCGGACATTGATACGGATTTTGCCGATAAGGATCGAGAAAAAATCATTGAGTATATCCGAAAAAAATATGGAGATGATCGCGTCAGTCATATCATTACTTATCAAACCATTCAGGCCAAACAAGCGATTCGAGATATTGGTCGAGTCTACAAATTTTCAAATACTTCGATTGAATTATTAAGCAAAGCTTTAGGTGACGGAAAACTAGATTTACGAAGTTCATATAAAAAGCTACCGGCCTTTCAAAAACATTTTGATGAAGATCCTGAATGCGCTGAGATTGTTAAACTCGCTCATAAAATTGAAGGTTTTATCCGTCAATCTGGCATGCATGCTGCTGGCATCATTCTCAATGAAACTCCACTTCACCAATCCTTACCGTTAATCAAACAAGGACCCAAGGTCATTACTCAATATGAAATGAATCATTTGGAAGCTCAAGGATTTTTAAAAATAGACATCCTTGGTCTGAGAAACTTAACCATCATTGAAACGTGCTTAAACCAATTAAACCATCAAGGCATCCAACTTGACTTAAAAACCATTCCTATGGAAGATAACCAAGTGTTTCAATTATTAAGAACTGGTCTAAACATGGGTTTATTTCAACTTGAATCTGATGGCATGAAACGGGCGATGAAAACCATTCAAATTGATCGATTTAGTGATTTGGTAAGTTTGATTGCCCTATATCGCCCAGGACCCATGGATAACATTGAAAGTTATGCAAGGCGAAAGCAAGGGTTAGAACCTGTTACGTATTTAGATAATCAACTCAAGCCAATTCTTAATCCGACATTTGGTATCATTATTTACCAAGAACAAATCATGCAAATTGCCCAAACCATGGCTGGTTTTTCATTGGCAAAAGCAGATGATTTCCGACGAGCTATTTCTAAAAAAGATAATGAAACCATGCTTGCGTTAAAACAGTCCTTTTTGGATGGCGCCGTGAGCAAAGGGTATAAATCAGATCATGCATTAAGTGTTTACAATCACATTTTAAAGTTTGCTGATTATGGATTTAACAAATCTCATTCCGTCGCTTATGCAACGTTAACGTATCAAATGGCTTATTTAAAAACGTATCACCCCGATGCATTTTATGCTTCGATTTTGAACTCTTCTGCTGGGACGTCGGATACAAAATTAATGGGGTATATGGATGAATTACGAACCTTAAAAATTAAACTGATGCCACCAAACATTCAAACCCCTTCCACTCAATTTATAATTCAAGATCATCAATTGATTGCCCCTCTGACATTGTTAAAAGGGATTCATCCTGAATTGGTGCTTCGCATTCAAAAAGTTCGTCTTCAAGGACCCTTTGCTGATTTTTTTGATTGTGTCACTCGATTATATCCCCTTGATGTAACCCTCCAACATCATTCGAGTTTGATTGATGCTGGCGCTTATGATGTCTTTGGTTTACCAAGAGCCACGTTAAGAGCAAGTCTACAAAATGCCATGAAGAATGCTGCGATTCAATCGACCTTCTTGGATGAACAAACCGGTTTATTACCACCCACATCGTTACCCAAAATTCCGATGGTTGAAGCTGAAGATAAACCATTTGAAAACTTAGAAAAAGAACTTGATGTCACGGGCATGATTTTATCGCAATCCGTATTAGGAAATTATCGTCAACCCAAAAACGGACCGGTGATTCCTACCATTCAAGAAAGTAAACGAACCAATCAAGTGGTGACCACGGGTGGTTTAATTCGGACGATACGGGTGGTCAAAACAAAAGCTGGTCAAACCATGGCGTTTGTAACCATCTACGATGAAACCGACAAACTTGAGCTTATCTTATTTCCAAAATTGTATGAACGTTTTGGGGCCGAACTTGAACGTGGACAATTGGTCGTGGTGACAGGCACTCAAGACTTAGAAAAAAATGATAACTTTCTTGTCGATCAAATTCGCTTGATGAAATCATGAAAAAATTTAAAATCATTGATGGCAATGCGTTATTATTTCGCGCCTATTATGCATCAGCTTATGGTGGTGCGAATTTAACCACGGCGTCAGGCATTCCTACCAGTGCCGTGTATGTGTTCGCCAACATGTTACAAAAAATCTTGTTTCCAGTCCCGGAAAACACTTATATTTTGGTGGCCTTTGATACTGGTCAAAAAACCTTTCGCCATGAAGCATTAGAAACTTATAAAGCCCATCGTAAACCTGTGCCTGAAGATTTAATCAAACAATTTCCACTTGCTCGTGAACTTTTAAAAGCCCTTAATCTTTATACTTTTGAACAAGATGGTTTTGAAGGCGATGACGTTGCAGGGACCGCCGCCATGCTTGGTGTCAAAGCTGGCATGGAAGTTGATATTTACACTTCTGATCGTGATTTTCTTCAACTCGTTCAACCCCATTTAACCGTGCAACTCATTCGAAAAGGAGTGAGTGAAACGGTGGCAATGACAAGAGAACGAGTCATTGCAGAATACGGGATTACCCCAGAACAAGTCCCAGATTACAAAGGATTAGTGGGTGATGCTAGCGACAACCTTCCAGGTATTCCTGGCATTGGGGAAAAGACAGCGGTGAAGTTATTGCAACAATTTCAAACCTTTGAACAAGTATTATTGGCTGCTCCAACCTTAAAAGGAAAAACCGCAGAAAATCTAATCGCTCATCAAGCCGAAGGAATTTTATCAAAGAAACTCGCCATCATTCAAAGTGATATGGCGTTACCTTTTGACTTAGAAGCAACACGCTATCAAGGCATTGAAGAAACCATCTTCCAAACATTCGCG
>JBIIBV010000095.1:0-3252 GCA_044239195.1 Sphingobacteriaceae bacterium | reverse complement strand
GCTTTCCATAGGTTATAATTGGTACACAAATGTACTAAAAAGCTAGTCGCTGTTTATGTATCTTTGTCAAAAATCATAGATACAATTCTTTGGGAACCCCACTCGATTACGGCTTTAAACCATATACCCATTATGGTGGTTATTTAAAAGATAAATACCAGGGCCAACGTGTATTTAAAATTATTGCCGATGGGGGTTTTACCTGCCCCAACCGTGATGGGAGTAAGGGTTTTGGTGGCTGTACCTATTGCAACGTAGATTCTTTTACCCCCGAACTTTCTAGAAGTTTGCCCAGCATTAAAGAGCAGATTGAACGGGGTATGGAACGGGCTATTAAGAATTATCAAGCCGAAAAATTTATTATTTATTTTCAGCCCAATACCAATACCTATGCCCCTACACATTACCTAAAGAGTATGTATGATGAGGGCTTGAGCATCAATACCAAAAATATTGTAGGCCTCTCGGTTGGTACCCGGCCCGATTGTATAGATGCCGAAAAGGTAGCGCTTTTAGAAAGTTATACCGATCGCTTTGATGTGGATTTGGAAATGGGCATGGAATCTATTTATAACGATACCTTGACTCAGATTAATAGGGGTTGTATGCATGAAGATTTGGAGCAAAGCCTAGAATTGGTAAAGGATTCGAAATTAGACGTGTGCTTGCACACTATTTTCGGTTTTCCTTGGGAAACTAAAGAAATGATGTTGGCTTATGCGCATGAATTGAATCGCTTTCCGCAGGTGAAATTTGCCAAATTGCACCACCTACATATTGTAGAAGGTTCGGTAATGGGCGTAAAATACAAGAGAGAGCCCTTTAAACTGTTTAGTTTAGAAGAATACACCGAATTTTTAGCGGAATTTATACCGCTCTTACGCCCCGATATGGTATTGCAGCGTTTATTCGGCTTGTCTGACTACGATTTGCTAATTGCGCCTAATTGGGGCCTTAAAAAAACTGAAATTCAGGATTATATTGACAAGGGCCTCCAAAGCAGAGGTGTTGTGCAAGGCAGTAAGTACCAACCTGGCTTAGTCGTTTAACCGCTGTATTTCCCGAATAATTCTTCTACTTTTTTCTCCCGGTAATCGAAAATTCCTTGTATTTCTTTGGCTACTAATATGCTATTGGCCATACGTCCAAAAATACCCATAGGTATGGCATAGTTAATAATATCGGTCATGAGTACGCCACCCGGAATTTCTTGAAAATGGTGTTGGTGATGCCACAGGGCGTAGGGTCCGAAGCGTTGTTCATCTACAAAATAGGCACCTTCTTTTACGTGGGTAATTTCAGTCATCCAATTGAGTTTGATGCCTAAAAGTGGTGATACTTTATAGGTAATAATCATACCCGGGTACATTTTTTGCCCTTCTTTAAAATCGGATGTGATGATGAAGCCCATATGATCGGGCGTAATTTTTGCCAAGTTTGCTGGCGAAGAGAAAAAATCCCAAGCCTGTGAAAGGCTAATGGGTAATTTTTGTTCGTAACGTAACTGATAGGTTTTCATAGCGGCAAAGCTACGCTTTAGGGCTCATGGTGTAGCCGCTTCCATGTAATCTGTTGGTCAATTTATTGCACCATTTTATTGGCGCAGCCCGAACTTGCAAAAGCTTCTGGTTTGGCTTTAAATACAAAGCCCATCCCCAAAATATAGCCCATAGCTTCGTGTAAAGCTTGGTTCGATTTAAACTGCGGATTAGTATTGATATCGGCATGTACTTCTAAGTCCACATCATACAAATCCAATAAATCGCAAAGCGCATAGGCAATTTCAATAGATTTTTGCACTTCAGCCAACATACGCTCTTTAATGCCCATTTTTTGGGTACTGCGTTCTTGGTGAATGTACATAAAGCCACCTTTTTGTTCGCGAACGAGCACAATTACGGTCGCAAAATCGGTGTGGTCGCCTTTTACTTGCGAATCAGTGCCGATGCATACTTTGAGCCTATTGCCTAAATCAGTTTCGCGAATAATGGCATTTTCTACTTCTTCGATGATGGGTAACTTAATTTCATCGCCATTGAATTTTTTCCAGGTCATAAATTTTAGTTTAAAATTTGCCGACCTTTTTAGGGGTCATTAAAATTAAGTGATTGTTTCCCTTCTTTTTGTTAAAACGTAATTATTTAATTGTTAACATAAGGTGCTTTGCTAACACTGTTATTTTTAGGTTACCTATTAGCTCAACTCAACAAAAACTCAGATATATTACAGATATTTGTAGTATGAAAAACATGTTGAGAAAGTCGCTTTTAAGCCTATTATTTGCAGGATTTAGCCTTTTGACTGCTGCACAACAGGTAGATACCACACAACAACGAATTGCCGGAAGAGTAAATGCACCCGAGCAACAGCAAAAACCGTATGTAATTTTAATTTCCATTGACGGTTTTCGATACGATTATGCCCAAAAATATGGACCGAAAAACCTGCTTGGGTATGCCCAGCAAGGTGTAAAAGCCGATGCACTCATACCCTCCTTCCCATCTGTAACTTTTCCAAATCATTATACGATTGCAACGGGATTATACCCTTCGCATACGGGTTTGGTAGCCAATTCTTTTTACGATAGGGCTCGAAAAGAAAGCTTCAGCATGAGCCAAAAAGATAAGGTGAAAGATGGTTTTTGGTATGGAGGTACACCACTTTGGGTGTTGGCCGAACAGCAAAAAATGGTTTCGGCTAGTTTTTATTGGGTAGGTAGCGATGCCGATGTACAAGGTATTCATCCGAGTTATTACTACTATTACAACGAACAAATTTCCAATAAAGATAGGGTGGAAGTGGTAAAAAATTGGCTGACACTGCCGGAAGAGAAACGCCCTCATTTTATTAGTTTTTATTATCCCGAAGTTGACCATGCTGGCCATGATTTTGGACCTGAGTCTGCGGAAACCAAAGCCGCTGTACAATTGGTAGACGGTTATATAGCCGATTTAGTGGCAGCAGTAAACAGTACCGGATTGCCTGTTAACTTTATTCTTGTTTCCGATCATGGGATGACCCAAGTAGACCAAAAAAATCCTATTAAAACGCCAGCTAGTATAGATAAACAGAAATTTAAAATTAGCTCTGCTGGCAGTATGATGCAGCTTTATGCCAATGAGGCCTCAGATATTTTGCCCCAATACGCCAAATTGAAAGCAGGTGCCGTAGACTATGAGGTGTATTTGAAAAAAGATGTACCAAAGAAATTGCATTATGGCCCGAAAGACGATCGATTTAATAGAATTGGGG
>JBIIBV010000050.1:0-13020 GCA_044239195.1 Sphingobacteriaceae bacterium | reverse complement strand
TTTTGCCCAACGATATTTATCGAACACATGCCATCAAACACCAAAAATACGCTTTCTATTTTTGAACAAATAAGCCAATTTGGACACCAAAATGTTGTTTTTTGCAACGACGCCGAAACTGGACTTAAAGCTATTATTGCCATTCACGATACTACCTTAGGCCCAGCATTGGGCGGTACCCGTATGTGGAGCTATGCCAACGAGCAAGATGCCTTGCAAGATGTATTGCGCCTATCGAGAGGTATGACCTATAAAGCAGCTATAACCGGCCTAAATTTAGGTGGCGGTAAAGCAGTAATTATTGGCGATAGCCGTACCGATAAAAGCGAAGCTATGATGCGTAGGTATGGCAAATTCATTAAAAATTTAAATGGCTCTTTTATTACCGCCGAAGATGTGGGTACCAACCCGAAAGATATGGAATACATTCGCATGGAAACTGAATATGTTACCGGCGTTCCAGAATCGTTGGGTGGAAGTGGTGACCCCTCTCCTGTAACCGCTAAAGGCGTTTTTATGGGCATTAAAGCTTGTGTAAAAGAGCAGTTTGGCAACGATAGTTTAGCCGGAAAATCTATAGCTGTACAAGGCATTGGCCATGTGGGCGAAAATTTGGTGCACTTACTTCGCGAAGAAAACGCCAAGGTGTATGTAAGTGATATTGATGAAGATCGTTTACAAAAAGTAGCTAAAAAATATGGTGCCGAAGCGGTTGCCAATAATTCTATTTTCGATTTAGATATTGATATTTATGCGCCCTGCGCTTTAGGTGCTACTGTAAATACCGAAACTATTGAGCGTTTAAATTGCTCCATTATTGCCGGAGCGGCAAATAACCAATTGGCCGACGAATCTGTACACGGAAAGCTCCTTTTAGATAAGGGAATCTTATACGCCCCCGACTATTTAATTAATGCAGGTGGCTTAATTAATTGTTATTCGGAAATTGCAGGCTATAGCAAAAAGAGAACCATGCAATTGGCCGAAAATATTTACGATGCCACCCGAACTGTATTAAAAAAATCAAAAACAGAAAATATACCAACCAGCGAAGCGGCGAATAAAATTGCCGAAAAACGCATTGAAGATATCAAGAAAATAAAAGCAAGTTTCTAACAATTACACCCGGTTAATTTTAACCAAATCGTTCTTTATTATGCTAAACAGAAGGCAACTGAGAGTAAAAGTATTACAAACCCTATATGCGTATCACCAGGCTGAAAACAAAGAGTTAAAATCTTTCGAAAAGGCCCTGATAAACCTTATAGAATCGGTAAATGAAATGTATTTCTATACCCTCTCTTTACTCATTTTGGTGGCCGATTATAGCAGCACCGATGCTGAAGATAGAGCAAATAAACACCTCCCTACTGCCGAAGATTTAGATGCCCCTACCAAATTAAACCAAAACTTATTTATTGAAGCCTTACGCAATCACCCGGCTTACTTACAAGGCGTAAAAGACCACAAAGTAAATTGGAGTTTCGAGCCTAGCATTGATAAAACCATCTTTTCTCTTCTAAAAGCTGCACCAGAATACGCTTCTTTTTTGCAACTAAGCGACCATAGTATTGCTAGCGATAAAGACGTAATAAATCATATTTTCAGAAAAATTATTCTTAAAACACCTGCTATCGAACAAATTTTTGAAGAAAAATTCATCAACTGGTCTGTAGATAAAGAAGTACTTAAAGGCATGATGGCTAAAACTTTAAAGAACTTTAAAGGTACTAGTCCACAAGAAAATTCCTTGGCTCCACTCTTACAAGATGAGCAAGAAGATCGGTATTTTGTGTTAGAATTATTAAAAAAAACGATCAATCATCAAGACGAATATTTAGAACTAATAGATACCAAAACAACCAATTGGGATTCGGACCGAATAGCCCTAATGGATGTATTATTGATGCAAATGGCTATCACAGAATTGGTACACTTTAAAGAAATTCCGGTGAAAGTAACTATCAACGAGTACATTGAAATATCTAAAGATTACAGTACACCAAAAAGTAATTCGTTTATAAATGGTATTTTGGATAAAATTTTGGCCGATTTAAAGAAAAACAAACAAGTGTTAAAAGTTGGCCGAGGCTTATTAAATTAATGTATGAAACAGTTTACCCTGCTCCTATTCATTGCCCTAATTACGAGTGCATGTTCGTCTTCAAACAGCAGTGAAGGTAAAGCAAACGTTGATAAAGCTACAGCTCCTATAATGACTTTTGCGAAAGAATCGCATGATTTTGGACAAGTAAATGAAGGCGATAAAGTAGTATTCGATTTTTTCTTTACCAATACCGGAAAATCAGCTTTAATAATTAGCAATGCCACCGCTACCTGCGGCTGCACTGTACCTGAATATCCAAAACAACCTCTTGCTCCAGGCAAAACCGGTATTATTCATGTGGTATTTAATAGCACTGGTAAATCGGGCATGCAAAACAAAATTATCACCCTAACAACCAATACCTTTAAAGGCAACGAAGAGTTGCATTTAGTAGGTAATGTAAAACCTAAAAACAAGTAAACATGATGCTAAATTCAATTTTATTACAAGCTCCAGCAGCTAACCCCATTATGCAATTCTTACCTATTGTATTAATTATTGTGGTATTTTATTTTTTCATGATTAGACCACAAATGAAAAAAGCAAAAGATCAGAAAAAGTTTGTAGATGAACTTAAAAAAGGTGATAAAGTGGTAACAACCGCTGGTATTCACGGTAAAATTGTAGATATGAACGATACTACTTTCGTTCTAGAAGTAGAAGGTGGCACCAAAATTCGTTTCGACAAAGCTGCTGTTTCACTCGATGCTTCAAAAGCACTCAGTAAATAAATTATACTGCACGCTAAAAAAGCTGTTCCGCTAATGCCGAACGGCTTTTTTAATGCCCTAGTTTCGGGGGCCAATTATGTTTCTTACTTTTGAGTATGCCTTGGTATCAATTAAGTAAAGTCCGAAAAAGAAAACTACAAATTTTCTTAAGTTCTTTGCTTGTAGCATTGGCTCTATGGGTTTTCTTTTCCTTGTCTAAACCCTATGCCTTCAACACTAGCATTGCGATTCGATTAAGCCATTCGCTTTCTTCTAAAAATTTCCGAACCGATACCTTTAGTGTTAAGGTGAAAGGCACAGGATGGGATTACTTATTCCACAAATTAAAGCCAACACCAGCACTAACACTTAAAATAAGTTCCATACAAAGCGATATACAGCTGAACAATCAACTGGATAGCTTGAACAAACAATTAGGTAAAAACATTCGTATTCTATCTATTTTTCCAGCTAAAATTTCATTTAAAACAACTGATTTTGAAACAAAAGAAGTTCCGGTTGTATTACGCTATAAACTTGCTTTCGAACGTTTTTACGGATTATCATCAGAAATTAAACTTCAGCCCAGAACCGTTAAAATTAGTGGATCGGCAGCAAAACTTAGCCAGATTAAAGCGGTATATACCAATTTGATTGAACAAAAAGATGTGAATACACCCATTGTACAATGGGTGAGCTTAGCGGATATAGATGCGGATTTGACTATGTACCCCCAACAAATATTGGCTACAATTCCGGTAAGTAAGTTTACCGAAAAAGACCTCAGCATACCCGTTCGGATAAAAAATAATAACAAAGACCTCAACGTGGCCATTTATCCGGCAAAAGTACATACTCAAGTATTGGTAGCACTAAGCAACTACAACAAAATGAGCAGCGCCGATATTGAAGTTTATATTGACTTGGAAAACTGGAACCCTGAAAAAAGTAGTACTTTACCTATAAAATTTGGTAAAATGCCAAACTTTGTACGCCTCATTCGAACAGAACCTCAAACCGTTGATTTACTAATTTATCACTAATGTTAAAAATTGGAATAACCGGCGGAATTGGAACAGGCAAAAGCACCATTTGTGAAATTTTTGCGCTATTAGGCATTCCGGTGTATAATGCTGATAAAGCCGCGAAAAGGCTAATGGCAACTAATGAGAATTTGAAAAAGAAATTAATAGCCACTTTTGGCACCGACGCATTTACAAGCACAGGAGAACTAGATACTACCTTTTTAGCCAAAAAAGTATTTGCCGATGAAAAGGCCTTAAAGCAATTGAATGCGCTCGTGCACCCGGCAGTTTTAGCCGATTTTGACCAATGGTTTAGCCAACAACAGGCACCTTATGTACTAAAAGAAGCTGCCTTGCTCATAGAAAGTGGTTCGTATAAACAATGTGATTATACCATTTTAGTAGAATCTCCTATAGCATTGAGAATACAACGCCTATTAAATAGAGATAAGAGCACTGAAGCGCAAATTAGCGCACGCATAGCCAATCAAATGCCCGATAAAGAGAAGGCAAAAGTGGCAAATTTCTTGCTTTTAAACGACGAAGAGCACTTGCTCATCCCTCAAATTTTAGCCTTACACACGCAGTTCTTAAAAGCAAGTAGCCATTGATGATACTGAATGATTTTATTATACGCACAGAGCAGGGTTTGTACTGTCCTTATGGTTCATTTTACCTCGACCCAAGCACTGCTGTAGACCAAGCACTTATTTCTCATGCCCATGGTGACCATGCTTGCAGAGACAATAAACACGTGTTTTGCACCCCAGAAACAGCCGATATCATGCGTCTTCGATACAAAAAATCGGCAGGAGCTGCATTTACATTAAAAACCTATGGTGAATCTTTTGAGCTAAATGGCGTAAGCGTAACTTACCACTCGGCAGGGCACATTTTGGGCTCTGCACAAATTCTTTTGGAGTATAAAAATGTACGCTACCTCTATACCGGCGATTATAAATTGCAAGAAGATGCTACCTGTACCGCTATCGCATTTATTAAAGCAGATGTGTTGATTACCGAAACAACCTTTGCCCATCCGGATACGCAACACCCCGACCCCATTGCAGAAATAAAAAAACTAAACGAACATACAGAAAACGTACTATTAGGCACCTACTCTTTAGGTAAAGCCCAGCGTTTAACTCGTTTAATAAACGATCATTGTCCCGATCGTAAAGTAGCCGTTCATTTCCAAATACTACCCCTGCACCAATTGCACGAAAAATGGAACATAAATCTGGGCAAGTACCAAATTTATACCCGTAAAATAATGAAGGAGGTAGAAAAAAATTATGTCTACTTGGTACCTCCTCTTACCTTTAAAAGTTACGCTAGAGCCACCAATGTATGCAGAGCGTTTGCCTCGGGATGGAAAAACTTACAAAACCACAACGATTTGCAACTACTCATATCCGACCATGTAGATTGGAAAGATATTCTACAAATGATTGAACGAGTAAAACCCACGGAAGTGTGGACTGTTCATGGTGATGGAGCGCATTTGAAAGCGCATTTTAAGGGTAAAATTCCTATAAAAACCCTGTAGAAAAAAAATGATTCTAGCTTATACTAGTAAAAAATTATACATAATTTTCTAAAAAAATTATTAAATTATCTTTTTAATTAATTTTTTATTAAAATTGTAAAATATTATGAGATTAGAAGACGAAATATCATCAAGCAAATTTACTAGCAACTACCATAAGGCTATTGTAGATATATTATATACCTATGGTTGGATTACCAATTTATTAAAAGAGCGCTTGGACGATAGAGATATCACACTGCAGCAATACAATATTTTACGCATTCTTAGAGGGCAATTTCCTAACCCAGCTACGGTAAATTTATTACGTGAACGTATGCTAGACAAAATGTCTGACGCCTCCAGAATTGTAGAGCGCTTGCACAAAAAAGGCTTACTTAGCCGAACGGTAAACGAAAAGGACCGTCGAGCAGTAGATATACTCATTTCTAAACAAGGCTTGGCTATTTTGCAAGAATTGGATGTAACTATGAATATGGATGAGGTGTTGAACGAAAATTTAACTACAGATGAGGCTGCTAAACTCTGCGAATTACTCGATAAGTTTAGAGGCTAGAGGCAAAACCTAGAATGGCACCTGCCAAACCCAATAATACCGCTAACATTTTCTTAAAATTAAATCGATGATCAACACTCGATTCGAATAAAATGGTGGTGGATATATGAAGAAACATACCTATTACTACCGCCATAATGGGTTGAATCCAAGCATCAATACTACCTGCTTGGGCTTGGGTACCCACCCAATAACCCAATGGCGACATGAATGCAAATAAGGTTAAATAACTAACTAAACGATAGCCAGTTATAGCATGATGAAGCAAAACTGTAGCCAAGGCAAAAGCGGCTGGTAAGTGGTGCAAAGCTATACCAAAAACCAATTCATTACCACTAGCACTTATTAAGGGGATTCCTTCAAAAAAAGCATGTATACATAAACTAAGCATCACACCAATGGGAAAAGTTTTTTGGGCATGGCTATGTATGTGAATATGTCCGTGCTCAATGCCCTCAGAAAACTGTTCTAAAATAATTTGAAACACAAATCCACCTAAAATATATAAGCCAATACTAGCCGTACCACCTATATATACTTCTGGAATTAAATGTAAAACAGTAATAGCAAATAAGTAAGCTCCACTAAAAGAAAGAATAAGCTTAAGCCCATTGGCACTAATTTGTTTCGAAAGAAAAACGGTTAAACCGCCCAATAAGGCGCTACTAAACAGTACTATTACTTTCCAGAATTCCATAAGTCAATTGAAAAAAAGTTTTTAAAAATATAGCCCAAAACTATGCCTATAAGCGCCCCTATACAGGCTCCGCTCATTACATCAACAGGGAAATGTACACCCACATATACCTGAGCAAAGGCAATAGAAAACGCCCAAAATAAAGGCAAAACAATAGCCCATTTAAATTGTCTACCAAACAGCACGACAAAAAAAACGGCCAATGCAAAGTGGTTAGAAGCATGCGATGAAGGAAAACTGAACCCAGTGCCACAATTTACTAAACTACGCACACTCAATCCAGGAGTATTACAAGGCCTCAAACGAGCTACCCAAGGCTTGAGAATACTAGCCGATGTATAATCAGCTAAGGCAAAACATAAAACACCAAAGAATAGCATAAAGCCACCGGTGCGGCCAAATTTTTTGATAGCAAAATACGTAACCAACAGATACAGTGGAACCCAGGTTAAACGGTTTCTGAGAATGGGCATAAGCACATCAAACACCGGGTTGGCTAGGCCCTGATTGATGGCAGAAAACCATTGTTGATCTAGCTGAATAAGTTGATTTATCATGGTGCTTTCTTACAAATAAATATCAAGCGATCGGAACGCTCTTCATCAAACGAATTCAACTCATAATCACCAAAACAATCTTCTATAATCCAGCCACTTTGAGCAAATAACTCTTCAAAATCGGCTTTTAGAAATGCTTGTACCCGCTCTTGATAGGAATAATTTATACCCTTATCACTAAACGTAATGGTCTTCACAATCCGATCGTTTAGCACCTCTTTCGCAATGCTGAAATCTATCCCCTGAATGGTTTTATGCGCTGTGGGAGCCAATTGCTTCATTATTTTGGTAGTATTGAAATAATCGAGCACCAAAATACCATTGGGTTTTGCAGACCGATTAAACTGCTTCAAGGCAAGCACGTGATCTTCAAAGGTATCGAAGTAACCAAAACTGGTAAACAAATTAAAAATAGTGTCAAAAGATTCGCCCGTAAATGCATTGCGCATATCATGCACAAAAAAATGCAGGTTTTCTTGTTGAAATTCTTGGGCAAATAAAATGTTCGATTCAGACAAATCGACGCCAGTAACCGAAAAGCCTTTTTTATTTAAATAGATGGCATGCCGACCCCTTCCACAAGCAATATCTAAGAAATTAGCCGCTGGTTCTGGGTGTAAATAAGCCAATAAATTATCTATAAATAACTCTGCCTCAGCATCGTTACGCTGATGGTAAAGTATGTGATAATAGGGCGAATCGAACCAATTTTTAAACCATTCCTTAGTCATCTCTTATCTCTTGATTTAGCCACAAATATATCGAATTAATTTTGTGAGATAAGGCAGATTAACTGCTACGGTTTTAGCCCAAAAAGTGTATTTTTGATAGTTAAAAAATAATCACGTGAGTTTAATAAAATCCATTTCGGGCATACGAGGAACCATTGGGGGCAAAGTAGGCGAAGGCCTTAGTCCTTTAGATATTGTGAAGTTTACTGCAGCATACGGAACATGGGTAGTACAACATACCAATAATCGTAAGATTGTTGTAGGCAGAGATGCCCGAATTTCGGGCGATATGGTGCGTAACTTAGTAGTTGGCACCTTACAGGGTTTAGGAATAGATGTAATTGACCTAGGGCTTTCTACCACTCCCACGGTAGAATTAGCTGTACCCATGGAACAAGCCGGCGGAGGTATTATTTTAACAGCTAGCCACAATCCAAAACAATGGAATGCCTTAAAATTACTCAACCATAGTGGCGAATTTATTAGCGACGAAGATGGAAAAGAGGTATTGCGTTTGGCTGAAAGCAAGGAATTAACTTTTTGCGAAGTAGATGATTTGGGCAAAGTAAGTTCTAACGACAGCTACCTGCAAAAACACATTGATCATATCCTTGCGCTTGATTTAGTAGATGTGGCAGCCATTAAAGCCGCTAAATTTAAAATAGCCGTAGACAGCGTAAATTCGAGTGGTGGTATTTTTGTGCCGGCACTTTTACAGGCATTGGGTGTACAAACTATTTATTCAATACACGAAACGCCTAATGGTCAATTTCCGCATAATCCAGAACCATTACCTGAAAATCTAACAGATTTATCAAACGAGGTGATTAAGCAAAATGCCGATTTAGGCATTGCGGTGGACCCGGATGTAGATCGCTTATGCTTTGTTTGCCAAGATGGATCCATGTTTGGCGAAGAATACACCCTGGTAGCGGTAGCCGATTATGTGCTTAAACATACGCCAGGAAACACGGTTTCTAACCTCTCTTCTACACGAGCGCTTCGAGATGTAACCGAACAAAAAGGTCAAAAGTACCATGCTGCAGCCGTTGGCGAAGTAAATGTGGTTACCCTAATGAAAGCCAGTAAAGCCGTAATTGGCGGCGAAGGCAACGGTGGAGTAATTTATCCGGCTTCGCACTATGGGCGTGATGCCTTGGTAGGCATTGCCTTATTTTTAACCCATTTGGCTAAAAGCGGAAAAGATATTTTAAGCCTACGCCAAAGCTATCCGAGCTATTTTATTTCCAAAAATAAAATCGATTTAACACCCGATTTAAACATTGATAACGTACTTAAACAAGTAGCTGAAAAATATAAAAATCAGCCTATAAGTACCATAGATGGTGTAAAAATTGAGTTTGATAAGCAGTGGGTGCATTTACGTAAATCAAATACCGAACCTATTATTCGTATTTATTCTGAAAGCAGTACAGCAGCCGAGGCCGATGCATTGGCTCACCGCATTATTGCAGATATTAAAACCATAGCGAACCTCCACTAACACCATGAGAGTTTATTTAGATAATGCCGCCACTACCCCTCTCGATAAAGAGGTAATAAAAGAAATGTGCAAGGTAATGGAAAACCAATTTGGCAATCCATCGTCTATACATGCACACGGCCGTGAAGTTCGTTCGGTGGTTGAAAAAGCACGCAAAACGATTGCAAGTTTATTAAACACTTCCCCAGCCGAGATATTTTTTACCTCAGGAGGCACCGAGGCAGATAATACAGCCATTCGCTGTGGCATTCTAGATCATGGCATTACGCATGCCATTACGTCTAAAATTGAGCACCATGCCGTTTTACACACCTTAGAGGCTTTGGCATACGAAGGCATTATAAAACTCAGCTTCGTAAACATAAACGAAAAAGGAAGAATTGATTTAGCGCATTTAGAGGAATTACTTAAAACACATCCCAAAACATTTGTATCGCTGATGCATGCCAATAACGAAATTGGTACCCTTACCAATATTGAGCACGTTGGCGAACTTTGTGAACAATACGATGCACTTTTCCATAGCGATACGGTGCAAACAATGGGGCATTATCGCCACGATTTAAGCAAACTAAAGGCGCATTTTTTAGTGTGTGCAGCTCACAAAATTCACGGCCCAAAAGGTGTTGGCTTCTTATACATCAACCATAAAATAAAAATTAAGCCGTTTATATATGGTGGCGCTCAAGAGCGCAACATGCGGGGTGGCACAGAAAATGTGTATGGTATTGTAGGCCTAGCTAAAGCTTTGGAATTGGCTTATGCAAATATGGATAAACATCAGGCTCATATCCAAGAACTAAAAGTATACATGATGGAAGAGTTGAAAAAAACTGTTTCTGGAGTTGATTTTAATGGAGAAACAGCAGCAGAAAATAGCCTATATACGGTGCTTAATGTTGCTTTCCAAAAAATGGAAATGGCCGATATGTTGCTTTTTAATTTAGATATTGCCGGTATTTCTGCCTCTGGAGGCAGTGCATGCAGCTCGGGCAGCAACATAGGATCTCATGTGTTAAACGGCATTGGAGCCGATAGTTCACGACCTGCAGTTCGTTTCTCTTTTAGTAAATTTACTACCAAAGAGGAGATTGATTTTGTGATCAACAAAATCAAAGAATTGAATTTATTTTAGACCCATTTTTCGGCAATAGCCGAATATGAGGCATCTACACATATAAAAAGAACAATACCTATGAAAAAATTTGTTCTATTCAGTCTCACGTTATTAGTACTCACCCAAGTAAAAGGCCAAAAAGTAGGCTTGGTATTGAGTGGTGGTGGTGCAAAAGGCTTGGCGCACATTGGCGTTTTAAAAGCCTTAGAAGAAAATCACATTCCTATTGATTATATAACTGGTACCTCTATGGGCGGCATTGTTGGTGCCTTATATGCTGCTGGTTATTCTCCCTCAGAAATTGAATACATCGCAGAAAGCGATGATTTTCAAGAATGGGTAAACGGACGTTTTAAAAGTGATTTTAGGTATTACTTTAAGAAAAAACCCGATAACCCTGCCTTTTTAAATGCCAAGCTAGAAATAGATACCAGTTTTAATGCCAGTTTTAGAGCCAATTTAGTAAACGATATTCCGTTAAACTTTGCCTTGTTGCAATTATTGGGACAAGCCTCCGCTTCTGCACAGAACAATTTTGACAACCTTTTTGTACCCTACCGTTGCATTGTATCGGATATTTTTGATAAAAAAATGGTACCCATTGGTAGCGGCAGTTTGGTAGAGGCCGTACGAGGCACTATGGCCGTTCCGCTAGTTTATCGGCCGGTAAAAGTGGGCAATAGGTATGTATTTGATGGGGGGATTTACAACAACTTCCCAGTAGATGTGATGAAGAAAGACTTCAATCCAGATTACATCATCGGTGTAAATGTTTCTTCAAAAACATACAATGAGTACCCAACAGAGAATGATGATCGGGTTGTAAACCGCTTTTTGATGTATATGTTTTTAGCCAATTCGGATACAGCAAGCGTAGGTAAAAACGGAACCGTGATACAGCCTAATATTAGCTCGTTTTCGGCCACCAATTTTAGTGAGGTTACAGCCATTATTAAAAGTGGGTACGATGCCACCATGGCCGATATGCCAAACATCTTGAAAGCTGTAAAACTTCGTAGCGATTCTTATAAATTAAAAGAAGAGCGAATTGCATTTACAAATAAAAATGCCAACCTTGTTTTTGATGAAGTGCTTATTAATGGCATAAACTCTAAACAAAGAGCCTATGTAACACATGTTTTTTTGCCCAAAAAACAAGAATTAGACTTGCTAGGTATAAAAGATGGGTACTATAGACTAGCTGCCGATGAGAATTTTGAGACAATCTATCCACGAATTTACCAAGATTCTTCTGCCCAACATACCACCTTTGAGTTACAAGTTAAACCACAAAAAAACTTTAGAATAGATTTTGGAGGCAGTATATCTACCCGGCCTGTAAGCAATGTATATTTAGGCCTACAATATAATTTTCTTGATAAACAATCGTACACTCTTGGAGCTAACCTCTATTCTGGTAGGTTTTACGAATCGGTACAAACTACGGTTAGAATGGATGTACCCACTACCCGACCCTATTATATAGAAACTGAGTTTACTTACAACCACTGGAACTTTTACAGCACCAGCCAAATTATAGTAGATAAGGTAAAACCAACTTATGTCGATCAATCGGATAGGCAATGGATAGCCAAATTAGGCACCCCCTTTGGCCGTAGTGGTAAGCTAGAGTTTTTAGCAGGTTATTTCGATTTTAACGATCGGTTTAGCCCAAACAACAATTATGTTTACGGCGATGTTTTTGATGAAAGTACCTTTGCAGGCTTTAAAGTAGCCGTTGATTTAAGCAAGAATACCTTAAACAAAAAACAATATGCAACCAAAGGCCTTTATTTTCAATTACAAACAGCATTTTTTGGAGGTACAGAAAACTACGTGCCGGGTAATGTATTACGCAACGAACCTATTTTTGCACAATTACATCCCATTGAAAAAACACACAATTGGTTACGCTTAAAAGCAAGTATAGAGCACTACCCCATCAGCAGTAAACACATCACCATTGGGTATGCTTTAGAATCGGCCCTAAGCAATAAACCAGTATTCAGTACCTATAAATCTACCTTATTAAGTGCCCCTACATTTTATCCCTTACAAGATTCAAAATCGATATTTTTCGAAGGATTTAGAGCCAATTCTTATATAGCTGGTGGAGTAAAAAACAGCATTGCCCTGCGCAAAAATATCGATTTACGATTGGAGGCCTACTTGTTTAAATCCATTAAAGGATATGAACTTGTTGGTTTACAAGATGTAACGTGGCATAAGGCTTCTAAAGCTCGGTATGTAGCAACTGCAGGCTTGATCTATCAGAGCCCAATTGGACCCATTAGCCTCAGTGTAAATAGATACGATGATGAACAGAAACCTATAGGGCTCATGTTTCATGCAGGATTTTTGCTTTACAACAAACGCAGTTTAGATTAAAATGGCATACCTATACCAAAGTTATACTGCACAAAGCGGTATACATCTGGATAGTGTGTAGTGGCATAGATTTGTTTAA
>JBIIBV010000107.1:0-3269 GCA_044239195.1 Sphingobacteriaceae bacterium | reverse complement strand
ATGGAGCAAGAGAGGGTGCGTACTTAACTAATTGCTCTGACTGGGATTATGCTAATGTTCGAGACTTTGAATGGTTGACATCACAGTGGGAAAACACATATAGTAAGATAACAGAAGAAATGTTGCCGTATGAGATTATGGGAATAGGTGAAACATTAAAATATGAATGTGGATTAGAAATAGCAACCTTAGGTGTTGAAGGTAGTAAGTTTTTTAAAACAGTGTACAATAATACTCCTCGCAGAATAAGAAAACGATAATGTATGATATAATTTTTATTACAAACGGTAGCAATGCTAGTGTATCTCGATATAAACAGTTTAAGTTATTATATCCGTTAGCTAAACAAGCAACAACCTATGACGAAGCAAAATCAAAATCTTTTACAAAATTATTTTGGATAGTGTGGTACGATGTAGAAATATTGCCATCGTTTACATTTGATTATGTTATACCAGAATGGGATCAGCAGTACGTTCATGTCTTCAAGCACGATAATGCTTTTATTCACACTGGAATATGTGTAGCTTCAAAAGAAATTAACATTTCAAAACGAGAATTTGCCTATCGTTACATTATTAACAATAAAAAAGAAATAGACACTCAAGCTACTGTTACTAGAAAATACGAAATATTTTGTATAGATACACATCAAGATTATTTAAACGCAATGGATTCCTGTACAACTGACATGTTTTGGATGACCTCAAGCAATATGACAATTGCTGATAATTTTAAATTTGATTTATTGTTTGATCCGTTAGACGGAAAATATGATTATGATCGAAATGAAAATCATGCGTTCATACATAGAGAACAGGGAAAAGATACATTTGATGGTGTATTTTTACTTTCTAAAAATAAACCATTAAGTAAAAGAGAAGTGGAATACCGTTTTCCAATTCAACGTAAAGAATGGGATATTGTTGCTAGCGGTCCAAAATTATATGATCGTTTTAAACTGACCACATACAAAGAATATTTAACAGCAGTGTCACAGTCAACTACAGAACTGTTTTGGAATATTCCCAGTAATGTTATTCCTGTATATGATTTTAAATTTGATTTATATTTTAGTCAAAAAGATGAAGAATTTACTTATGATCGAAATACTAATCACGTATTTTTAAACGGGAAACATTTTGACGGTGTTACATTATATAGTAAACATTCTGTAATCACTGAACGTGAATTTACTAACAGATTTATAGCAAATAAAAAAGAATGGGAAGTAGTAGCATCTGTGCCCAAGCCGTTTGACATGGTTTTTATTTCATATAACGAATTAACGGCAGACGAAAATTATGCTAGATTATTAGAAAGATTTCCAAGAGCGTTACGGGTCCACGGAGTAAAAGGTATTCATCAAGCACATATTGAAGCAGCCAAATTAGCAACAACAGAAATGTTTTGGGTAGTAGATGCTGACGCAATAATTGAAGACACATTTAATTTTGAATTTGAATATATCCCATTTTATAATGTACAAAGTAGAAAAATGCTTAGAAACATTGTACACGTATGGCAAAGTAAAAATCCTATTAACGACCTAGTATACGGCTACGGTGGCGTAAAATTATTACCCCGTGAGCTAACAATGAACATGTCTACAACTACTGCTGACATGACTACTAGTATTAGTTCTAAATTTAAAGCTATGCCGACAATATCGAACATAACAGCATTTAATACAGATCCGTTTAATACTTGGAAATCAGCATTTAGAGAATGTGTTAAGTTGTCAAGTAAGGTAATTGACGGACAAGTGAGTAGTGAAACTGAAGATCGATTAAATGCGTGGTGTATATTAAACGAGTCAGCGGCATACGGATTTTATGCCTACGCAGGCGCACTCGCCGGCAAAGAGTACGGTCAAGAAAATGCCGGCAATATACCGGCATTGTCCTTAATTAATGACTTTGAGTGGTTACAAATTCAGTTTGAAACTAGTCCAGTAGCCATTGGAAAAATGTCAGCAATAACTTTGGCACACGCAACAGCAACTTCCTGATGTTCTTTTTGTGTGCCGTTAGCACTACGTAGTTCAATAAAGTGAATCCAGCTACGTAGAGTGCCATTCATATATAAACGACTTTCAATAAGCCCTTCGGGTAATACCGCTCGGGCTTGTTCTTTAGCTATGCCATTAGCAATAGCCCAATCATATTCTCTTTTAGCGGCATATATGACTCGTTGTTGAGCTCTGTACCATTCATTTTGTAACAGTTGATCATCAACGTCAACACTATTCTGTCTGTTCTTTGGGTCTTGAAGTCTAGCTTCTCTTGTAACAAAATTGAGATCCTTTGTTGGGTCAGCATATCGTTGACTAAACTCTTGGAAACTAAAACTACGATGACGTAAAATCTGACGAGCAATATCACGTGTTGTAGTAATTTCTATACAAGCAGACACCATTTCAAGTGGTGACCAATGTTGGTGTTTGACCAAATACTTGATTAATTTTTCACTTGTTTCTGTGTTGAGTTGATTGCTTGGATTGGACACTCGTGCGCAATACGCAATGAGTTCCTGCGCATCAGCTAGCCCTAAATTTTTAAATTCTTCTGTTGGTTGTGAATATGATAAGAGCTTAACATTCATAGTTTTTTATTTTTTAAAAATTTTTCAGTAGACTTTTCTATATCTTTTTTAACTTTAATAGTATCGAGTTTAAAATCAATATTATCAATACGTTTTTCGTATGCCTTAAATAATTCTGACAACGACTTTTCAAAAGATTCCCATCCATCTTTTTTTGTTTTAGCTGTAACTTTTATTTCCCAAGTCTTGCCATCTTTAAAATTAACCAGTACCGCATGGAGATACCTAAGGGGTAACACATTGAGTTTTACCTCTCCAAATACTTCTGGCCAATGCTCGATGACTTCTTTGGGAAGAATTCTTCCCGCAGTCATCACTTAACTTTTTTGGTCGGAACCAACTCCTCAGCCAAACGGCGCATGGCGGCAGCTTCTTTAGCTAACTTATCAGCTTGTGAACGATAAAATTTAGCTTGATCATCTGGGGTACCTGCTGGCGCAACTACTGGCTTAGCAACATCAGGAGCACTAGCAATTGGTTGTTTAACAGGTGCTACTGTAGCAGTATCACCTGATCCTGGAGCAATTGATAATCCGTCTACAGCAATACCGCGTTGTTCGGCAATGATCTGATTTAATTCAGAAAGTAAAATAGACACACCAATCGACGGTGTCATTTCAATTTGGTCAGTACCAATTTTAATTAGACGGCCTTTTGAATGTAGA
>JBIIBV010000094.1:0-3276 GCA_044239195.1 Sphingobacteriaceae bacterium | reverse complement strand
ATTTTCAGGATGCAATTGACCGCGTAATTGGTGGATTGGAAAAGAAAAACAAAATCATATCTCCCGAAGAAAAGCGCATTGTTGCCTATCACGAAGCTGGCCATGCTATTGCGGGCTGGTTCTTAGAACACGCCGATCCGTTGGTAAAAGTATCCATTGTTCCTCGTGGAGTAGCTGCTTTGGGTTATGCGCAATACTTGCCCAAAGAACAATTTTTATACACCACAGAGCAATTAACCGACGGCATGTGTATGACCATGGGTGGCCGGGTAGCCGAAGATTTGGTGTTTGGTAAAATATCTACCGGTGCGCAAAACGATTTGGAGCGCATCACCAAGCTATCGTATGCCATGGTTACGATTTATGGCATGAACGAAAAAGTAGGTAACGTATCTTTTAACGATAACCAAGGCGAATACCAATTTAATAAGCCTTACTCCGAAAAAACCTCTGAACTAATAGACAACGAAGTGCGTGGCTTAATTGCGGAGGTATATAAAAAGACGAAAGATTTACTCACCGAAAAACGAGAGGGTTTAGAAAAATTGGCACAAAAGCTATTAGAAAAAGAGATTTTGTTTCAATCAGATTTAGAAGAAATTTTGGGCAAACGCCCCTTCGAAACACGCACCACCTACGATGAATTTGTAAACGGAACAGATAAAGCTCCTGTTAAGAAAACTCGTAAGAAAAAAGGTGTAGAAAATGAGGGTATGATAGACCACAATGCCGATTTGCCAGAAAATCGTTCGTCACAAGATTAAGCGTTGCATTAATCCAGTTACATGAAAGACTCTACGGCCAAAGAGAAAATGCTCAAAAAAATCCGCAAGGCCCTGCTGGATAAAAGAGACAACCCCTATCCGAATTTGGAAGAGGCTCCGCTATACCATAAGGCTGGCGATTTTTTAGAGGTAATGTTTGCCGAACAATTTACGGCTGTAGCTGGTTCTTTTCTGTACTGCGAAAACGAAATTCAGTTTATAGAAACGCTTTTAGAATTGGCCGAAGAAAAGAAATGGCGCAAAATGTATTGCTGGGAACCAGTGCTACAAGAAATTCTGAACACCTACGAATACCCGTATTATAGCAGCGATACCGATTTTTTAAATGCAGAAGTCGGAGTAACCCTTTGCGAAGCGCTAATTGCCCGCAATGGAAGTATCTTGGTGAGCAATCGAACGGCAGCCGGACGTAGATTGAGTATTTATCCCGATACGCACATTGTGCTAGCCTATACCTCTCAGTTGGTACTCGATTTAAAAGATGGATTTAAACGCCTAAAAGATCTTTGTGGCAACACACTCCCTAGTATGGTAACTACCATTACGGGGCCGAGTAGAACGGCCGATATTGAGAAAACCTTAGTGTTAGGGGCACACGGCCCAAAAGAGTTGTTTGTTTTTTTAATAGACGATAGCCAAAAATAAGTTTAAAAGCACCCCTGGGCTGTTTTTAACTCCATGCGGATCGCCAATAAAAACCGCTTTCTCATAAACTAGTTTGTTTTAACGTGTAGAGAATAGTAGGTTTGTTTAGCGGTGGACCCGTACACAGGGCCACTATGTATTAAAAAAGACCCAATGAGTACTATCAAATCTGTGATTATTGGCACGGGTAACTACCTGCCTAGCCGAGTGGTAAAAAATGATGCTTTTTTGAAAAATAAGTTTTTTGAAAAAACAGGTGAAGCCATTGAAAGAGACAATGCCGAAATTATATCGAAATTTAAAGACATTACCGAAATAGAAGAACGCCGTTATGCCAAAGACGATCAGATGGCTTCTGATTTGGGCTATTTAGCAGCTTTGGAAGCGATTAAAAGCGCTGGGATAGATCCGGAAACCTTAGACTACATTATTGCTGCACATAACTTTGGAGATATAAAAGCGGGCGACACACACGTGCAACTTATGCCCAGCATCGCAGCCAAAATAAAACACCATTTGGGTATCGAAAACCCAGATTGTGTAGCCTACGATTTACCCTTTGGTTGCCCGGGCTGGGTACAAGGAATTATTCAAGCAGATTATTTTTTAAAATCGGGTGATGCAAAGCGCATTTTAGTGGTAGGCTGTGAAACACTTTCACGAGTAAACGACCCCTTTGATAGAGATAGTATGATTTTTGCCGATGGAGCTGGGGCTACTATTTTAGAAGCGCAAAGTAATTCTACAGCGGGCATTATTGCACACAAAACACAATCTCATACATTTAAAGAAGCGTATTACTTGTATTGTGGGCCATCGTGCAACCCCGATGTTCAAAGCAATGAGCTGTATATTAAAATGGATGGCCGGAAGATTTACGAATATGCCCTAACCAACGTTCCAATGGTTATTAAAGAAGCCATTGATAGAGCAGGTTTGGATATTTCGGATATTAAAAAAGTATTGGTACACCAGGCAAATGGTAAAATGGACGAAGCCATTGCCAAACGTTTATTTAAATTGTATGACCGTACCGATATGCCAGAAGGAACCATTCCGATGACCATTGCCACACTAGGCAATAGCTCGGTAGCCACCATACCTACCATGCTCGATTTAATACTCAAAAACAATATGGATACCCACGAACTAAACGAGGGCGATACGGTGGTATTTGCCTCGGTGGGTGCAGGTATGAATATCAATACGGTGGTATATAAATTTTAAAACACTAGTATTACCAACAAAAAAAGCGACCCTTTCGGATCGCTTTTTTTATATACTATCAATTTATGCTTCTTCTTTAATTCCGGCAATGGCTTCGTCAACCAAAATACGTCCGCAATGTTCGCAAACAATTATTTTCTTGTGTTGGCGAATATCCGACTGGCGTTGAGGCGGGATTTGGTTGAAACAACCTGAACAAGAATCACGCTGAATGGTTACTACCGCTAAACCATTTTTGGCGTTTCCGCGTAAACGGTGGTAAGCAAATAATAAGCGCTCATCAATTTGAGTTTCTGCTTTAGCAGCCTTATTGCTTAAATCTTCTTCCTCTTTTTGAGTTTCAGAAGTAATTACAGATAATTCAGCTTGTTTGATTTCTAAATCTTTTTTGCGACCCTCTAAATCGGCTAACGCTTTCTCATACACTTCGGTTTTGGTAACAATATCAAAACCAAACTCTTTAATTTTCTTTTCAGATACCTGAATATCTAAGCCTTGAATTTCTACTTCTTTTGAAATTGCTTCGTATTCGCGGTTATTTTTTACTTCGTTTAATTGAGCCTCGTACTTTTTAATAGCAACTCCAGCTTCTTTAATGGTGTTTTTGCGGGTTACAATC
>JBIIBV010000049.1:0-13174 GCA_044239195.1 Sphingobacteriaceae bacterium | reverse complement strand
AGAGAACGCATGAGCACTGCTAACGGAAGAAGAGTATTAGCCTCTAGAAGAGCTAAAGGCAGAAAAAAATTGTCAGTATCCGACGAACGTCGTCATAAAGCATAGTGTTTGGTTGCTTGCCGCCCTTGGTGGTTGTAGCAGCTCAGAACTATTCTGAACCAGCGCAAGCAATCTATTCATGCACACTTTTAAAAAAGAAGAACGGTTATGTAGTACAAAGCTTTTAGATAAGCTTTTTCATAGCGGTTCTTCTTTTCTTTTATACCCTTTTAGAGTTACTTGGATGCCAACTACTGAGCAAGATGCTTCTGTGCAGGTAGTTATTCAGGTTTCTAAGCGTAGGTACAAACGGGCGGTTGATCGTAACCTGATTAAACGCCGTATACGAGAATTGTATCGTATACATAAAGCAAGCCATTTATATCATTTTATTTTAGCTGAACGGCCAATTTGCTTGGGTATTAGCTACATTGGTAAAGAAATACTGCCTTCTACTGAATTGGAGCCAAAACTGCTTAATGCTTTAAAAACCTTGGTTAAAGAATACCAGACCGCAGAGGGAGGGGAATCATGAAGTTTCTCTTAGGTCGTTTGTTTTTAGGAATTATTCAATTATATCGGTGGTTTTTATCTCCATTATTAGGCGCTGCATGTAGGTATACACCCACGTGTTCGCAGTATGGTAAAGAAGCCATTGAAAAATACGGCCCCTTTAAAGGTGGCTGGTTAACCATTAAACGTATTGGTAGGTGTCACCCTTGGGGTGGGCATGGCCACGATCCAGTTCCTTAAACTATCTGATTATATGGCACTCATCCTTCAATTAGAAACTGGTACCAGTTCTTGCTCGGTTGCTCTGGCATCCGATGGGCAAGTATTGGCCATTAAAGAGCAACACGAAGCCAATATTCATGCTTCACACCTTACCATATTTATTGATGAGGTATTAAAGGCGGCCAATAAAAGCTATGAAGATTTAGATGCCGTAGCTGTAAGCATGGGCCCGGGTTCTTATACCGGGTTGCGCATTGGCGTGTCTACGGCTAAAGGGCTTTGTTTTGCTTTAGATATTCCCTTAATAGCCGTTTCTACCCTGCAGGCCATGGCTTCAGCAAAGCAAAGTTTAGCTACTGATACAACTCTTCTTTGCCCCATGATAGACGCCCGTCGTATGGAAGTGTATTTGGCCGTATATGACGTTAATTTAAATCCTGTAGAAGACGTTAAGGCAGTAATTTTAGACGAGCATAGCTTTGCTACTTTTGCTGATTACACCCTCGTATTTTTTGGCGATGGAGCCGAAAAGTGTAAAGTGCTCTACTCAGATACAAAGCGATACCGCTTTGAACCTCACGTGAATTCTGCCGCAGATTTAACCAGCCTTGCTTTCGAAAAATTCACAAAAGGAGAGCTAGCAGATTTGGCTTATTTTGAGCCATACTACTTAAAAGATTTTATGGTTACTCAACCAAAAAAGAAATAGCTATTTCTTCCCAAATAATTTTCTGAAGAAGCTATTTTTGCTGTCTTTGGGTTGCTCAATACCCGGAATACGATTCGCATTAAGCGGATGTTCCATTAAACGGCCTATTTTGGCCGATAAGCCCATGTAAAAGCCCATGCTCAAACTACCTTTAACTGCACTAGCATCCGAATTAATAGCGCCCTTTGCAAATGAGATGGTTTGAAACAATTGATCGCTACCTATAAAAAACTCAAAGTTGGGCGTTTTATATAGATACTGCCCACCCATATTCATAAAATTTAAAAAATTATACGAAGGCGTAAGACTTAATACATGGTTTTTAAGCAAAAAATTATTTATTAATGTGGCTTGGCCACCCGGATACCAGATATTTTTAGATAGCAATACATTGGGATGGTAAGCACCGAAATTTTTACTTACCAATACTTCTATTTTGCCGTTCATAGGACTATAAAAGCCTTCATTTTGGTAAGTGCTATTGCTAAAAATAGAGCTAATAGTGTCTGCTAAGCGTTTATCGGCATTGTTGGCATTGGCTTGGCTCATGTTAATGCTTTTATTTAAGCGGTATACTTCTGTACTATTCTTATTCCAATGAATAAATCCTAAATCTTTCACATTGGCCAATAACATCCATCCCTTTTTAAACTTAAAATTAGCACTAGCTGTAACGGCAATACCCGGATTTTTAAAAGTTGGGAGCACGGCTTGGTTTACAGCCGTATCGGCAATGGTAGTAGATTGGAATGTACCCGCAAAATTCGCAGTATATTGGTTACTGGTACGATCAATAGTAATATCAGAAGATGTAATGTTAGCACCACTATATGCAATACCGCTCAGTAAACTTAATTTTACACCCAAGCCAACGGTTTTTGTAAAATTTTCTCGGTAGGTAAAAGCAAATTGATGAAAAGTTTGTTGATAGCCTTTATTATTAAAAATATTGGAGTAACTGTTGTCTGGAAAACGATTAAACGTGTCGAAAATTGAAAAAGTGGGGTTACTTATTTTAGCCCATGAATCGTTTCGTATCTGCCAGGAAAAACCGGCTTCTTGCTGATATTTTACTCGTTTAAACCATTTAAAACTCAATATATATATATTGGTATTGCTGGCAAAATGGGTGTACTTATTTCCATCAATGGGCAAATTCTCACTATCGTTCAGGTTATTAAAAATCATTTCCTTTAGCGTGTTTTTGGCTGTGCCAGAAGCCGAAGCACTTAAACTTATTGTTGGAAAAAAGAAGTTGAAGGCAAACTGTTTACTGCTATCGGTATAAAATGCTTTTTGTGCTGGATTCTCAAAACTATCGAAAAGCGTTCGGCTGTTGTATAACGAAACTTGAGACAGGCTGGGCTTGACTAAAGCAAGGCAAAAAAGCAAAATAAAGAGGCTGCGTTTCATCATGTGTTAAACAAATTTAATTTTTTATTTACAGCAAAAGAATTGTATCCCTATTTATTAACTTAGCAAGACCATGATTTCTTCAATTTCAACTAGTAGAATACGCCAAATAGCAGCCATTTTTGGTATTATAGCTGTTATTTTTGGTGCTTTTGGTGCGCACGCACTTAAAGCACAATTAAGTGTAAACGCACTCGAAAATTGGAAAACAGCCGTCAACTATCAGTTTATACATGCTTTGGCATTGTTGCTTTTGGCTACGCTACCAACCAATAGGTTTATTCGCCTGTCGGCGTGGTTCTTTGTTTTCGGTATTGTATGCTTTTCTGGGTCTTTATATCTACTTTCTATAAGAGAGATTTTAACTATAAACACAGCGTTTTTTGGCCCCATTACCCCACTAGGAGGCCTATTTTTTATTATAGGTTGGGTATTTTTATTTTTTAGCGCATTTAAAAAGAACTAAATGCCAGCAGAAAGCACCGAGCGCCAAACCTTTTTTGTAAACGTAGTATTGCCCTTGGCTATTAGCAAGGCCTATACCTACCGAGTACCCCATAATTTAGGGAACAATATAGCTATTGGGAAAAGGGTAGTGGTGCAATTTGGGAGAAATAGAGTATATACGGCTATTATTTTTTCTATTTCAGATAAAGCACCTGTTGGCTATGAAGCAAAGTACATTTTAGATGTGTTGGATGAATTTCCCATCGTAACTGCCCAACAATTGGCTCTTTGGGAATGGATGTCGGCCTATTACCTGTGTACGTTAGGCGAAGTGATGCAAGCAGCCCTGCCATCGGCCCTTAAATTGGCCAGTGAAACCAAAGTAACCTTAAACCCCGATACTCAATACGATAAATCTACCTTAACAGATAAAGAATTTTTGCTCTTAGATGCCTTAGAAATACAGCCTGTTTTAGCCATCAGTGAGATTGTTAAAATTTTAGATCAAAAAACGGTATTCCCTATTCTTAGGGCACTTTTCGATAAAGGAATGATTACCATATCGGAAGAATTAACCGAAAAATATCGGGCTAAAACAAAAACTTACGTTCAGCTAAACAGTTTCTATGCCGATGCCGCCAACCGAAAAGCCTTATTTGATCTGCTAGAACGAGCACCAAAACAAGTAGACGTGTTGCAAGCCTATTTACAATTGGCCAAAACTCAAACCGAAATTGCCAAAAGCGATTTATTAGAGGCAAGTGGCGCCTCTTTGGCTACGCTCCAAGCTTTAGTTGCAAAAGAAGTGTTTACGCTAGTAGAGCAAGAAGTGAGTCGCTTATCGGGTGTAGAAGCCGATTTGGATGCCGATTTTACACTCAGTCCTCCCCAGCAAGAAGCGCTAAATCAACTCAAAACAAATCTGCAAGAAAAAGAAGTTTGCTTGGTGCATGGGGTAACTGCTTCGGGCAAAACCGAAATGTATATTCGCCTCATTGAAGAATATTTGGCAATAGGTAAGCAGGTGTTGTACCTACTTCCCGAAATTGGCCTAACCACCCAAGTAATTCAGCGTTTGCAAAAAATATTTGGCACCAAAATAGGCGTATATCATTCTAAATTTAACGATAACGAACGGGCCGAAATTTGGCAAAAAGTGCTTAATGGCGATTATCAGATTGTTTTAGGTGCCCGCTCTGCCGTTTTTTTACCTTTCAATAACTTAGGCTTGGTAGTGGTAGATGAAGAACACGAAAATTCCTTTAAACAATTCGATCCGGCTCCACGTTACCATGCCCGAGATTCCGCCATTTTTCTAGCATCGTTATTTAAAGCCAAGGTAGTGTTGGGTTCGGCTACCCCAAGTTTCGAATCGTATTATAACGCTAAAATTGGTAAATACGGACTTATTACACTTTCTGAGCGGTATGGTGGGGTGCAACTGCCCGATATTCAGGTGGTTTCCATTCCCGACGAAACCAAGCGAAAAACCATGCAGTCACATTTCACCAGCGTACTTTTAAGCGAAATTAAAGGCGCCTTGGGCCGTAAAGAACAAATTATACTCTTTCAAAACCGAAGGGGTTATGCGCCTGTATTATTGTGCGCAACTTGTGGCTATACGCCTAAGTGCATTAATTGCGAAGTGAGTTTAACCTATCACAAAAGTAGCGGCAAACTGCATTGCCATTATTGTGGCTACCGTCAAGATACGGTGCCTCTTTGCCCGGCTTGCGGTTCTACCAAAATAGAGCACAAAGGTTTTGGTACCGAAAAAGTGGAAGATGAATTGAGCCTTATTTTTCCGGAGGCCCGTATTGCCCGTATGGATGTAGACGCAACTCGAACTAAATACGGTTTTCAGCAACTAATAAGTGATTTTGAAGATAAAAAAATAGATATTTTAGTGGGCACCCAAATGGTGGCCAAAGGCCTCGATTTTGCCAATGTGAGCACCATAGGCATTTTAAATGCCGATTCGATGCTTAATTTCCCCGATTTTAGGGCTTTTGAGCGTAGCTTTCAGCTTTTAGCCCAAGTCTCGGGTAGGGCAGGCCGAAGAGATATACGGGGGAAGGTGCTAGTGCAGGCTCATGATATTCACCATAGAGTATTACAACAAGTTATAGAGAATGATTACGAAGGATTATTTCAAACCGAACTGATAGAGCGTAGGAATTACAAGTACCCACCTTTATACCGTTTAATTGGTTTATGCATCAAACACAAAGATCCGGTAAAGCTGAATCAAATAGCCGAATATCTAGCCGCTTTACTGCGCCAACAGTTTGGCGATAGGGTACTTGGCCCCGAAGCACCTTTTGTAAACCGTATTCGAAATTATTACTTGCAAGATATTTTACTGAAGGTAGAGAAGGAAGGTCTTTCTGCCCAAAAAGTAAAAACAGCCTTGCAGCAAATTTTGCAAAGCTTTGAGCAAGAGGTACTTTCAAAAGGATGCATCATTCAGGTAGATGTAGACCCCTATTAATCGCTTAAAACACCTATTTTTGTAAAAATGGCCTATAAATTTGTTGATAACTATAGAGAGCATGGTGCCCGTAAAAAATTGGTGGCCTTATTGCGTGAGCGTGGCATTTCCGACGAAGGTGTATTAACAGCCATTGGCAAGGTTCCCCGTCATTTTTTCTTCGACGAAACGTTTTGGAACCAAGCCTATAAAGACATTGCTTTCCCTATTGGCGATGGTCAAACCATTTCTCAGCCCTATACCGTAGCTTACCAAACAGAGCTATTACACATTCAAAAAGGCGATAAGGTATTGGAAATTGGAACGGGATCTGGCTATCAAACCTGTGTACTTTTAGAATTAGGTGCCAAGGTGTTCACCATTGAACGTCAAGAAAACCTATTTAGACGCACCATTCAGGTGTTACCTAAAATGGGCTACCACCCTCAGTTTTTTTTAGGCGATGGTTCTATGGGCATTGCCGAACAAGCTCCTTACGATAAAATAATTGTTACGGCTGGTGCTCCGCTCGTACCCGAAATATTGCTTAAACAATTAAAAGTAGGTGGCATTTTGGTTATTCCAGTTGGCGATGCCAACGAACAAAAAATGGTTACCGTTTTGCGTGTAAGCGAAACCGATTTCGAGAAAATTGTATTAGATACCTTTCGTTTTGTGCCTTTATTGGGCGACCAAGCTTGGTAATTAACGTTTCATTGCCCGATCCATCTCAATTTTAGAGTCTCGATCTTTGAGAGTTTCCCGTTTATCGTAAATCTTTTTACCCTGAGCTAAGCCAATTACCACTTTAGCAAAGCCGCGGCTGCCTACAAACATTTTTAGCGGGATGATGGTAAAGCCCTTTTCTTCCGTTTTGGCCTTAAGTTTTGCTAATTCCTTTTTATTGAGCAATAAAATACGGTCCCTTTTGGCCTCGTGGTTGTAAAAAGAACCATGCGAATATTCGGCAATGTGCATGTTACGGATATACAATTGCTTGTTCAAAAAAGCACAAAAAGCATCGTTAATATTCGCTTTTCCGTCACGAATAGATTTAATTTCGGTGCCCAGCAACTGTATGCCAGCCGTAAACTCTTCGAGTATGTGGTACTCGAAGTAGGCTTTTTTATTCCGAATGTTTAAATCAGTGCTCATGTCCCAAATTTCGTGTTTATATCTGAATTTTTGGCTTTCAGCTTAATTAATAATAAGCACAGGTATTTTTACTTGATGGCGCACCTTATTTACGGTGGTACCAAACAATATATCTTTTATGTTTCGATGGCCGTGAGCACCCATTACCAATAAATCAAAAACTTGGTTATTTACAATTTGCACAATGGCGTTGGCAGCTGTTCCATAGCCCACTTTGGTTTCTACTGTATAACCAAGAGTAATTAAATTATCTTGATATTTTTTTAGATTCTCCATGTCTAAGCTTGTTTCCAAATCCATTACCTCATCGCCATGATACCGGGCACCAGCCGTTTCAACCACGTGAATTAAGGTATAATGGGCCTTTTTACCACCTTGTAAAATGGCATGTTGTATGGTATTAATATCCTTAGCAGTAAAACCAATGGTGATACCAATATGACTATAACTAGCTGGCTTATGTTCAGAAAAGGCAATTGCTTCTCCGTGTGGTAGGTTCGTTTTCTCTGCGAAACTATGTAGTAGCGGGTAAATTAAGATGTAGATAAGCAGGCCGGCAATACTCACCGCTGCTGGAATTACCAAGCTATAAACCCACCAGGTATGCCCAGCGCTTTGAAGCCAGTTATAAATTTCTTCTATAACCAGTTTTGCATTTAAGCTAACTATGATGCTTGCGCTTAACCATGCTAGCACCTTTACCCAAGGTTTAATGGCGAAATTCCCCATTAATTTTTTGTTTGATGTGAAATGAATAAGCGGAATTACGGCAAAACCCAATTGTAAACTTAAAACTACTTGACTCAATATCAGTAATTTACCTAAAGCCGTTTCTCCGAAATATAGAATGGTAATAAAAGCAGGTATAATTGCCAATAGACGGGTGAGTAGGCGTCTAATCCAAGGTTGAATGCGCAGGTTTAAGTGACCTTCCATTACAATTTGTCCGGCTAAGGTGCCCGTAATAGTAGAACTTTGTCCGGCAGCAATTAGTGCAATGGCAAATAGCGTAGGTGCCAAACTCCCAAAAATATCGTTCAATAAGCGGTGTGCATCCTGAATTTCGGCAACTTGGTATAAGCCATTTTTATAAAATGCAGTGGCAGCTAAAATAAGAATAGCCGCATTTACAAAAAATGCCAAGTTTAAGGCAATGGTCGTATCCCAAAGGTTAAACTTCAGCGACTCTTGTAGCCCCGAATCTGTTTTTTCGATGCGCCTAGTTTGTACCAAAGAAGAGTGTAGGTATAAATTGTGGGGCATTACCGTGGCGCCAATAATCCCTATGGCAATATACAGGGCGCTTCCTGACAAAATGCTTGGTTTAAATGCCGCTATAATTTCTAATCCGGATGGTTTAACAATAAACATCTCCAATAAAAAGGCAGCTCCCACCACAAAAACCATCGAAATAATAAAGCCTTCCATGATTCGGATGCCCTTATGAAGTAAGAAAAGTAGAAGTATGGTATCGAAAATAGTGATGGAAATACCCCAAATTAAAGGCAAGCCGAATAAGAGGTTTAACCCTATGGCCATACCAATAATTTCGGCCAAATCGCAGGCAATAATGGCGGTTTGCGCTAAGAGATATAAGGGAATGTTAGCCCATTTCGGGTAAGCATTTCTGGAAGCTTGAGCTAAATCCATGCCACCTACAATACCCAAACGGGCGCTTAGGCTTTGTAATAAAATGGCAATTAGGTTCGATAGTAGTAAGACCCAAATGAGCTGATAACCGAATTGGCTACCTCCGGCCAAATCGGTAGCCCAATTACCCGGATCCATGTAACCCACGCTAATGAGGTAAGCCGGTCCAAAAAAGGCAAACCATTTTCTCCAACCTGCTTTATTGCCGGTTTTTACCGAAGAATGTATTTCATCTAAAGAGCCTTTTTGACTTGTTTTCATGCAGAGATAACGCGAATATGCACAAATTTAGGGTGTGCCACCTAGGATAAAAAATTTATATGCACAATTTAGCTCTTTTGTAAAATATAATTTCGCTAGAAAGTTTATTTTTGAGTTATGGCTTTCGAATTAGATAAAACAGACCTTCAAATTTTAAAAATTTTGCAAGAGAACGGCAGAATTACCAACCTACAATTATCTAGCGATGTGGGTTTGTCGCCAGCGCCTACCTTGGAACGGGTGCGCAAGCTCGAGCAAACAGGCTATATTAAAAGTTACCATGCTTTGGTTGATGAAGAATTGGTGGGTTTGGGTATTAAATCTTTTATTCAAGTGCAGTTAGATTTTCATACCAGTAACGCCATACAAACTTTTTTGGACGAAGTGCAATCTATTAAAGAAATTACCGAGTGCCATCATGTAACCGGCCAATGCGATTTTTTATTGAAAGTGTATGTGAAAGATATTAAGGCCTATGAAGCTCTTATCATGGAAAAAATAAGCAAAATATCGGTGCTTAAAACTTTTCAAACCATGATGATCATGTCGACCAATAAAAAGGAACCTGTAGTGCCTTTGGCCTATTAATCAATCTGCCAATTAATTGGTTTTTCGCCTTTGCTTAGTAAATAGGCATTTGCCTTAGAAAAATGTTTGCAGCCAAAAAAACCGTTATAGGCCGAAAATGGCGAAGGGTGAGCCGCCATCAATATTAAATGCTTATTCGAATCAATTAAAGATGCCTTTGCCTGTGCATGGCGCCCCCAAAGTATAAAAACCAAGCCGCTCTTCTCAGAGCTTAGTGCCTCTATAGCTTTATCTGTAAACTGTTCCCAGCCCATTTTTTGGTGCGAACCTGGCTCATTTGCACGAACTGTTAAGGTAGCATTGAGTAATAATACGCCTTGGTTGGCCCAGCTATTTAAATCGCCATGGCTAGGTATGTTAAACCCCGTAATATCTTCTTGCAACTCTTTATATATATTTTTCAAAGAGGGGGGAACGGCTACACCCTTTTGCACCGAAAAAGATAAACCATGCGCTTGGTTTGCTCCGTGGTAGGGATCCTGTCCTAAAATAACCACTTTAACCTCATGAAAAAAAGTGAGGTCAAATGCATTGAACACATCGCTAGGCTTGGGGTAAACGATCGTTCCTTGTTCCTTTTCCTGCGCTAAAAACTGGTTTAAGCCTAACATATAGGGCTTTTGAAACTCGTTTTGTAAGGCAGGGAGCCACGAAGGATGTATTTTTGCAAGCATAAACGGCGCTTTTGCTCAAATATAACATTTTACATGCCGTTTATTTGAGAGATAAATCGGATATTTGTAGCCTATAAAACGCTTTATACTATGCCAAATATTATACGATTAATTGCCGCTCTTGCTCTATTAGGCGGATCTATAGCCCTCATTATTTTCGGACCGTGGGGATGGGGGATCTTGGGTATTATTTTAGCCCTATTAGTGTTTGTTACCTTTTTCTTCAACGAAAAAATGCTTTTGGCGCAATATTATTTGCGTAAAGAGAATATGGAAAAAGCCGAAGCTTGGTTGAATAAAATTGTCAATTACGAGCGTGAATTAATTAGTGTGCAACACGGGTATTACCAATTGTTGTTGGGTTTAATTGAATCTAGAAAAGCACCGTTACAATCAGAAAAATATTTTAAACGTGCGCTTTCTTTGGGCATGAGCATGGATCATAACGTGGCCCTGGCTAAATTGAGTTTAGCCGGAATTGCCATGGCCAAACGGAACAAACGAGAAGCTACGATGTATTTGCAGGAAGCCAAAAAAGCAGATAAGAATAAACTGCTAGCCGAACAGATAAAAATGATGCAGGCGCAAATGGGCCAGCTAGATAAATCTCAACAAGTTAGAGGTTACAGATAAAAAAAAGCCCCGAGAAATTCTCGGGGCTTTTTTGATACTAAACTTTTTTTAGCAGCGTTTTAGTGTGAAAATACGCTTATGAAAAAGATTTTGTACTCACTTTTGGCTATTATTTTAATAGCCAGTTCGGCTTGTAAAAAAGATAGTGCCCCAGATAGTACACCAGTACCACTGAAAACATTTGAAAATATTACTTATGCCGATATTCAAACTTTTAAAACGGATTTAAAAACGGATTTGATCCCTGTTTCCAATGACATTAATTCTCAATTCGTAAAAGATGGTTCTATTATTTTTTACAAAACAAATGCCGGCTTGTTCGGTAAGTTTAAAGTAGTGGGTATTTCCGCACAAGATCAATTAATTATTTCCATAGTTAATTATGATAATCAAGGTGCTGTGTTATTATCTAAAAATAGTGTTGTAATTGAAGCTAATTATTTTGCAGATTTGGATTTGGGTATTCAGGTACCTTCTCAAAATTCTGCTGATTTTTTCTGGACACCAGGAGGCATAAGTTATTTTGATCCGCAGGGTACTGCCTCATTCTACATTTATTCTAAATAAATCAAATAAGCCCCTCGAAATTCGAGGGGCTTTTGTTTAGGCAAACCAGCTCATCACCAAATCCCTATCGGGCATAGCGATGTCAAGTTTTAGCTTTTTGCGCATACCGCCCAAATCGTTAAATACTTTATTGGGGTTGCCTGCTTTCAATTCTTCGGGGCTGTTAAAGCCCATTTTTTGCAATACAGGTACCCATGCGGCCGGTACGCCTAGTGCCGTAAAATCTTCTACAGAAACCGCTTTCGCTTTTTTCTCCGGGCGCATTTGCGGAAAAAACAATACTTCTTGTATGGTACTTTGGTTGGTCATCAACATCACCAAACGGTCTATGCCAATACCTAAGCCAGAGGTTGGCGGCATGCCGTATTCAAGCGCACGTAAAAAGTCTTCGTCCATGGCCATGGCTTCTTCATCGCCGCGGTCGGCTAATTTAAGCTGATCTTCGAAACGTTCCCGCTGGTCAATAGGGTCGTTTAGTTCGGAGTAGGCGTTAGCAATTTCTTTACCCATTACAAACAACTCAAAACGTTCTACCAGGCCTTCTTTGCTGCGGTGTTTTTTCGCCAAAGGAGTCATTTCAATCGGGTAATCGGTAATGTAAGTTGGCTGAATAAGGTTGGCTTCTACCTTGGCGCCAAAAATTTCGTCAATCAGTTTCCCACGGCCCATGCTTGGATCAACTTCAATACCGAGGTCTTTGCAAATGCTGCGTAAGCCTTGCTCATCTTGTTCGGAAACATCAATTCCTGTATATTTTTTAATGGAATCGTACATCGATAATTTCTCGTACGGTCCAGCAAATTCTATTAATTGTCCGCCCACGTTTACTTTCGAAGAACCGTTGGTAGCTAGGGCTACTTTTTCTAAGCATTCTTCTACCATGGCCATCATCCAGATATAATCTTTATAGGCCACATAAATTTCCATGGACGTAAATTCGGGGTTGTGGGTACGGTCCATGCCCTCGTTGCGGAACATTTTACCAAACTCATATACGCCATCAAAACCGGCTACAATAAGGCGCTTTAGATAGAGCTCGTTGGCAATACGCAAAAACAAAGGCATGTCGAGTGTATTGTGGTGTGTTTTAAACGGACGTGCAGCCGCTCCGCCGTGTACGGGTTGTAGAATAGGTGTTTCAACTTCCATCCAGCCCTGGCTATCGAAATAGCCACGCATGGTGTTTATTACCCGAGAGCGGTTGATGAAAATATCTTTAAACTCCGGATTTACGGTTAAATCTACATAGCGTTGGCGATAGCGTAATTCCGGGTCGGTAAAGCCATCGTAAATATTCCCATCCTCATCACGTTTTACAATGGGTAGGGGTTTTAGCGATTTAGATAGCACCGTCATGTTGGTCACATGCACCGAAATTTCACCCGTTTGAGTGGTAAAAACATAACCCTCTAGGCCAATAAAATCGCCAATATCTAATAGTTTCTTGAAAACGGTATTGTAGAGTGTTTTGTCTTCGCTAGGACAAATTTCATCGCGGTTTAAATAAATTTGAATACGTCCGCTAGCATCCTGAATTTCGGCAAAAGAGGCACTACCCATAATTCTACGAGTCATGATACGGCCGGCTATTCGGATATTTTTATAAGCAGTTTTATCGCGTTCGTAGTTATCTTTTATATCCTTAGCAGTTGCTGTTACTTCAAATGCTTCAGCGGGATAAGGGTTGATGCCCAAGTTGCGTAACTCGGCCATGGCCTCTCGGCGTAAAATTTCCTGTTCAGATAAACCTATACTCATATGTTCGTTTCAAATTTGTGCAAAAATAGGGTTTTTATGCGTAAAATGTGTTTTAACAAGGCCAAAAACAAAAAA
>JBIIBV010000093.1:0-3347 GCA_044239195.1 Sphingobacteriaceae bacterium | reverse complement strand
GATTACCAACCAGCGCCACTTTTAATTGCTTTTTCACCTGATTTTTTTAAACTAAAATGATGGTAGAAGCTTCTTGCTTACGTAGGCTTAATTGGTAGCCCGAAATAGTTACCGCAATGGGATCGCCTAAGGGGGCAATGCGCTCTACATAAATAGGTTCGCCGGGTAAACAGCCCATTTCCATCAGCTTCACTGACATTTCTAAGTCGGTAAACTCCTTAATAATGCCCGATTCGCCCGGAAATAAATCCGATAGTGTTTTTGCTGTTTTTTCCACGATAGTGATACAAAGGTAGCATTATTTATAATGATTCCAAATAAGTACTATTTGAAACGCTGGGTTTGGTATTTCACCGTAGGGCAGTGGCAGGATTTTTTAAAGATGCCACAGCCGCTAAACAGCACAAGCAATACGAAACAGCTTGCAAAAAAACGGGCTTTCATACTACTTATGCACCTACTGAGGCAGCATAATCGGCTGCAGAAAGCAAGCCATCTGTTTGAGAAAGATCGCTCAATTCAATTTTCACCATCCAACCATCACCATACGGATCTTGGTTAACCAATTCGGGGTTGGTGTCTAATTTTTTATTGAACTCCAATACCTTGGCATCAACCGGCATAAACAAATCCGAAACCGTTTTAACAGCTTCAACCGTACCAAAAACAGCTTCTTTGGCTAAGATTTTACCTAAGGAGTTAATATCGATGTACACAATATCGCCTAATTCACGCTGTGCAAAATCGGTAATACCTACATAGGCTTGGTTGCCTTCTACTTTAATCCATTCGTGGTCGCTGGTATACTTAAGTTCTGATGGGAAATTCATAGTTATGTTTTTGTTTGTTCAAAAATAGGGTTAATGGGGTAGAATATCAATATATAAACAAGTATTATTGAATGGCAAAACGGAGGGTAAATCCGAAGTTGCTAAAAGAAGTATTAAAGCTTTGCGATGTATAGGGCTTGGTGATGTTTCCGTCGTAGAAAATGCGCAAGTTTAAGCGTTGGTTTAACACATAATCTACCGATGGGCGGTAGGTAATATTTTTAGCTCCAGAAGATACCTCGGCATCGGTCACGTCGGCCCGATAAATTAGTGTTTTACGATCGTTAATGGCAAAGTCTAATTTAAAGTTTAAATCATTATCCATTTTTAGGCTTTTAAATAAACTGAAGGGGAATCTAAAATCGGCGGTTCGGTAGCCTAAACCAAACACAATGGCTTCATCGGTTTGCATGGCCAACTGGCTGTTTGCCAAACTTAAGCCCATGGTTCTCGATTTTCGGTATTCGAAATTAGAACTCAAATTGTTTTTAAAACGCATATCGATACCCAGGAGCGGCACAAATTGCTCGAACAGGGTTACTTGGTTAAATTGATATTTAGGTAAGAAATTAGTACTTACATCACGCACATTCACCATGCCGTTGCTTTCAGAATACCTGGCTAAGGAGTTAAATCCATTGATGCTATAGGTAGATTTATAAGCGTGATTGATATCTATTGAAGCAAAAATATCGCTTAAGAAAGGCAGACTGCTTAAGCCGCTATAATTTACACGCCAATTCGGAATGGGAATTTTAGGGAAGGTATTTAAACTAATTTTTTCGGCCGATTTACCGCTGTAGGCCGCCAAGAAAGATGAAATAACCACATCTTGCGAAGCTTTACCGTAGCCATCGGCAAAGCCATTGGCCACCCCCGATGAATTCGGATTTAATGCGCCCAAACGTTGCGAAATGATGGATCGGTTATTTTCAAATTGGCGGAACAAATTGGCGGCACTTCCGGGTTTATCTTTTTTAAAGGCGGTACCAAAGCTAAAGAACGAAATACTGTAATCGCCGGTAGTTATGGGGTTCAGGTTCTCGAAACTATTGCTTGCCGAAACAAATTTAAAGGTGGTAGCATAGTTGAAATTGCTGCTTTTTAGTGCGGTTAATTCTATGCGCAAATCTTTTATAGGCTCTAAGGTTCCTCTAAAATTGAGATCTTCTTTTAAGCCGGTTACGTAAAGCTGATTTAAAAGTGGGTCTGTGGTAATCCAGCCCTCGGTTATGGCTCGTGGTCTTATATCACGCTGGCTACCAAATAGAAAATCCCAACCGGGGGCATCGGCAGAAAAATCTTGACCAAAGGCTGTGGTTTTAGGTAAGTAACCGGGCAAAAAGGTGCCCTGCGTTCGGGTATAGGCCCCGCTGATATTTTTAAGGCTAGTAAGGGTATGCACCAAGGCTTTCACAAATTTGCTTGCCGTTTCATCGGTATTTACCCGCTTTAAAAACCCAATTTTATTATACAGCGAACTAAAATTAAAAGATGGATTTAACTGAAGTATTCGGGTATTTTGAATGCTATTGCCCAGGTTAATACTTGGATCGTTTATGCTCAATAAGGGTTCAGTTTTCCAGTTAAAGGTTGTTCCATACCGAGTAGTAAGGGTTATCCAATCGAAGCCCGGGATTTTACTAATGGGCACATTGTAGGTAAGGTTTGCCGTATGGCCATAATCGGTAGTACGGCCTAGGCGCATTAAGTTTTGCCAAAGTGTATCCCGTTTCAAGCCATTAATGCGCCCATCGGGTTCATCAATAATTGAATAATTGGTAGCATTAAAATCGAGTTGTAGAGAACGGGTTAAATTCCAACTGATACCGTATAAACGGGACATTTGAAAATTCTTATTGTAGGTGGTAGCCACCGGAATAAAATTGTTTGGGTCGTTATTTCTGAGCGTATTTTCCGAGTACATCCGATCAACATCAATACGGAAGTTTACTACCGAAGGGAAGATGCTGAAATTTATATCCCTTAATAGCGCTAAACTATTTTTCTTAATAATTTTAGCAAAGGGGCTTATAGATTTGGCCTGCCGTGAATAAGTATAGGCTAAACCTGCTCTGTAGGTTTTTTGTATGCTTTGCTGATTAATAAAATCGCGGTGGTTGTATTCGGTAAAGGCATAGCTGGCGCTCCAGTTTTCAATATCCCAGAGTTTCGGTTTACTCTCGGTATTGGTTTTCACCTTGTGCACATTGGTAAAGTTGATACTCTTGCGGGTAGTATAATCTTGCACCACATTTAAAATATCTCGTTGCACCGATTTAGGCGAATTGTCTAAGGCGTTTTTAAGTTCGATATCGGGTGACCGAGGATCGAACATGGGCGTACTTACCTGCTGAGAGAAATTAACAAACATCGGAATTTTAATACCTGAACTTTTTGGGAATAGTTTGCCCGCTTCTATGCTTGAAGATACATCAACTATCGATTGGTCGTTGCGGTTGCGTTCGCTCACCTTCCTATCTAAGGAGCCAAAGCCGTTGGTGCTTCTGCTTCCCG
>JBIIBV010000048.1:0-13297 GCA_044239195.1 Sphingobacteriaceae bacterium | reverse complement strand
CTTATTCCAGGGCATGAGCACATGAAAATGATTGCTCAAAACTTCGACCTAAACACCTACGCCAAGGTGTATGATAATATAGCCTCTATGCTTTCTAACACCGACTTAGAAGGTAAAAAACTGAATACCCTGGCCATCATGCAAGCCCTACGCATCGATCATTTGGCCGAACGCCGTGCCGTAGAATTGAGTGGGGGAGAGCAACAACGGGTGGCTATTGCCCGGGTCCTAATTACCAAGCCTCAGGTGTTGTTGCTCGACGAACCTTTTAGCCAGGTGGATGTGCTCATGCGCAAGCAATTGCGTGCCGATTTAAAACGACTTTCTAAAGAGCTAGGCACCACCATGATTTTAGTTTCTCACGATCCGCTTGATGGACTTTCTTTGGCTGATACCTTGTTGGTATTGAAACAAGGCGAACTGCTACAAAAGGGAACCCCCACTAAATTAATAGAAAAGCCGACAAATGCCTATGTGGCTAAACTATTGGGTGCAGCCAACATTGTACCAGCCGAAGTGGCCAATAGCTATTTTGGCTTCCAGCTTGCTGCAACCGAACAATTGGTGGTTTACCCGTACGAATGTAAATTGGTGGAGAAAGGGGTTAAAGCAAGTATCACTCAAATTCACTATCAATTGGCCCATAATGAATTGGAGCTAAATGTAGAAGGCCACGTTTTGCATGCACAAGTACCACTCGGAGCCTATGCAATTGGCGATAACGTTCAGCTGCAGTTTAGTAATTTCCGAATAGTTTCCAATTAGCCTAAAAACAAAAAAGCATCCCCCGGTTTGGAGAATGCTTTCTTTTTGTTTTTTCGAGTTTACTCCGCCAAGCCTTCGGCTAAAACCACTACTTTATTTTCTTTTACTTCTACCACACCACCTTTAATGGTAAAGGTTAGTGTTTCTTGGCTAGTACGCACGGTTACTTTGCCATCTTCTAGAGTCGAAATAATAGGCGCATGGTCTTTCAACACTTCAAAAGAGCCCGAAGTGCCCGGTACGGTTACCGAAGCGGCTTCGCCTTGAAATATCAATTGATCGGGTGTATAAATTTCTACAACCATTATGCCTCAGCTTCTGCTAATAATTTTTTACCTTTTTCCATGGCATCTTCAATGGTACCAACCAAGTTGAAAGCTGCTTCCGGATACTCATCAACCTCTCCGTCCATAATCATGTTGAAGCCTTTGATGGTATCTTTAATATCAACCAAAACGCCTTTTAAACCGGTAAATTGCTCGGCTACGTGGAATGGCTGCGATAAGAAACGTTGTACTTTACGAGCACGAGATACAACCAATTTATCTTCTTCAGATAATTCGTCCATACCTAAAATGGCGATGATATCTTGTAACTCTTTGTAACGTTGTAAGATTTCTTTTACACGTTGGGCAGTATCGTAATGTTCGTTACCTAAAACTGCTGGGTTCAAAATACGTGAGGTAGAATCTAGTGGATCTACCGCTGGGTAAATACCCAATTCGGCAATTTTACGGCTCAATACGGTGGTAGCATCTAAGTGGGCAAAGGTTGTTGCCGGTGCCGGATCCGTTAAATCATCTGCAGGTACATAAACCGCCTGCACAGAAGTAATAGATCCTTTCTTAGTTGAGGTAATACGCTCTTGCATTAAACCCATTTCGGTAGCCAAGGTTGGTTGGTAACCTACTGCCGATGGCATACGACCTAATAAAGCCGATACCTCAGAACCTGCTTGCGTGAAACGGAAAATATTATCTACGAAGAATAAGATATCTTTTCCTTGTCCATCGCCTTCACCATCACGGAAATATTCGGCAACGGTTAGTCCAGAAAGGGCTACACGTGCACGTGCACCTGGAGGCTCGTTCATTTGACCGAACACCAAGGTTGCTTTACTATCTTTTAATTTCTCTTGATCTACTTTGCTTAAATCCCATCCGCCTTTTTCCATCGAGTGTAAGAACTCGTCGCCGTAGTTAATTACGCCTGATTCGATGAACTCACGTAATAAATCGTTACCCTCACGAGTACGCTCACCCACACCGGCAAATACAGATAAACCCGCATATGCTTTCGCAATGTTGTTTACCAATTCCATAATTAATACGGTTTTACCTACACCCGCACCACCAAACAAACCAATTTTACCACCTTTAGCATAAGGCTCTAGCAAATCAATTACTTTAATACCGGTAAAAAGTACTTCGGTTTCGGTAGATAATTCATCGAATTTAGGTGGAGTGTTGTGAATAGGATAGCCACCTGCATTGTCCACCGCACCAATTCCATCAATAGCTTCACCTACTACGTTAAACAACCTGCCTTTAATTTTGTCGCCAATAGGCATTTTAATTGCCGAACCCGTATCAACCACTTCCATTCCACGTACCAATCCATCGGTAGAGTCCATCGCAATAGCACGTACCCGATCTTCACCTAAGTGTTGTTGAACTTCTAAAACAATTTTTTGTCCGTTCTCTTTTTTAATTTCTAAAGCGTCGTAAATTTTTGGCAAGCTAGCATTGTTGCTGAAGCTAACGTCTACAACCGGACCGATAATTTGGGCAATTTTTCCTTTGTTTGGCATATAAATTCGATAAAATTTTAATCTATCAAGCGTTTAATAAGCATTTCTTTTTTTCAATGCTTTTTCGGTCTGCAAAAATACATTTTATAGCCGAAAAGAAAAACAGCTAAACAAAGATTTTTTATCCTTCAGTCAACTGTTAAAATTCTACTACTTTTGAGAGATGAAAAGAGTGCTAGTAACCGGTAGTAATGGTCTGTTGGGGCAAAAGATTATTGATTTGGCTTTGGCCCAATCCGATATTAGTTTAGTGGCAACTTCTAGTGGCTCCAATAGGCACCCCGTAAAAGTGGGATATACCTATCAAGAACTTGATGTATGCGATGCCGCAGCATTGCGTGCGGCTATTCTACAGCATCAGCCCCATGCAATTATTCATACAGCAGCCATGACCAATGTAGATGCCTGCGAATCTAATCAAGAAGCTTGCGAAAAACTAAATGTTACCGCCGTAGCCTCTTTAGCAACGCTTTGCCAAGAATTTAACATTCAACTCGTACACCTATCAACCGATTTTATTTTTGATGGAGCGGATGGTCCTTATACCGAAGATGCCAACCCAAATCCTTTGAGTTTTTACGGCCAAAGCAAGTGGAAAGCAGAGCAGACTATTGTTGCAGCCGGCTGTACATACGCCATTTTACGCACCATCATTGTATATGGAGTAGCCGCAGCAATGAGCCGATCTAATATTGTGCTTTGGGCAAAAAATGCGCTCGAAAAAGGAGAGGCCATTTCGGTAGTAAACGACCAGTGGCGGATGCCTACCTTGGCCGAAGATTTAGCAGCAGCCTGTTTGGCCGCCGTACAAAAAGAAGCGCAAGGCGTATTTAACGTATCGGGTAAAGATTTTATGAATATGGTTGAATTGGTTCAACAAGTAGCCGATTTTTGGCATTTAGATAAAACACTTATTCAGCCTATTAACTCCGCATCGCTCAATCAGGCTGCAAAACGTCCGCCCAAAACAGGCTTTGTGTTAGCTAAAGCCATTGCCCAACTCAATTATCAACCACATTCTTTTGTACAAGGTTTAGCGCTAGTAGATGCGCAACTAAAGGCTTAAACACCTATATTTGATCCTCAAATTAAAAACAATATGGCACTAGCAATTGGCCAAAAGGCCCCAAATTTTACCCTTTTTTCAAGCGATTTAAAAGAAGTTAGCCTGAGCGATTATGCAGGTAAAAAAGTAGTGATTCATTTTTTCCCTATGGCATTTACCGGTGTGTGCACCACCCAGTTATGTACCATGAGAGATAGTTTTGGCTACTACGAAGGCTTAGGTGCCGAAGTATTAGGCATCTCTGTAGATTCGCCATTTACCTTGGCTAAATTTAAAGAAGATAACACGTACCAATTTCCCTTGCTTTCCGATTTTAACAAAGAAGTTTCTCAAGCATATGGAGCGTATTACGATGAATTTGTGTTCAATTTAAAAGGTGTTTCTAAACGTGCTGCTTTTGTGGTAAACGAAAATCAAGAAATTATATATGCTGAAGTCTTAGAATCAGCTGGTGATTTGCCTGATTTCAATGCCATACGAACAATCGTTCAGCAATAATTAGCAAAACACTTTGGTATTTTGATCGGATATGCTATTTTTGCAATCCGATTCGGAATGGACCTGTAGCTTAATTGGATAGAGCACCTGACTACGGATCAGGAGGTTAGGGGTTCGACTCCCTTCAGGTCCACTACCAAAAGCCTTTTCGCCCAACAATCGGAAAGGCTTTTAATTTTTTGCACTATATGCCCATGCTCAATCTTGTATTATTTGGCCCCCCTGGCGCTGGTAAAGGAACTCAATCGCAAAATTTAATTGATCATTATCAATTGATACACCTTTCTACAGGCGATTTATTGCGAAGTGAAATTACGCAGGGTACTGCTTTAGGCATGGAAGCAAAAAAGCTTATGGATCAAGGTATTTTAGTGCCAGATGAGGTGGTTATTGGCATGATTAGCAATAAGCTAGATAGTAATAAAGATGCCAAAGGATTTATTTTCGATGGTTTTCCTCGTACAGTAGCCCAAGCAGAAGCCTTAGATAACTTGTTAGCAAGCAAACAATCGGCTATTACCGGTATGATTGCCTTAGAAGTAGCCGATGATGAATTAGAACGTCGTTTGTTATTAAGAGGAAAAGAATCGGGCCGCCCCGATGATGCCAACCCCGAAGTTATTCGCAAACGCATTGTAGAGTACAATACTAAAACCGCTCCGGTGGCAAATTTTTATAAAGCACAAAACAAATTTTATAGCATTGCCGGTGTAGGCCAAATCGATGAAATTTTCGCTTCGCTTCGCCAGGTAATAAACACACTATAAACCTATAAAAAATAATCGAAGCGGATGGTAGCCTAGCCTGCTTATCCGCTTTTTTTATATAAAAAATAAAAGATGTCGCAAGGTTCTAATTTCGTTGACTATGTAAAAATCTGCTGCCGTTCCGGAAAAGGAGGAGCAGGGTCTGCGCATTTACACCGCGATATCAATACATCTAAAGGCGGCCCCGATGGCGGCGATGGCGCCCGTGGTGGACACATTGTATTAAAAGGCAATGCCCAGCTTTGGACCTTACTCCACTTAAAATACAGAAAACACGTAATTGCCGGAGATGGCGGAAACGGCGAACCTGCTTTGCGTACCGGTAAAACCGGTAGAGACGATATCTTGGAAGTTCCGCTAGGCACTGTAGCTAGAGATGCTGAAACAGGTAAGGTGCTTTTCGAAATTACAGAAGATGGCGAAACCAAAATTTTAACCCACGGCGGTCGCGGCGGTTTGGGTAATTGGCACTTTAAATCAGCCACCCAACAAACCCCACGTTTTGCACAACCCGGCGAACCGGGTAAAGAAGAGTGGATGATTTTGGAATTAAAAGTGTTGGCCGATGTGGGCTTGGTAGGTTTCCCCAATGCTGGAAAATCAACCTTATTATCTGTAGTTTCTGCTGCTAAGCCCGAAATTGCAGATTATGCCTTTACTACCTTGGTGCCAAACTTAGGTATCGTATCCTATCGCGATAGCAAATCGTTTATTATGGCCGATATCCCCGGAATTATTGAGGGAGCATCGAAAGGTAAGGGGCTTGGATTTAGATTCTTGCGCCACATTGAGCGGAATGCTGTATTGTTATTTATGGTGCCGGCCGATACTAGCAGAAGCATTGCAGAGGAATACCAAATTTTGCTCAACGAGCTAGAAGCCTACAATCCAGAGTTGATGCATAAACCCAGAGTTTTAGCGATTACCAAGAGCGATTTATTGGATGAAGAATTGACCCAAGAAATGGCTAAAGACCTACCAAAAATCCCACATATCTTTATTTCATCGGTAGCACAAAAAGGCATTACCGAATTGAAAGATTTGTTGTGGAAAGCCATTAACTCCTAGCAAAATCACCTACATTTGCTTCGTATGAGAATAGCCATTAACGGTTTCGGACGAATTGGACGCACTTTTTTGCGTGTAGCACTGCAGCAGCCTAGTTTGCAGGTGGTGGCTATTAACGATTTAGCCGATGCCGAAACGCTAGCCCATTTATTTAAATACGATTCGGTGCACGGCCCTTTTGCCGGTAGCGTAGAAGTGCTGGGCAGCCATTTAGTTATAAATGGACAGAAGGTGCAAATTTTCTCAGAAAAAAATCCTGAAAATCTAGCCTGGAAAGAATTAGCCATTGATTTGGTCATCGAATCAACTGGTCAATTTACCACCCAAAAGTTAGCCAATGCGCACCTTTTAGCGGGCGCAAAACAAGTACTTATTTCAGCCCCTTCGGCCGATAAAAGTATACCAACCGTGGTGTTGGGTGTAAACGAAAAACAAGTAGATTTAAGTGCCCCCATACTATCCAATGCTTCCTGTACCACCAATAATGTGGCACCCTTAATAAAAGTGCTCGATGAGCAGTGGGGTATTGTAGATGGTTATATTACTACGGTGCACTCCATGACCGGCGATCAGAATTTACACGATGCGCCTCATAAAGATTTGCGAAGAGCCAGAGCAGCTTCTGCCTCTATTATCCCAACCACTACCGGAGCAGCTAAAGCAATTACCACTATTTTCCCGCAGTTAGAAGGCAAGTTGGGCGGAGCAGGCATTCGCGTACCGGTATTGAATGGTTCGTTAACCGATTTTACGTGCACCTTAAAGAAGTCCGTAAGTGTTGCCGAAATTAACTCAGCATTCAAAAAAGCTTCCCAAAGTGAATTAAAAGGCATTTTAGCCTATACCGAAGATCCTATTGTGTCTGTAGATATTTTAGATAATCCGCATTCCTGCATTTTCGATGCCCAACTTACATCCGTGGTGGGTGGCTTGGTAAAAGTAGTAGGTTGGTACGATAATGAAGTGGGTTATTCGAACAGGTTGGTAGAATTGGCCTTAAAATTGGCTAAATCCAATTAAACATGATTCGCTTTATACAGGCAGCAGACGTTTTGCCCCTGCGGGCAGCTGTTTTACGAAATGGCCAAAGAGCTCCGCAAGATTGTGTATTTGCTGGCGATGATGATCTCGAATCATTTCATGTAGGAGTTGAGCAAGATGAGCAGGTAGTTTGCGTGGCTAGTTTTTTGCCACAAGCCCGTGATGGCTACCCAGGCAAGGGCTATCAATTAAGAGGTATGGCTACCTATCCTGAGCATCAAAGTAAAGGTTTAGGATCACAATTGCTTCGTTTTGCTCTAGCACATTTACAACGAAATGCCGTAGATTATATTTGGTGCAATGCCCGTGAAGCTGCCTTTCCATTTTATCAAAACCTGGGCTTCACTTTTATATCCGAAAGCTTCGATATTCCAGGCATTGGTCCACATAAAGCCATGTATTTGCCCTTAAAATCAATAAAATAACTAATTTAGTGCCTTAATAAAATATACATGAAAACAGTAGATTCTTTTAATTTTTCAGGAAAGAGAGCCCTTATTCGGGTAGATTTTAACGTACCTCTTGATGAAAATTTTAATATAACCGATGATAATCGCATACAAGGTGCTTTGCCCACCATTACTAAAATTTTAAACGACGGTGGTTCGGTCATACTCATGTCGCATTTAGGCAGACCCAAAGATGGTCCTACCGATAAATATTCACTTAAACATATCGTCACTTATTTATCTAAGGTGTTAAACCGCCCGGTGTTGTTTGCCGACAATTGCGTTGGCGTTTCTGCAGTAGAACAAGCTGCAAAACTACAGCCAGGGCAAGTATTGCTTTTAGAAAATCTTCGTTTTTACAAAGAAGAAGAAAAAGGAGATGAGGCCTTCGCTGAAAAATTAGCCGCTTTGGGCGATGTATACGTGAACGATGCCTTTGGTACCGCCCACCGAGCCCATGCTTCAACGGCTATTATTGCGCAATTCTTTCCGCAAGCAAAATATTTCGGTTACCTCATGGCGGCTGAATTAGAAAATGCAGAAAAGGTTTTAAACCACCCCGAGCGACCATTTACGGCCATTATGGGTGGCGCAAAAGTGTCCGATAAAATTTTATTGATTGAACAATTGTTAAATAAAGTAGACCATTTGATTATTGGCGGAGGCATGGCTTATACCTTTGTTAAAGCGCAAGGCGGCCAAATTGGTACTTCTATTTGCGAAGACGATAAACTAGATTTAGCCAATTCGCTTTTGAAAAATGCCGCAGAAAAAGGCGTTAAAATACATTTGCCAATAGATACCTTGGTAGCTGATAGATTTTCAAACGAAGCCGCTACTCAAGTATGCGAAACTGCCGCAATTCCTGCAGATTGGATGGGCTTAGATATTGGTCCGAAAACGGCCGAGAATTTTGCCGAAGTAATTAAGCACTCAAAAACCTTGCTTTGGAACGGCCCAATGGGTGTTTTTGAATTCGAATCGTTTGAGAAAGGAACCAAGGCTGTTGCATTAGCTGTGGTAGAAGCTACCCAAGCAGGCGCTTTTTCTTTAATTGGTGGTGGCGATTCAGCAGCTGCTGTTTCTAAATTTAAGTTAACCGAAGAGGTAAGCTACGTTTCTACAGGTGGCGGCGCTTTGTTAGAATATATGGAAGGCAAAGAATTGCCAGGTGTGAAGGCCATAAATAGCTAGCCCAAAAAATTTCCCCCACCAGATTAAAACCCGCTCAGACAGTGTCTGAGCGGGTTTTTTTTGTCCAAGCGGTAAAAATAAAATGTGGAAAACTTTTTTGTGGGAGATTGTGGTAAAAAGTGGAGAATCTCCGTATTTTTACTCTTGCTAAAAACCACAAAAAGCTACATGGCTCATTTTTTAGGAGAATTCGATTGTAAACTAGACGCCAAAGGCAGGCTCATGATTCCGGCTGGCTTGAAAAAGCAATTGCCCGAAGCAGAGCGTGAAGGTTTGGTGATTAACCGTGGTTTTGAAAAGCACTTGGTGCTCTACACCCGAAAAGAGTGGGAAGTGATTGTAGATGAATTATCCAAGTTAAATCCCTACGAAAAGAAAACACGTGAATTCATTCGCTACTTTACTCGGGGTGCTTCTGAGCTTAGCTTAGATGCTGCTAATCGGGTTTTGTTGCCAAAATCGTTGCTAGAATACGGAGGTATTACCGGAGAGGTGGTGCTTTCTTGTCAGTTTAATAAAATTGAAATCTGGGCTAAAGATGCGTACGATACTCAGTTAGATAACGAACCGGAAAACTTTGCTAACCTAGCCGAAGAGGTGATGGGCAATGCCGGAAGGAGGGCTGCAAATGACTGATTACCACGTTCCGGTAATGTTACAAGAATGCCTTGAAGGTTTGGCTATTCAACCTGAAGGAATTTATGTGGATGTTACGTTTGGTGGTGGCGGTCATTCAAAAGCAATTCTAAAGCAGTTAGGTCCGAAAGGAAAACTACTGGCTTTCGACCAAGACGAAGCAGCACAGCAAAATATTCCCTCAGACGAACGCTTTGAGTTTCTCGATCAAAATTTTCGCTATTTCAAAAACAACTGTCGTTTGCACGGGGCATTCCCTGCCGACGGTATTCTAGCCGATTTAGGTGTTTCTTCTCATCAATTTGATGAAGCAGATAGAGGATTCTCCATTCGCTTCGATGCGGATTTGGATATGCGTATGGACCGTTCGAATACCCTAACCGCTAAAGTGGTATTAAATACGTATTCAGAAGAAGATTTGCATCGCATTTTTGGCATGTACGGCGAATTGCACAATGCTAAAACGCTGGCTAAAACCATTGTCACCGCTCGTTTAAATTCACCCATTGTTACCGTAAGTGAGTTAAAAGAGGCCATTTCCAAACTCACGCCACGGGGTAAAGAAAATAAATACCTGGCTCAAGTATTTCAGGCCTTGCGCATTGAAGTAAATCAAGAACTGGAAGCACTACAAGAATTTTTAGAACAATCGGTAGAGGTTTTAAAATCGGGCGGTCGTCTGGTGGTTATGTCATACCATTCCTTAGAAGATCGTTTGGTAAAAAATTTTATGGCCAAAGGAAAATTTAGAGGCGATGTAGAAAAAGATTTTTTTGGCAATGAGCTAAAGCCATTTGATGTGCTTACCCGCAAAGCGGTGGTAGCAAGTGCTTCCGAAATTGATCAAAATAGCAGAGCTAGAAGCGCAAAACTGCGCATCGCTGTAAAAAGATAAGCTATGGGAAATCGCTTTAAAAATGAGCCGCTAGAAGAGCAAGAGTTATTTGAAACTCCAGAGGAAATATTACCTCCAGAGCCAAAAACACAACCCACAAAGGGTTTTTTGGTCACCTTGTTTACAGAGGGTGTAATTTCTAAAGAAGCTGTAACAGGCTTATTGCCTTTTATTGTATTCCTAGCTTTTTTGGGTATGGCTTACATAGGTAACCGCCATTATGCAGAAAATAACATCCGCCATATTGGCGAATTGGGTAAAGAAGTGAAATTATTAAGCGCCGAATATAAAGTGCTAAAAGCAGAATTGATGCTTAAGAGCACCAAGTCGGAAATAGCAAAACTGGTAGATACATTAGGCATTGTTGAGCCCGTAGAGCCACCAAAAAAGATTGTAGTTAAAGCCGCAGATGAGTAGCATTAGAACCGACATATTACTACGAGTGTATTTCGCATTTGGCCTTATAGTGCTTTTTGCGGCTGCTGTGTTATTTCAGCTATTTAAAGTACAAGTACTGCAAGGTGCACATTGGCGAAAAGAAGCAAAAAGTTCAGCCACTCAATTTAAAACAGTAGAAGCCGTACGTGGTAACATTTATGGTGTTGACGGTAGTTTATTAGCTACATCAGTTCCAGAGTACAATATCCGTATTGATTTGCTAGCCACAGGCATTGAAGAAGATGCCGTTTTCGAAGAAAAGGTAGACTCCTTGGCAACTAGTCTATCTATCTTTTTTAAAGACAAAACTCCATCAGAATACAGCCGCTTTTTGAGAGATGGGCGTAAGAAAAAAGATCGATACAAATTAATCTCCAAAAATGTATCGCATGCCGATATGTTGAAAATTAGAAAGTTCCCCATGTTTAATATGAAAAACAATGGAGGAGGCCTAATTTGTGAACAGAAAAACCACCGAATAAAACCGTTTAAAGATCTAGCTGCTCGTACTATTGGTTATAAAAATGATAACGTGCAGCCAGTTGGCTTGGAAGGAGCTTACGGTACATACATCAATGGCGAATCGGGCAGACGTTTAATGTACAAAATTGCCGGTGGCTTTTGGGTACCAGTAAACAATTCCAACGAAATTGAAACCAAAGACGGCGCTGATATTATTTCAACCATTGATATTGGTATACAAGATGTGGCACAACGGGCCTTGCTTACACAATTAAAAAAGAGCGATGCCGACCATGGTTGTGTGATTTTGATGGAAGTAAATACGGGTGAAATTAGAGCTATTGCCAATTATACCAAGGCTAAAGACGGCACCTACAAAGAACTATTTAACTATGCCATCCGGGAAAGTTTAGACCCGGGTTCTACCTTCAAATTAGCTTCATACATGGCCTTATTAGAAGATAAAAAGGTAGACACCAATACGGTAGTCAATACCCCAAATGCAGGTTTTAAGGTATTTAATCACACTATTAAAGAATCGCACGGGCCGCTTGGTAGCATTACTGTTAAGAAAGCTTTTGAAGTATCATCTAACGTGGCAGTTTCTATGTTAGTGTATAATAACTACGCTAAAAACCCTATTCAGTTTACAAATTATCTATACAAGTTTGGTTTAAACAAACCTCTTGGTTTACAAATACCGGGAGAGGGTATGCCTGTTATAAAAAACCCGAGTAATAAATCGTGGAGCGGAATGAGTGTGGCTCAAATGGCTTATGGCTATGAGATGAATCTTACACCACTACAAATGTTGACTTTCTACAATTCCGTAGCCAATAATGGGAAAGCCATTGCTCCTCTCTTTGTACGAGAAATTAGACGCTTGGGTACACCTATAGAAACCTTTAGTGCCCGTGTAATTAACGAGCAGATATGCAGTAAGGAAACCCTTGGGAAGGTTAAAAAAATGTTAGAGGGTGTGGTAGAAGTTGGAACCGGAAAAGATGTGATTAAAAATCCTTACTACAAAGTAGCTGGTAAAACAGGAACTGCCCAAGTAGCAGATGGTTCCCAAGGATATAAAGGTAAAAGAGCTTACCAAGCTTCTTTTTGCGGCTATTTTCCGGCCAATAAACCAAAATATTCCATGATAGTGGTAGTAAATAATCCAAAAGGTGCCTATTACGCTGCCGTGGTTGCTGGTCCGGTATTTAGAGAAGTCGCCGATATGGTTTATGCCAACGATTTTCAAATGTTTAAACCCGTAGCACAACAAAAATTTGCTGGCTCGGCATCTCCATCGGTAAAAGCTGGTGATAGCGAAGCCGCCCGTTATTTGACTCAAAAATTTGGAGCAGCTGCTAGTCCTCAAGCCAAAACTACAGCACCTGATAGCGGAAATACCTACCGTGAAGGCGTGGTGCCCAATGTACAAGGAATGGGACTAAAAGATGCCATGTTTTTGGTAGGCAATGCCGGTTTACGAGTAGTGCCAAAAGGTACTGGCAAAGTAGTCCGACAATCGACAGCGCCAGGTGTAAAATTAGCCAAAGGTTCACCTATAGTATTAGAATTAAACTAAATGAAAAAGTTAAGAGATCTTCTTTATGGCGTATCCTTACAGCAGGTGGTTGGCTCAACCAATGTTGGGATTTCGGCTATTGCTTTCGACTCTCGTTTAGTAACACCAGGTACCTTGTTTGTTGCCGTTAAAGGAACACAAGCCGACGGACACGATTATATAGAGAAAGCCATTGCCCTTGGCGCAACGGCTATACTTTGCGAAAACTTGCCAACTGCATTAGCAGCGGGGGTACATTACGTGAAAGTAGATCAATCGGCCAAAGCATTGGGTACTGTAGCGGCCAATTTTTACGATCACCCATCTAGCGAATTAAAATTGGTAGGAATTACCGGAACCAATGGTAAAACTACTATGGCTACCTTATTGTTCCAATTATTTAGAGAGTTGGGTTATAAAGTAGGCTTACTATCCACGGTACAAAATCAGATTAATCAGGAAATTATATCTGCTACCCATACCACACCCGACCCCATTGCTTTAAATCAATTGTTGCGCAAAATGGTTATAGCCGGCTGCGATTATTGCTTTATGGAAGTGAGTTCACATGCTGTAGCGCAATACCGTATAGAAGGCTTAGACTTTGCCGGAGGTGTATTTAGCAATTTAACACACGATCATTTAGA
>JBIIBV010000047.1:0-13477 GCA_044239195.1 Sphingobacteriaceae bacterium | reverse complement strand
ATAGGCTTTAATGCAAATCCACCGCATCATCGGGATTAATAACCAATTGCAAACGAATAGATTCGATGTTTTGCTCCGTCTTTTTTAATACGGTAAGCGTATAGCCATTAAATTCCATTTGTTCGCCCACTTCAGGTATTTTACCAAACACATCGCCAACTAAACCTGCCATGGTATCGTAATCGCCATCTTCAGGCAAATCGTGAGGCAAATATTCGTTTACATCGTACACACTGGCAGCTGCGTTCACAATAAATTCGCCATCAGATATTTTTTCCACAATTGGTTTTTCTTCATCGTATTCATCTTGAATTTCACCTACTAATTCTTCTACAATATCTTCTAGTGTAACCATACCAGCGGTACCACCAAATTCGTCCAATACTATGGCAATTTGAATGCGTTTTTGCTGAAACTCACTCATTAAATCGTTAATTTTTTTGGTCTCTGGTATAAAGTAAGGTTTACGAATAATATCGGCAATAAGCACTTCTTTTTGTTCTACTAAAATGGGCAACACATCTTTTGCGTGGATAATACCTACAACTTTATCGATAGTATCTTCAAATACCGGAATACGAGAATAGCCCTCCTTTATGATATAGTCTAAAACCTCGGCAGTAGGTGTTTCTAATTCAATGGCTGAGATTTTAGTTCGAGGTACCATGATATTTTTAACCACACGTTCATTAAAATCGAATACATTTTTAATCAGTTCGTGCTCATTGGTGTCTAAGGCTCCACTTTCTTTTCCCTGATCGAGAAGATATTGCAACTCTTCGGAACTATGGTGCGCCTCGTGACCTGCGCTAGTGTGTATACCGAACAATTTTAGAATGAGGTTAGCAAAGCCGTTTAACAACCAAATAAATGGTCTAAAAACTAAATAAAATGCATGCAAAGGCAAGGCTATACCAAGTGTGGTATTCACTGGGCGTTGTATGGCAAAAGATTTTGGAGCCAACTCACCAAATACAATGTGCATAATGGTAATTAACGTAAAGGCAATAATGGGGGCAGCGGTTCCCGAAAAAGAAACTATAGTTTCGGGGCTAGCGCCAAAAGTTAGCAATAAATTATGAAGTACTTCTTCCATTACCCGTTCTCCAACCCAACCTAAACCCAAAGAGGCTAGGGTAATACCCAATTGCGTAGCGGCTAAGTAGCCATCTAAATGCTGGGTGATGTGTTTTGCTATCCGGGCAATGCGGTTGCCTGTTTTTACTTTAATCTCTATTTGAGAGGCACGCACTTTTACAATGGCAAATTCTGCTGCCACAAAAAACCCGTTTAAAAAGACTAAGAAAAAAGTTAAAAAAATCTGGAATCCCATATAATTACTTAGTTAAAAAGGTTTTTTGATACAAAGCTAGACTCTCTTCGATTACTTTGTGTGCATAGCGTTTGCCTAATAAATGCTCAATACTCACTTTTTTATCTTCTAGAGCCTTGTAATCTTTAAAAAAACGAACAATTTCTGTCATAGCATGTGGTGGCAATTCACTTAAATCATTGATGTAATTTACAGACATGTCGTGGTTGGCTACGGCAATAATTTTATCGTCTTGTTCACCCTGATCAACCATGTGCATAACGCCAATTACCTTGGCTTCAATAATTGTTAAGGGATACACATCTACCGAACAAAGCACTAAAATATCTAGTGGGTCTTTATCGTCGCAATAGGTTTGTGGAATGAAGCCGTAATTAGCAGGATACATAACCGATGAGAACAAAACACGATCTAATTTAATTAAACCCGAAGCCTTATCAATTTCGTATTTGGCTTTAGACCCTTTAGGAATTTCAATAATGGCGTTTACCAAATCGGGGATATGGTCGCCGGGAGATACTTGGTGCCAGGGATGGTCGTCTGTACTCATAATTATTTTGTTTCCTCGGTATCGCTTCCGGCCGCATCACCGGAAAAGGTATTTTTTAAATAGGTCCACACTAGCGGAAGCGCTGTAACCACTATAAATCCTACAATGATGTAAAATAAATAGTCATTAATTTGCTGCTGAAATTTACGACCCAAGAAATAACCTAACAAAGTTAAGGATGAAATCCATAGAACTGCTCCCGAAACATTATAAAATGCAAATTTCTTAGAATCTAGGCCTACCACACCAGCAAAAATGGGAGCAAAAGTGCGTACAATAGGAATAAATCTTCCCATAATTAGCGCAAATGCTCCTTGTTTTTGATAATAAGCTTCGGCAGCTCTTAAATAACGTTGTTTGAAGAAAAAAGTATCTTTTCGTTGGTAAAGTAGGGGGCCAGTTTTTCGACCAAACCAATAACCTACAAAATTTCCTAAAATTGCAGCAGCAATTAAACCCAAAATAAGAACTATAATACTTACATCCAATCGATCGGTGGCTACGAACATACCGGCTAAAAACAATAAATAATCTCCGGGTAAGAAAAACCCAAAAAACAGGCCAGTTTCTGCAAAAATTACAAAAAGCAATACGTAAAACCCTCCTTCTCGGAGTAATTCTACGGGATTAATTAGTTGCTGAATAAACTCCCAAAATTGGTGCATGGCTTCTCTATCTGTAAATCTACATTAAAATTGTAGACTAAAACAGATTAGAAATAAAATTAGGATAAATTCCAATCAATACACTAATGATTGTGGTACAAGCCAATACCCATTTAAAAACGGCAGGCACCGCAATGGTTTTACGCTCGGTAGCTTGAAAATACATGGCTACTACTACTTTTAAATAATAGAAAACGCCCATTACGGCCAAAAGTACAGCGGCTATAGTCAAGAAAAGATGATACTCGGCTAATACCTGGGAAATAGCCATAAACTTACCAATAAACCCAGCTGTAAGCGGAATACCTGCCAGTGATAACATAGATACCGTTAAACAAAAGGCTAAAAATGGATTGCTTTTCCCCAAACCTTTAAAGGCCTCAAACTGGTCGGAACCGCTTTGTTCTTTCACTAAAATAAACACCGCAAAGGCAGCAATGGTAGAAACCATATAAGCAGTAGCGTACACAAAAACAGTATTGGATGAACTTGCACCAAGAGCTACCACGGCAAATAATAAATAGCCAACATGCGAAATACCTGAGTAGGCCAACATGCGTTTAAAGCTATGCTGATAAATGGCAGTAATATTTCCTACAGCTAGGGTAGCTATGGTAATTACCAGAATAACCGGCAGCCAGAAATCGTGAAGTGGCGCAAAACAAAGCTGAAAAATGCGCAAAAAAGCGGCGAAACCAGCAGTTTTTACCACAGTACTCATAAAAGCGGTAATTAAACTTGGCGATCCTTCGTATACATCCGGTGCCCAAAAATGAAAGGGTGCAGCCCCAATTTTAAAGCTCAAGCCCACTAAAAGTAATAATAGACCAATATAAAACATGGGAGATAACCCAATAATGGCTCCTGCCAATACATAATTTTTCATAGCTTCTAAATCGAAAGAGCCCGTAGCACCATACAATAAGGTAATGCCAAACAGTAAAAAACCTGTAGAAAACGCACCCATTAAAAAGTATTTTAAGGAGGCTTCGTTTGATGCGGCACTTTTCTTTTTTATACCTGCCAAAATGTATAAACTCACCGACATGATTTCGATACCAATAAATAACATCGATAAATTGTGGTAAGAAAGCATTACCAGCATGCCCGCTAAAGCAAATAAAATAATGGCATAATATTCTGACAAATGTTCGCTAATGCGTTCGAAATAAGCTTTAGAAATTAATAAGATTAAACCCGTAGCCGCAATACAAATGGCCGAAAAAGCCACCGCAAAATTATCGAACAACATCATACCGCTAAAAATTGGCTGTGCGTTTGTATTCCATTCGGCTAAGGTAAGAGCCAAAGCGCCAACAAGCCCTAACAGGGTAACCGGCAGTACCGCTTTTTTGGCGTTAAATACCCCAAGGTATAATACCAAAAGGGCTAAAATGGATAGGGTGATAATGGCGTTCATATTAGTGTATGGCTAAAATTTTTGCGTTAACTACCTGCAATAAAGAGTTAACGGCCGGTTCGGTAAGGTTTAAAATAGGTTGTGGAAACACCCCAATTAAAATAATTAAGCCGCAAATGGTATAGAGTACCGTTTTTTCGGTAAAATCTAAATCGGTAAACGTAGCGGTAGCTTTATTGCTTTCGCCCAACATGATGTGTTGGTAAGCACGCAACATATAAACTGCACCAAAAATGATGGTTAGGCCAGCAATAACTGCCGCCCACAAGTTGTATTGATAGAGGCCCATCAACAGTAAAAATTCGCCAATAAAGCCGTTAGTTAGAGGCAAAGCCACCGAACCCAATAACACAATTAAAAAGGTAATGGCTAATTGTGGTGCCGATTTTGCAATACCACCCATAGCATTCATTTCACGGGTACCCAAGCGGCGAATAATAATGTCTAACACAAAGAACATACCCAACACATTAATGCCGTGATTCAACATCTGAATCATGGCACCTTGTAAACCTTGTACATTCCATACAAAAATGCCTGCGGCAATTAAGCCCACGTGGCTAATAGATGAATAAGCCACCAAACGTTTTACATCTTTTTGCGTAAAAGCAATAATAGCCGCATACACCACACCAATAATAGCTAAGGCTAAAGCAATAGGTCCCCACTGATTAAAGCCAAGCGGTGCAATGGGAATTAACCAACGAATAACGCCATAGATACCCATTTTTAACATAATACCCGAAAGCAACATGGTTCCGGCGGTAGGTGCCTCGGTATAGGTATCGGGTTGCCAGGTATGAAAGGGGAAAATAGGCATCTTAATGGCAAAGGCTATAAAGAAGGCTAAAAATACCCAGCCTTGCGTTTGTGCATCGAGGTTTAGGGCATAAAAATCTTGAATAGCAAAGGTCTTACCAGGAGTTTGAAGGTGTAAAAAGATGATAGCTATGAGCATCAACAAACTACCCAAAATGGTATATATGAAAAATTTCAGGTTTACTTGTATGCGATTTTCGCCACCCCAAAGCGCACAAATAAAATAAATAGGAATAAGTGCTGCTTCCCAACCTACGTAAAACAAAAAGGCATCTAAAGCAGTGAAAACAACCAATAAACCCGCTTGCATAAAAAATAACAAGGCATAAAAGGCATTGGGATTATCGTATTCGTGTTTGGTGCTGGCCAATACAATAAGTGGAATTAAAATATTGGTTAACAAAACCAATAACATACTAATACCATCGATGCCTAGTGTAAAGCGGATGCCCTGAGAGGCTATCCAAGGAAAATCTACCAAAAATTGGGTGCCCCCATTCGGATTAAATGCACTTAATGCAAGCGTAGTGAATAACAAGGGCAACAACGAAGCACCAAATGCCCATTTTTTTACAGCATTGCCTTTTATTAAAGCGACTAAACTAAGTGCTACCGGAAAAAGGATAATAAGTAATAAGTGGTTCATCGCTTATGCTAAATAGTAAAATCCGTAAATCAATAGGGCCACAATACCGGCCACCATCATAAAAATATAAAAGCCTACGTTTCCTGTTTGAATTAGGCGTAATGTTTTGCTAGCCTCTTTAGCCGTAGTACCGGCTCCGTTTACCAAACCATCAATACCCAATTTATCTACCAGCTTATACAAGAAGGAAGAAATAACATCTAATGGACGTGTAATGAGTGCTTCGTACACTTCATCGATATAAAATTTACGATACGAAAGTTTGGATAAAAACGAGCGATTTTCTGCATCGCTAATAGGCAGTACCTTGCGTTTCACATAGGTGATGTAAGCAATTGTAATTGCTATTAAAGCGGCACCCACCGAAATGCCCATTAACAGGTATTCCGTAGCATGATCTAAAGGTACCACCTCTCCGGATACGGCTTTGGTATACACCAATACCGGACTTAAAAATTGAGCCAACCAGTGGCTACCACCCAACACTTCAGGAACGCCAATTAAGCCCCCAAACACCGAAAGTATAGCCAATACCACCAAGGGGATGGTCATTGATTTTGGTGATTCGTGTAAATGTTTTTCTTGTTCTTTAGTACCACGGAACGAACCCCAAAAGGTTAAAAACAACATGCGGAACATGTAAAAAGCGGTAAGCATAGCCCCAATTACTCCAATTATCCAAAGGGTTGGATTGTGCTCGTACACATGTGCTAGAATTTCATCTTTTGAAAAGAAACCCGAGAATGGGGGCAAGCCCGAAATGGCAATGGTGCCCATCAACATGGTAAAAAAGGTAATAGGTAATTTCGCTTTTAGCCCACCCATGTTGCGCATATCTTGCTCGTGGTGCATGGCATGAATAACCGAACCTGCTCCTAAGAATAACAAGGCTTTAAAAAAGGCATGGGTAATTACATGGAAAAAAGCTCCGGTATAGGCACCTACGCCTAAACCTAAAAACATATAGCCCAATTGCGAAACGGTAGAGTAAGCCAGTACTTTTTTAATATCGTTTTGGGTGATGGCAATTAAAGCAGCTACAATGGCTGTACTTAAACCCACAATGGCCACAATATCCATAGTGAGTGGCGCTAGGGTAAATAAAATATTCGAACGAGCAATCAAGTAGATACCGGCTGTAACCATGGTAGCAGCGTGAATTAAAGCCGAAACAGGTGTAGGACCAGCCATGGCATCAGGTAACCAGGTAAACAAAGGCAATTGGGCCGATTTACCAGTAGCCCCCACAAATAGCAAGAGCGTAATTACTACCAAAATGGTGCTTCCTGAAGGCAATAAAGCAGCTTGGGAGAACACATTGGCAAATTCTACACTGCCAAAAGTGCTGTAGATAAAGAAAACTGCTAATAGAAAGCCTAAATCGCCAATACGATTCATAATGAATGCTTTCTTTGCAGCACTGGCATAATTGGCATTGGTAAACCAAAATCCAATTAAGAGGTACGAACACAAGCCTACGCCTTCCCAACCAATAAATAATACCACGTAATTGCTCCCCAAAACAAGCAACAACATGAAAAAGATGAAAAGGTTTAGATAGGCAAAGAATTTAGCAAACCCACCATCGTTGTGCATGTAACCAGCAGAATATACATGAATTAAAAAACCTATTCCAGTAACAATAAGCAACATAATGCTACTCAAAGGATCTACCAAAAAGGAGAATGGTATGCGTAAAGCACCTACCTGAATCCAATCGAATAAAGGAACGGTAACCGATTTTACATCCGAAGCATTTAACTCTAAAAAGATGCCCACACTTAGCACAAAAGAAGCTAAGATGGCTACACTACCTATCCAAGATACCAGTGTTTTCGACCAAAAATTTCGGCCCAAGCCATTAATAAGAAAACCTATTAAGGGGAAAACGGGAATTAACCAAACTAAATTTATCATGTACGCTGTGTTTACCACTTTAATTTATTCAATACATTAATATCGGCCGAGTTGGTATTGCGATAAACCATCACGATAATAGCCAAGCCAACGGCCACTTCGGCCGCAGCCAGAGCCATAATAAAAAATACAAATACCTGTCCGGCGGCATCTCCACGGTAGGCCGAAAAAGCTGTAAGTAATAGGTTAACCGCATTCAACATCAATTCTACCGACATAAAAATAACGATGGCATTACGGCGAATTAATACGCCCATTACCCCAATAGCAAAAATAATGCTGCTTAATAAGATGTAATGGTTTAAGGGAATACCTTGTATGGCTTGTGTGATGTTTTCCATAGAACTTAGGCTTCTTTTTTAGCTAATAATACCGCTCCCACCATGGCCGATAATAGCAGCAAGGACGAAATTTCGAACGGCAATAAAAATTGGTTGAATAATACTTTACCTAGATTTTTTACCAAACCTAAATTGGCATTTTGCAATACCACCGGCTCCGAAACCGATAGAGCTTTTAGCGACCCGGCTAGGGTAACCAATAAACACATACCAGCCACTACGCCCATCACTTTTAATAAAGTAGGTTTAAGCGGTTCTGTTTCTTCATTCAAATTGAGCAACATGAGCACAAATAAGAATAAAACCATAATGGCTCCCATATACACTATAAAGTTTACAATGGCCAAAAATTGGGCATTTAATAAAATGTAGTGGATGGTAAAGGTGAAAAAGGTAACAATAAGGTATAATACACTATGTACCGGATTTTTAGAAAAAATTACCAGCAAGGAGAAGAATATGGATAAAAAGGCGACTAAATAAAATAGATTCATCAGGCTTTTGAATTAAAAGGTTGTTCTACCAATTTGTCTTTACCGTAAATAAAATCTTTACGTAAATAATCAGATGGTACAATGGGGCCATCTAAATAAATGGCTTCTTTTGGGCAGGCTTCTTCGCATAAACCGCAAAAAATGCAACGCAACATATTTATTTCATACACGGCTGCATATTTTTCTTCGCGATATAAGGCTTCTTCACCTTTTTTACGTTCGGCAGCTACCATGGTAATAGCTTCGGCTGGGCACGATAGCGCACACAAACCGCAAGCCGTACAACGTTCCCGACCATCTTCATCTCTTTTTAAGGAGTGCATGCCCCGCCAATTTTCCGAAAATTCACGCTGAACTTCTGGATAGTAGACGGTTTCTTTTTTCTTGAACATATGACGGAAAGTAATGGCCATGCCCTGAAAAATTGCCGGGAGATACATGCGCTCCCAGAAATTCATCGGTTTCTGTTCTAATACTTTCTTTCTATTACTTAATGCTTCCATGATTAAAATTTGTTCACTAATGCAATTACCACACCGGTAAGTACAATATTGGCAATAGCTAAAGGAATTAATACTTTCCAGCCTAGGTTCATCAACTGGTCATAACGGAAACGTGGAATAGTCCAACGTACCCACATAAAAAAGAAGATGAAGGCAAATATTTTTAAGAATAACACGCCCATGCCCAATAGAGGTCCCCAAGTTGGGCCTAACAGGCTGTTTACAAAATCCATACCGGGGTAATTATAACCACCAAAATACAGGGTAGCCATTACTGCCGAAGACACAAACATGTTGATGTATTCTGCAAATAGGTAAAAACCTAATTTCATGGATGAATATTCGGTATGGTAGCCACCCACTAGCTCGGTTTCACATTCCGGTAAATCGAAAGGCGTACGGTTTGTTTCGGCAAAAGAACAAACCAAGAATATTAAAAAGCCTAAAGGCTGATAAAATACATTCCAATTAAAGCCGTGTTGCTGCTCGGCAATATCTTTTAAACTCAAAGAATTGGTGAGCAATAATAAGGCGATGATGGATAAACCCATGGGTATTTCGTAGCTGATATTTTGCGAAGCCGCACGAATGGCACCCATTAAAGAGAACTTATTGTTAGAGGCCCAACCCCCAATCATGACACCGTAAACTCCTAAAGAAACCACACCAAAAATATACAGAATGCCTACATTGATATCGGTGGCTTGTAACGCAATCGTTTTGCCAAATAGCACCACATCTTGCCCCCAAGGAATTACTGCAGAACCAATACAGGCTGTTAAAATTGCCAAAGAAGGCCCTGCTATAAATAAGAATTTACTTGACTGTGTAGGGATAATTTCTTCTTTTAAAAACATTTTTACCCCATCGGCCAAAGGTTGAAACATACCACCTGGACCAGCACGGTTTGGACCCACCCGATCTTGTAAAAAGGCCGCAATTTTACGCTCGGCTAAGGTAGAATACATAGCCACCACCAAACTCAAGGCAAAAATTACCGTGATAAATACAAATTTCTCTAGTACAAATGCAATATCCATTAGTCTTTTTTAGTGCGTTCTAATTCTTCTTTATTGGCCGCCTTAAGCGCTTTATTTTCTTGTATAACTGGCAATGGTTTTAGCGTATCGTAGTGGTTAGATGAAATAACGGAGGTATGATCAATACGGCTAGGGCCTTCAATTACCCAATCTTTTGTCACCTTTTTATCGAAGCGGCAGGTATTGCAAATAAATTCCTCTACCTCGTGGTTTTCATCTTTACGAGCCGTTACTCGAATCACATCGTCGCCTTTATACCAGAGCATTACTTTTCCACTACACGTTTGACAATCGCGGTGTGCATCTACCGGTTTGGTAAACCACACTCTATTTTTAAAGCGGAATGTTTTATCGGTTAGGGCACCCACCGGGCATACATCAATCATATTGCCCGAAAAATCATTATCAATGGCTTTTTCTATGTGAGTTGAAATTTCTGCATGATCACCCCGTCCCAATATACCTTGTTGGCGACAATCGGTTAATTGATCGGCTACATAGGTACAACGGTAACATAAAATGCATCGATTCATGTGCAGCTGAATTTTATCGCCAATATCTATACGCTCAAAAGTTCTGCGCTCAAATTCGTATCTAGTTTCGGCAGCTCCATGATTAAAAGCTAAATCTTGCAAATCACACTCACCAGCCTGGTCGCATACCGGGCAATCCAATGGGTGATTGATGAGTAGCATTTCTACTACGCCCTTACGAGCATCTACTACTTCGGGCGATGTAATATTTTGAACTTCCATACCCTCCATAACGGTGGTGCGGCAACTGGCTACTAATTTTGGCATCGGACGAGGATCGGCCTCAGAGCCTTTGCTCACTTTTACCAAACAAGTACGGCATTTACCACCACTACCTTCTAGCTTAGAATAGTAACACATGGCCGGCGGAACAATATCGCCACCGATTTGCCTTGCAGCATTCAAGATGGTGGTTCCTGGCGCTACTTCTACGGAAATTCCGTCTATAATAACCTTCACTTTATCTGACATGGTTAACGATCTTTCTCTTTAAATTCTAAACAGTTTCAACTACTAGCGGTGGCAATGGATCGGCATAATGCGCCAAACCATAGTTTCCTTTTAATGCTTTTTCGGGATGTTTTACATGCCATTCAAACTCATCGCGGAAATGGCGAATAGCTGAAGCAACTGGCCAAGCAGCAGCATCTCCCAATGGGCAAATGGTATTTCCTTCAATATTTTTGGCAACATCTACCAATAAATCAATATCGCTCATGGAGCCATGCCCGTATTCTAAACGGTGCAATACTTTTTCCATCCAGCCGGTACCTTCGCGGCAAGGCGAACATTGGCCACAGCTTTCGTGGTGATAAAAACGGCTATAATTCCAGGTATTGCGTACAATACAAGCGTCTTCATCAAAAGCAATAAATCCGCCCGAACCCAACATGGTGCCGGTAGCAAAACCGCCATCTGCTAAAGATTCGTAACTCATCAAGCGGTTTTCGCCGTTGGTGGTTTTTAAAATTAAGTTGGCTGGTAAGATAGGTACCGAGGAACCTCCGGCTACTACCGCTTTTAAGCGTTTGCCATTGGCCATGCCTCCGCAATACTCTTCTGAGTAGATGAATTCTTCTACCGAAAGACCCAATTCTATTTCGTATACACCCGGCTTGGCTAAATTGCCCGAAGCCGAAATGAGTTTGGTTCCGGTACTGCGACCGATACCCACTTTGGCATATTCATCGCCTCCGTCATTTATAATAGAAACCACAGCGGCAATAGATTCTACGTTATTTACCACCGTTGGGCAACCCCAAACCCCCGAAATAGCCGGGAATGGTGGTTTAATACGTGGGTTTCCACGTTTTCCTTCCAATGATTCAATTAATGCGGTTTCTTCGCCACAAATGTAGGCACCGCCACCTGGCTGTACATACAGTTCTAAATCGTAGCCAGAACCTAAAATATTTTTACCTAAAAATCCGGCTGCTTTGGCTTCGGCAATGGCTTTTTCCAAAATGCGAATTTGGGGCATCATTTCGCCACGCACATAAATGTAAGATGTGTTGGCGCCCAAGGCATAGCTCGATATAATCATTCCTTCAATTAATAAATGAGGAATGTGGGTCATTAAATAACGGTCTTTAAAGGTACCCGGCTCAGATTCGTCGGCGTTGCATACCAAATAGCGTGCTTTACCTTCGGGTTTAGCCAAGAAACTCCATTTCATGCCGGTTGGGAAACCTGCTCCACCACGACCACGAAGTCCTGATTTTTTTACTTCCTCCACCACATCTTCTGGCGAAAGTTTTTTCAAGGCTTTTTCTACAGCACGATAACCGCCTTGTTTACGGTACACCTCCAAGGTGTTAATACCGGCTACATCAATATGTTCTAATAATAGTTTACGAGCCATCTTATTACGCCTTTTTACTTTTTAGTTCGTCTACCAAGGCATCTAACTTTTCTGTGGTTAGATGTTCATAGTAGGTATAATCTGGACCAATTTGTAAAACTGGGGCCATGCCACAGGCGGCTAAACATTCTACACCTCTCCAGCTGAACAAGCCATCTTTAGTTACATCGCCTTCTTTTACCCCTAATTTTTTTTCGATGTGTTGCATCATTTTTTCGGCTCCTACTAAGCTGCAGGGGCCGGTACGGCACACTTCTAATACATATTTGCCTTGCGGCTGCAAGAAAAACATGGTGTAAAAAGTGGTTACTTCATATACTTCAATTGGTAAAATATGTAAATAGGCCGCTACTTTATCCATAGAGGCTGTACTTACCCAACCAAATTCGGCTTGTACCAAGTGTAAAATGGGCAACAAGGCCGATTTTTGCTTGCCTTCTGGGTAGCGGGTAACTAGCTCATCGAACTGTTTAAGCAATTCTTTTGAGAAGGTGATTTCTTGCGTTTCGGTTACTTTAAGCATCTAATTCTCCGGCAATAACGTTTAAACTACTCATGTTAATAATGGCATCAGATAGCAACATACCGCTGCTCATTGGGGCATACATTTGGTAATTGATAAAGCTTGGTCGGCGGAAGTGCAAACGGTACGGTGAACGACCCCCATCGTTTACTAAATAGAAACCAAGCTCTCCATTACCGCCTTCAACGGCGTGGTACACTTCTGTTTTTGGAGTATCAATTTCGCCCATTACAATTTTGAAATGGTAAATTAATGCTTCCATATTGTTGTATACGCTTTCTTTTGCCGGCAGATAAAATTCTGGAACATCGGCATGAAAAACGCCTTTTGGCTCTTTTTCTAGCTTTTGCATAGCCTGCTCAATAATGCGCAAGCTTTGCCACATTTCTTCGTTACGCACGATGAACCGATCGTACACATCGCCAGTGGTTCCTACCGGAATATCAAAATCGAAATCTTGATACGAGGAGTAAGGTTCATTTACACGTACATCGTAATCTACACCGGTTGCACGCAAAATTGGGCCGCTCCAACTATAATTTAGTGCTGTTTCGGGATCAACTGCGGCTACTCCGCTGGTACGTTCAATGAAAATACGGTTGCGGTTAAAGAGCGTTTCAAATTCTTTTAATATGGGTGGGAATTTATCTAAAAAACCACGAATTTTAGCGAAAGCGATGTCGTTGAAATCACGCTCAAAGCCTCCTATACGACCAATATTGGTAGTTAATCGGGCGCCGCAAACTTCTTCAAAAATTTCATAAATGTGCTCCCGCTCTTCCATTAAATACAAGAAGCCGGTAAAGGCACCGGTATCTACACCTAAAATTCC
>JBIIBV010000046.1:0-13590 GCA_044239195.1 Sphingobacteriaceae bacterium | reverse complement strand
GGTCAATTGAACAAAAATATTCGATTTGAAGTAAGTGGCGGACATACCGAATTTCATCAGGTATTTATGATTGAAGAATCAGGCGAAACCCTCTTTTTTGGCGGAGATGTAGTGCCCGAGCCCGAACAATTGATCCGAAAATTTATGGCCAAATACGATTTCAATCCTCGTAAAACTATGGAACTTCGCGAAGCCTACGGAAAACAGGCTGCCGAAGCCAATTGGACCTGTTTGTATTACCATGCGAAAAGCAAGCCTTACTCCAAGGTAGACTTTAAGGATGATACTTTCCAAATTCTTTACTAACAAAAAAAGCCCCATTCATTGCTGAATGAGGCTTTCTAATCTAACTTAAATCTACTTATTTGCTAGCAACTAGCGTAATGTCAAGCGTAAATTCATCATCAATAGCTTTGTCGCCAATGCTATCGAAAAAGCTTTTAGAACCGTAACGGATATCGTATTTGGTGCGGTCTACTTTTACGCCTTTAGCTACTGCAGTTAGGCTATTGCCTTTTACAGCCAAGGTAGCCGGGAATGAAATTGGTTTGGTAATGCCTTTAATGGTTAAGTTACCACTAACAGTAAGTTTACCAGCAGCTGCAGGTGTTACTTTGGTAATTACAAAATTGGCAGTAGGGAATTTCTCTACGCCAAAAAAATCGTCGGCTTTCAAGTGACCTTCTAATCGAGCACCTGCACCATCGGTACTGGTAATGGTAGTCATGTCGATAGTAAAAGATCCTTGAGTTAAGTTTGTACCGCTCAAACTCAATTCGCCACCGGCTAGTTTAATTGTACCGCTGTGTTCGCCGGTTACTTTTTTACCATTCCAAAGAATGATAGATTTTTGTGTGTCTACTTTAAACGTAGTAGCTTTTGGTGCAGTAGTAAATGCAAAACCTACAAAGGTTAGGCTTAGTACTACAATAGATAAGATTTTTTTCATATGCTGATTAATTTTTTTATTATACAAACATAGGGAATATTAAAAGATGTTTAAACATCTACTCGTATTATTACTGATTTTTTAATAAAAAAACGGCGTTCCAAGTTAAATTAGAACGCCGTTGGTACTAGTCTATTTTAGACAAACTATAAGTAGCTCTCTATTGGAGGGCAGGCACAAATAAGCGTACGATCGCCATAGGTATCGTTTACTCTACCCACCGAAGGCCAAAATTTATGGGCCGCCACGTAAGGTAATGGAAAAGCCGCTGTTTGACGTGAATAGGGATGTGTCCAGTCATCGGCAGTAAGTACTGCAGCTGTGTGCGGTGCATTTTTTAATGTATTATCCACTTTATCCGCTGTGCCTTTTTCTACTGCATCAATCTCTGATCGAATAGCAATTAAGGCATCGCAAAAACGATCCAATTCATGCTTTGGCTCCGATTCGGTAGGTTCTACCATTAAGGTTCCAGCTACTGGGAACGAAACGGTTGGTGCATGAAATCCGTAGTCCATTAAACGTTTCGCAATATCGGTTACCTCTACACCAAAGTTTTTGAAGGCACGGCAATCTAAAATCATTTCGTGAGCGCAACGGCCGTTGGCCCCGGCGTACAATACCGGATAGCTTTTTTCTAAACGAGCTTTCATGTAGTTGGCGTTTAGAATAGCGTATTTGGTTGCGTCGGTTAAGCCTTCGCCACCCATCATGGCAATATAGGCATGAGAAATTAGTAAGATGGAAGCCGAGCCCCACGGTGCTCCAGAAACTGCAGGAATGGATTTATCTCCACCTATAGCTACAACAGCATGCCCCGGTAAATAAGGAACCAAATGTTTAGCTACGCCTATTGGGCCCATACCCGGGCCACCACCACCGTGCGGAATGCAAAAGGTTTTGTGCAAGTTCAGGTGACACACATCGGCACCAATTGCTGCTGGACTAGTTAAACCAACTTGGGCATTCATGTTGGCACCATCCATGTAAACCTGCCCACCGTGTTGGTGAATGGTATCACAAATTTCAATAATAGATTCTTCAAAAACACCGTGTGTTGATGGATACGTAACCATTAAACAGGATAAGTTTTTGCTGTGCTCTTCGGCTTTAGCGGTTAAATCGACTACGTCTATATTTCCTTTTTCATCACAAGCAACCACTACAATTTGCATGCCTGCCATGGCAGCCGATGCTGGGTTGGTACCGTGTGCCGATGAAGGTATGAGGGCTACATTTCGGTGCCCTTCGCCACGATCGTGGTGGTAGGCCCGAATAACCATAAGGCCTGCATATTCGCCTTGGGCACCGGCATTGGGTTGCAAACTCATGGCCGCAAAGCCGGTAATTTCGCTCAACCATTGATTTAATTCATCAAATACTTGCATGTAGCCACCCACCTGATCGGTAGGAGCAAAGGGATGCATAGTACCAAATTCTGCCCAAGTAACGGGCACCATTTCGGTGGTGGCGTTCAGCTTCATGGTACATGATCCTAAGGCAATCATCGAATGGCAAAGTGATAAATCTTTCGCCTCCAACGATTTAATGTAACGTAATAATTCGTGCTCTGAATGATGCGAATTGAATACCGGATGGCTTAGGTAGGCCGATGTACGGGCCAATGCTTTCGGGTAGTTTTGGCTTAGATCGGTGGCTATTTTCTCTAAATCTATATCGTGTATGGTTTTGCCTTTAACTTTGGCAAATACCCGCACTAATGTCTCAATATCTGCAAATTGGGTAGTTTCATCAATAGAAATACTTGCGCTTGTACCTTGGTAATGGAAATTTACTTCGTTGTTTAATGCTTCACCATGTATTGGTCCGCATAAATCCCCCAACTCAAAAGTAAGGGTATCAAAAAAGTTGGTGTTGGTTTGGGTATAGCCTAATTCTTTTAAGGCAGCGGCTAATAGGCTAGTTAAGCCATGGATGCGTTGTGCAATTAATTTTAATCCTTTTGGACCGTGATACGTGGCATACATACCAGCCATAATGGCTAGTAAAGCCTGTGCGGTACAAATATTAGAGGTGGCTTTATCTCTGCGGATGTGTTGCTCACGAGTTTGTAGAGCCATACGTAAGGCGTAATTGCCAGCGCTATCTATGGTTACACCGATAATACGGCCTGGCATAGAGCGTTTGTATTCTTCTTTAGTTGCAAAAAATGCTGCATGTGGACCGCCAAAACCCATTGGAATGCCGAAGCGTTGAGTAGAACCCACCACAATATCGGCTCCCCATTCTCCCGGAGGAGTTAAAAGTAATAGACTCATGATATCTGCAACCACGGTCAGTTTTACTTCGTTTTGCTGTGCTTTTTCTGCAAAATTACGGTAGTCATACACTTCGCCATTTCCGGCAGGGTATTGTACCATTGCCCCGAAAAAATCTTGGTTGAGTGCAATTTCTTGGTGGTTACCAATAACCAATTCGATCCCATAAGGGGCCGAACGGGTGCGCAATACATCAATAGTTTGAGGGAAAACAGCTTCTGAAACAAAGAAACGTTTGGCTTCATCGCGGCTACGCAAACTGTATTGCATAAACATGGCTTCGGCCGCTGCGGTACTTTCATCTAGTAAAGAAGCATTGGCAATTTCCATCCCCGTTAAATCCAATACCATGGTTTGGAAATTCAATAAGGCTTGTAAACGCCCTTGTGCAATTTCTGCTTGGTAAGGAGTGTATTGGGTGTACCATCCTGGATTTTCTAAAATATTTCGTTGAATTACACCCGGAACTTGTACACCATAATAGCCCTGCCCGATGTACGATTTGAACACCTTATTTTTAGAAGCCGTTTGTTTTAGCTTGCTTAAATAATTGGTTTCGCTAAGTGCTTCGGGTAAGCGAAGCGCTTGTTTTAATCTGATGTTGTCCGGAACGGTTTGTTCAATCAATTCGTCAATTGAATTTACGCCGATGGTTTTAAACATCTCTTGCGTATCTGCCGTATTGGGGGCAATATGTCTGTTTTTAAATTGTTCTTGGTAGTGGATGGATGTGCTCATGTATGAAAGTACTAATGGTGTAACAAAGGTAGGATTTTGCCACTTCTAAAGCAATCAATTATTGCTCCCGAAATCTCTTTTTTAGGTCAAATTTCTAGTTTATTTGAATGAGTATGGTTGTACTATCGGCGGGGTATAATTCGCCAAAAGATTGTCGGTTTTTTTCCGGTATATCCAAGCTTTCTAATAATGTTTCGAACTCATCTGCAAAAGCCGGATCAATTGCTACCAATAAGCCACCACTTGTTTGAGGGTCGGCTAGAACAGAAGTTCTGGAGCTTAACTCGGGGCCTTCGTTTATTTTATGGCCATAGCTTGCCCAATTACGATTGGTTCCACCTGGAATGCACTTTTGTGCCAGATATTCATCTATCTCGTCTAGTTTAGGTACTTTATCGAAATCGATCTTGGCTTGTAAATTACTTCCTTCGCATAGTTCGCTTAGGTGCCCTAATAGTCCAAAGCCGGTGACATCGGTCATGGCTTTTACATAGTCTAGCTTGCCGAATAGTTCTCCGGCTTTATTCAATTTAGCCATTGATTCGGGAGCAATGTGTTGATGTTCGGGTTTAAGAATTCCTTTTTTCTGGGCCGTGGTTAATATGCCTACGCCAAGGGCCTTGGTTAAATATAATTTACAGCCAGCGGTTGCTGTGGAGTTTTGTTTTAAATTTTTAATGTCTACCAATCCATTTACAGCTAGGCCAAATACCGGTTCGGGGCAATCGATACTATGCCCACCGGCTAAACTAATGCCGGCTTCGCCACAAATTGAGCGGGCGCCTTCTAATACTTTTTGGGCTACTTCTGGTCCTAGTTTATCAATGGGCCAGCCTAAAATGGCAATGGCCAATACGGGTTTTCCGCCCATAGCATATACATCGCTAATGGCATTTGCTGAAGCAATTCGTCCAAAATCGTAGGGGTCATCTACAATGGGCATAAAAAAATCCGTAGTAGAAATTAAGGCTGTTCCATTGCCTAAATCAAGTACTGCTGCATCATCACGGGTAGCGTTTCCAACCAATAATCGGGCATCGGCAGGTTGTTTAATTGAGCTATGCAGCATTTTATCTAATACTGCCGGGCTAATTTTGCAGCCGCAGCCGGCGCCATGCGAATATTGGGTGAGTTTTATGGGTTCGGTGCTCATTGTATAGTTTTTGCTTTTTCTATAATGGGTTTTACATTAGCAATATCTGCGGCTAGAGTGCCCGCTACTTCATAAATTCTGGGCTTTTCACGCATACTCTGTCCAGTGGTATAGGTTTTATCGTAATAAACCAATACTAGCCGAATAAAGTCTGACATTCGATTTTCTTTGATGGCCAGTACAGCATCTCGAGTTTGTTCAGGGCCTAATCTTTTGCCAATACGCTGGGTGCATTCAATCAAAAAATTGGGATTCAGTTTGCCATATTCTTGGGTTAAAAATCTGATGCGTTCTTCTAACGGGATATTTAATTTAATTACTGGGGCGTTACGCATTTGGTCCCATAATGGGTTGGGGATAGAACATTTGCCCACAGTTCGGCTTTCATCTTCTAGCCAGAGTGGTTTATTTATATCGATTTTGCTTAATTGATAGGCCAAATTATTTTCGAACTGCTCTTGGTTAGGTTGTATGAGGGTCCCCATACTGCCATAAGAGGAGCCTTGATGTTGGGCCAAATCTTCAAGGTCAATCATTTGTTCGCTGGAGTTCTTAATGGCATGAAGAATTTGGGTTTTCCCCGACCCTGTCATTCCGCCTAAAATAAGCAGGTTAAAGGCTTGGCTAAATTGTTCGATTGCCCAACGGCGATACGATTTATACCCACCGTTTAGCAGGTAAACCTCAAATCCGTAGAGGGTTAAAGCCCAGGCCATGGCGCCGCTTCGCATGCCACCACGCCAACAATGTAGAGCAATTTTTTTCTCCGGAGCAAAAACAAGTGCTTGTTTAATAAAGGTGCCCCATTTTGGCCCGGTAAATTCAAAGCCAAGCAAAATAGCTTCTTCTCGGCCTATTTGCTTATAGGTAGTGCCTACTTGCACCCTTTCTTCATTGGTAAATATGGGTAAGTTATGGGCAAGTGGTATATGTCCTTGTTCAAATTCTGCAGGAGTTCGCACGTCTGCTACTGGTATTTCGGGAGCAAGTGCAAGAAATTCCTCGATTTGGATAGTATGGATCATTTTTTAAGCTGGTGCAAATAACGCTGAATGGTATTTTCCATGCCAAAATAAAGGGAATCGCATACCAAGGCATGCCCAATGCTTACCTCCACTAATTGGGGTACCTGTTGTGCGAAAAACTGAAGGTTGTGTACATCTAAATCATGGCCGGCATTTATTCCGAGGTTCAGTTGCGTGGCTAACTCTGCTGCTTTACTATAGGGGGCTACTGCTAAGTCAGGGTTTTGATAAAATTGGTGAGCGTAGCTTTCTGTGTATAACTCAATTCTATCGGTACCCGTTTGTGCTGCGCCTTCTACCATTTTTTCATCGGCATCTATAAAAATAGATACCCGTATACCTGCCTGTTTAAGTTCGGTAATAACTTCTTTTAAATATGCTTGATGGGTGATGGTATCCCAGCCATGGTTTGAGGTTAATTGCCCCAAGGCATCGGGTACTAGCGTAACTTGGGTAGGTTTATTCGCCAAAACCAAGTCTACAAAACTGCGTTCTTTCGGGTTGCCCTCTATATTAAATTCGGTAGTGATTACCTTTTTTAATTCATATACATCGTCATAACGAATATGACGTTCGTCTGGCCGAGGGTGCACCGTAATACCCTGGGCACCAAAGCGCTCAGCATCTAGCGCCACCTGTAATAAGTTGGGGTTATTGCCCCCACGTGCGTTACGAAGTGTTGCAAATTTGTTGATGTTTACCGATAGTTTTGTCATCGCACAAAAGTACATTCTTTCTTTGAATTTGCCCTAAAAATGCAAAGAGCCCAACCGAATACCGGCTGGGCTCTTTGCGATCATAAACAAACCTATTAATTAACTTTAAATTCTACTCGGCGATTTTTCTGACGTCCTTGTGGGGTTTTGTTGCTGGCAATTGGTTTGCTTGAACCATAGCCTACTGCAGCAATTCTACTACCATCAACACCAGCATCTTCCAAGTATGCTTTTACGGCTTCTGCTCTTTTACGACTTAACACTTTGTTTTTTGCCGGTACACCCACATTATCGGTGTGGCCAGAAAGAATTAGGGTTAGTTCGGGTCGTTTTACCATGAGCGCTGCCAATTCATCTAAACTATCAAAGGAGTATGCTTTGATTACCGATTTTCCGCTTTCGAATTGTAAATCGGATACGGCAGTAAAGATGATTTTTTCTTCAACTTTAGTTAGTGTAGGGGCGACAGTTATTGGACAGCCGCCGTTTGAGGCAGGGCCAACCACATCTACACATTTATCGTCTTTATCAGGCACACCGTCGCCATCTTTATCTGGGCAACCTTTACTTGCTAGGGTACCAAACACATCCGGACAAAGATCATCTGCATCACCCACGCCGTCTTTATCTCTATCTGGGCAACCTTTTAATGCCAATAATCCTGGTACAGTTGGACAGGCATCTTCGCTATCTGCAATGCCATCTTTATCTGTATCTGGGCAACCTTTAAAGGCTAATGGTCCAGCTGCAGTTGGGCAAAGATCATCTTTATCAAGTACGCCATCGCCATCGGTATCAGGGCAACCTTTAGTGGCCATTGGACCTGCCAAATCTGGGCAAGCATCGTCTTTGTCGGCTACGCCATCATTATCTCTATCTGGGCAACCTTTTAGGGCAATGCTTCCCGGCACATCTGGACAAAGATCTTCGCTATCGGCTACGCCATCGTTATCTTTATCAGGGCAACCCAATAGGGCGGCAGTGCCTGGAGTGTCTGGGCATTTATCGTCTTTATCTGCAATGCCATCATGGTCTCTATCCGGGCAACCCTTTGCATCTCTACTGCCTGGTAATGTTGGACATAAGTCGTCTTTGTCTGCAATACCATCACCATCGGCATCTGGACAGCCTTGTGCAGAGAGTGGACCCGGTATGCTTGGACAATTATCGCCATTATCGGCTACGCCATCGCCATCAGAATCTGGGCAACCTTTAGAAGAAGCTGGGCCCGGAAGGGTAGGGCACCCGTCGTCTTTATCCGGAATGCCATCTTTGTCGGTATCTGGCCATGGACAGCCTTCGTTTTCTATTGGTCCGGCAATGGTAGGGCATTTGTCTAATTTATCGCTTATTTTATCGCGATCGCGGTCTTTAATGCGTTTTTTGCCGATAGAAAAGTTTAGACCTGCATATAAATTAAAAGAAGTGAATTTCCCAATTCCTAGGGCTCCGCCTATATCATCTGTTCCTATAAAAAATGCACCTGTTCGACTAGTTAAACCTAGATTGGTTTTTTTGTACCGAGAAGAATAGGTGATAGGTACTGCTAGTTCGTAACCTGGCTTCTCAATTCTAGGAATTACCGAGAAGAGTGTGCCGGTTGGATCGATAACGGGCTGTTCTTTAGAAATATCTATACTACTGCGTTTTTTTGTGAAGCCTCCCATATAGTTAGAAGCTATGTAAAAGTTTTTAGCCACTTTAAGATCTAAATTGATATTAAGGCGGGTGGGTAAGTTGGCTTTATAGTTTGGGCTAGCTACCACGGCTCCTGCACCATATATATTTTTAAATGAGGTTTCTAAATCGGCTAAATCAAAGTTATCGATTTGAGATTGTGTCCATTGTTTATTTGGGGTATTGTCGTTTAGTTTTAACACTTTACCCTGACTATAAGTGATAGAGCCAACATCGGTAAGTGCGGCGCCAATTTTTAGGCGGTATTTAGGTACGGTATTATCTGTATGGATTTTTCCATCCACTTCATACTGGTAGTTTTTAAATTTAGGTCTCCATTCATATTCAAATCCAAAATCGGCACCAAAGCCCTGTCCTCTACTATCGGTTATATCTTTTAAAGAGAAACTAGTATTTTGGAAGTCTAATAATTTAGAGTTGGAAACCAAGGTGTTTATATGAACACCGTTTGTAATAATCGAATTAGTTGGGGGCACCCCAGTTTCAGTAATGTTTACATTGGTGTTTATGTTATTTACTTGGGCATTGCCTGCACCCCAAAGGTATTTACCAGTTACTCCGGCTTTAAATACGTGATTTCCTGTATTTACAAGGTTTAACGCATAGCTTAGCCCCATTTCGCTAAATAAGTTTGCATTTATGTCGAAGGTAGCATTGGTGATAAGTCCGAAATCATCCGTTTCTTTAAACCCTTTTATAAGTGCGGTCATTAATTCTTCGGAAACATTATTTGCATTGCTAAGCAAACGGACACGAGACGTGAATGCAAGACTTTGACTACCGCTCATGGAAGCAACAAACGAAGGTCCGCGGAATTCTACGCCTAAATCTAAGTTTTTGGCCTTCCCATTTTGTTGTAGGGTTAAAATATCGCCAAACTCACCATTGTTTTGTACGGTTTTAATAAGTTTAGGAATGGATTGTAGGACGCCATAATCATTGGCAACATATACATTGAAACCAACCAGGTTAAATTGGAATTTTTGTTTAGAATCGGCAATTTTTGCAGGGTTGAAGTAAACCGACTGAACTGGTGCATAGTTGCTATTGTTAAATATTCCGAAGCCTTGGGCAAATACAGATGCTTGTAAGCCAACTAGCAATAATAGGAGCGTAACTTTTTTCATAGTGCAATTGTTTATAAATGTTAAAGCTGTAGTACTTATGTGTTTTCGGTACTATAGGAGCAAAACGTAAGCATGCGCTAAAAATTGTTTCAACAAGCGTAAATTTTTGGGCAAATAAAAAAGCCGAAACATTTTGTTTCGGCTTTTTTGAAGTAGCTTGGTGGTAAATTAGTAGCGGTATTCGTCGGTTTTGAATGGTCCTGCTACATTTACGCCAATATAATCGGCCTGGTTTTGGTCTAAAACATCGAGCTCAACGCCAATTTTTTCTAAGTGTAAACGGGCTACTTTTTCATCTAAATATTTGGGTAGGGTATACACTTTATTTTCGTACTTATCGGTATTCAACCATAGCTCAAGTTGAGCCAATGTTTGGTTGGTAAACGAAGCAGACATTACGAAAGATGGATGGCCTGTGGCGCAACCCAAGTTTACCAAACGACCTTCGGCTAGTACAATTACATCTTTACCGTCGATGGTGTATTTATCTACTTGTGGTTTAATTTCTACTTTTTTAGAACCATAGTTCTTGTTCAACCAGGCCATGTCAATTTCGTTATCAAAGTGGCCAATGTTACAAACAATGGCTTTATCCTTCATTACTTTGAAGTGTTCGCCACGAACAATATCGCAGTTACCGGTAGCGGTTACCACAATATCAGCCTCTTTTACAGCGGCAGCAAATTTTTTCACTTCGTAGCCTTCCATAGCGGCTTGTAGTGCACAAATAGGATCAATTTCGGTTACAATTACTCGTACACCTGCATTGCGTAACGAATCGGCTGAACCTTTACCTACGTCGCCAAAACCGGCAACTACAGCAACTTTTCCAGCCATCATCACATCGGTAGCACGACGAATAGCATCTACTAAGGATTCGCGACAACCGTATTTATTATCAAATTTAGATTTGGTTACCGAGTCGTTTACGTTGATAGCTGGCAAGTGTAAGGTGCCATTTTTCATACGCTCAATTAAGCGATGAACGCCGGTAGTAGTTTCTTCTGAGAGGCCTTTAATGCCTGAAATTAATTCAGGATATTTATCAAAAACCATATTGGTTAAATCGCCACCATCATCTAAAATCATGTTTAGTGGTTTGCGATCTTCGCCAAAAAATAACGTTTGCTCAATACACCAGTCGAATTCTTCTTCATTTAGACCCTTCCAAGCATAAACCTGAAAACCTGCTGCTGCAATAGCTGCGGCTGCATGATCTTGTGTAGAGAAAATATTGCACGACGACCACGTAACTTCAGCACCTAAGGCTTTTAGCGTTTCAATTAAAACGGCAGTTTGAATAGTCATGTGTAAGCAACCTGCAATGCGGGCTCCTTTTAGAGGCTGTGTTGCGCCATATTCTTTGCGCAAGGCCATTAAGCCCGGCATCTCTGCTTCGGCTAACTCAATTTCTTTACGACCCCAATCGGCTAAAGTGATGTCTTTAACTTTAAAAGGAACGTAGGTTGTTGTGGCTACTGATGACATAGTTTATTTTTTAGTTTGAGCTGCAAAATTACAGAATTCTATTTGATTCTTGAAGTCAAGATTGTGTAAACTTATGATACCCAATAGCACTAGGCCGAAAGAATTTGTATTTTTGAGAATAAAATTTATTGAAAACATGTATCCAGAATATTTAGTTGCTCCCATGCGTGAGGAGCTTACCAATGTTGGCTTTACCGAGTTAAAAACCGCAGCAGAAGTTGATACTGCGTTAAAAGGCAGTGGTACCGCATTAGTAGTGGTAAATTCAGTATGTGGTTGTGCGGCTGCAAATGCCCGCCCAGGTGTGAGAGAAGCGGTAAGTGCTAGTAAAAAACCAGCTAATTTATATACCGTATTTGCAGGCATGGAAAAGGAAGCGGTGGATAGAGCACGAGCACATATGGTGCCTTTCCTGCCATCGTCACCTTCTATTGCTTTATTTAAAGATGGTGAATTGGTTCATATGATTGAACGTCATCAAATTGAAGGTAGAAGTGCCCAACTTATTGCCGATAATTTAGCAGCAGCTTTTGAGCAGTACTGCTAATTGTAGCGTTTACTGATAAAAAAAAGCCCCGATTTTTTCGGGGCTTTTTTGTTTAATAATAGTTGAGTAGTAATTTTTCTAATTCTGAAAAACTAGCTTTCATTTTCACCTTACCCTGTCGGGCGTAGGATATCTCATTCGTTTCCTCAGAAATGATAATTGCCAATACATCACTTACCTCGGAGATGCCAATTCCTGCCCGGTGGCGCAAGCCAAAGTGTGCGGGTAATCGATCGTTTTCGGTAAGCGGTAAAATGGTAGAAGCTGTTTTTATTTTACCTTCGGCAATAATTACCGCACCATCGTGTAAGGGGCTATTTTTTTGAAAAATACTTTCTAATAAACGTTTAGAAACCGCGGCATCTAGCACTTCTCCGGTATTTTGAAAATAAGGTTCTTCGGTATGTTTGGCAAATACCATTAAGGCTCCTGTTTTTGTTTTTTGCATGCTTTTGCAGGCATCAAGAATGGGTTTTAACCGGGCTAAATTCTGATTAATTTCTTCTTTTTTACCAAACAGAAATATCCACCAGGCTTTGTTTTTTTGTAGCGATGCGTTTTTTCCTAAAACCAATAAAAAACGACGGATTTCTTGCTGAAAAACAATAACCAAGGCAATAAAGCCCAAGCTAATAAAACCACCCAATAACTGGGTTAGCAGGCGCATTTGTGCTTGTTGCACCAGCACATAGCTGAGGTACATGACACACAAACCAATAAAAATATTTACAGCAATGGTGCCTCTAATGAGGTTATACACATAATATATAATGAGTGCTACTAATAAAATGTCGAGCACATCAAATAAGCGAAATTGCAAAAGGTTGGTGGAGATAGATTCCATATGCTAAAAATAGGTAAATTTTAGTTGGCCTGCAGTTTTGCAACTAATTTTATAGCTTCCATAGCAGGTTTCACATCGTGTACTCTTAAAATGTGTGCGCCTTTTTGCAAGGCGATGGTGTGAAGTACGGTGGTCCCATTTAGAGCATCGGCTGGTGTGCTATCTAATGCCTTATAAATCATAGATTTTCTAGAAACCCCGGCTAATAGCGGAAAGTCCAGACTATGCAATTCTTGAAATCGATTTAATAATTCATAATTATGCTCCAAGGTTTTGGCAAAACCAAAGCCTGGGTCAATTATAAGTTGGTTTGCACCAAGTTGCTTTAATTGAGTTAGTTTTTCGGTAAAATAGCTCAACACCTCAGGCACCAAATCGGTATAGTTTGCTAGGCTTTGCATGATTTGAGGCGTACCTTTTAAGTGCATTAAAATATAGGGCACTTGTAGCTGGGCCATGGTTTCAAACATGCGTTCGTCTAATTGACCGGCAGAAATATCGTTAATAAGGTGCGCTCCTTCGTCCACACTTTTTTGGGCAATTCCCGAACGAAAGGTATCTACCGAAATAAAGGCTTCGGGAAATTCTTTGGCCAATGCTTTTATTGCAGGAAGTACCCGATCGGCTTCTTCTTTTTCCGATACATGTTCAGCGCCCGGTCGAGAAGAATAGCCACCCAAATCGAGAAAATAGGCGCCTTCGCTGAGGTGTTTTTCAGCTTCTTTTAGCACTTGATTTGTGGATGGGAGCTCATGGTGTCTACCAGAAGATTGGTAAAACGAGTCGGGTGTAAGGTTAATAATTCCCATTACTTTGGGCGTATGCAGGTCAATAGCCCGTCCGCCACTACTCAGTGTGAATTTCTGCATATTTCCTGTCTCGGAGGCTGTAATATTCTGATGAAAATCTGTATTTTTACCCGTCATTATTTGGCAAAATACCGATAATTTTAGCTTTTATTCAAAAATATACCCGCATTTTGGCACAATCAACCTCCGCAGCCTTCGACGCAGTTATTCAGAACTG
>JBIIBV010000005.1:0-44808 GCA_044239195.1 Sphingobacteriaceae bacterium | reverse complement strand
CATGGTGTTGTTGGTAGATGCTTTTGTTATTGGTTTTCATACCGCTGGCTTTATTTCTGCTGCTTGGTTTGCCATCGTATTGGGCCTCTTAAAAATTATATTCAATTGGTTTAAGCCCGAGAAAAAGTAGTAAAAAGCCACTCTTTTGGAGTGGCTTGATGCTTATTTTTCTGCCAATAAATCGGTAATTAGCTTATCAAATTCTTCGGTAAACTCGGTATAGTATTTACCCGTTCCTGGTCCAGAAAAACCGGTATGTATTTTACGTACTTCTCCTTTTTTATCAATAATAATGGTGGTCGGGAAGGCCATAAATTTGTTCAACATGGGCAAACTTTTTAGCACTTCGCCCGGTTGGTTGGTATAGCCGGTTAGCAATAAAGGGTAGGGTACATTAAAGCGTTTTTGTAATCGGCCAATGTTTTTGCGTCCACGGGCAACATCGGTAGTGCGCTCGTAACCTAAACCAACAACGGCCAAGCCTTTGTCTTTGTAGCGGTTATAAAAAGGAACCATAAAAGCGGTTTCGTCCATACAATTGGGGCACCAAGAGCCAAAAAATTGTACTACCACTACCTTGTTTTTAAATTGTTCGTCTTTAAGTGATACCAGCTTGCCAGTTAAATCGGGGAAAGCAAAATCGATACTTTTGTAACCCGGGTTTAAGCCCACTAAGCTATAAGCATCGGGTAGTTCGGCTTTATCATTTTTAGTGCCCGTCCAATTATCTATACTCGAAAAACCCGAATAGAGTTTACCTTCGGTAATGGTATTGCCATTTACCGTTCCCGAGAATAAAAGGGCGTGGCATCCATCAAAACAAGAAAGGTAAAATTTGTTTCCATTTACAGTACCTTCTAAAAAGCGGTAATCGCCAGTCGTGCTTAAAAAAGTGCCTGTTAATCGGTTCCCTTTTTGGATAAACTGGCCTATATACACGTTGGTGTCTTTTCCATCGGCACTAATAAAGGTGCTCGACCATTTTCCGTTTAAATCTACTTTGGGTTCGCCTTCTTTTTTGAAAAAACGCCAATTGGTATTGGGGCTAGCAGTAAATTCCATGGCCACATCGTTTGTGGCTAGGTGTTTGGTCCATTTGCCCGATAGCGAACCGCCCTGGAGTACGGCTTTAATTTCCGAATCGAACAAAGGCATTTGAATGAGAATAGAATCGCCTTCTTGGCTAATTTCGTTTACTCTAAAACGCTCATCTCCGTTAATAATATCTAATTGCTTTTTTCCGGCTGAGTCGGCCAGTTCAAAATTGAACGGAATTTCTACACCGCTTTCTGTTTTAAGCGTAGCACGCCAGGTGCCGTTTTGTAAATCGGCTAGGCCGGCTTGTTTACAGCTGCTAAAAGCAAACAGGCAAAGGGCAAGAAACGGGAGAATACTTTTTTTCATGATTTCGATTTATTTTAATACCTCTCGGGCAATCACAATGCGTTGTATTTCGGAGGTTCCTTCGTATATCTGTGTAATTTTTGCATCACGCATTAAACGTTCTACATGGAATTCTTTCACAAAACCATAACCTCCGTGTACTTGAACGGCTTCAACGGTGGTATTCATAGCAACTTCGGAAGCAAATAGTTTTGCCATAGAGCTTGCTTGGGCATAAGGCAGGCCTTGGTCTTTTAACCAGGCTGCTTTTAAGCAAAGCATGCGGGCAGCCTCAATTTGGGTAGCCATATCGGCCAATTTAAATTGAATGGCTTGGTGTTCGGCAATGGCTTTACCAAATGCCTTGCGCTCTTTGGCGTATTGTACGGCTAACTCGTAAGCACCAGAAGCAATGCCTAAGGCTTGGGCGGCAATACCAATGCGGCCACCTTCTAGAGTTTTCATGGCAAATTTAAAGCCGAAGCCATCTTCGCCAATTCTGTTTTCTTTGGGCACTTTTACATCGGTAAACATAAGGGAGTGGGTATCTGAGCCACGTATACCTAATTTATTTTCTTTTGGTCCGATGCTAAAACCTTCCATGCCTTTTTCTACAATAAGCGCATTAATACCGCGGTGGCCTTTGGCTACATCAGTTTGGGCAATAACCAAATATACCGAAGCAGTACCTCCGTTAGTAATCCAGTTTTTAGTACCATTTAAAAGATAATGATCGCCCATGTCTATGGCAGTAGTTTGTTGTGAGGTTGCATCGGAGCCAGCTTCGGGTTCTGATAAACAGAAAGCACCAATAATTTCACCAGCGGCTAGGGGCTTTAAATACTTTTGTTTTTGCTCTTCGGAGCCATATTTTTCTAATCCGTAGCATACTAAAGAATTATTTACCGATACCACTACCGAAGCTGAGGCATCTATTTTCGATAACTCTTCCATGGCCAAAACATAGGAAATGGTATCTAGGCCAGAACCATTGTATTCGGTGCTTACCATCATGCCTAAAAAGCCTAGTTCACCTAGTTTTTTAATTTGTTCGGCCGGAAATTTCTGGTGTTCATCACGTTCTATTACGCCAGGTTTTAGCTCGGTTTGTGCAAAATCACGAGCGGCCTGCTGTATCATTTGTTGTTCTTCGGTTAATAGGAAATCCATAGGGGGTAGATAGTTGTTTTTCGATTCAAAAATAACATTTAATCTCTTTGAAAAAGAGGGGGCTCTTGCATTTTTGATATAAGAAAGACAAAAGGTGCTATTGCTCCGTTTTTACACTTCTTTTGGTGGCCACAAGTACTAAACTGATACCACCTATTATCAAAATAACCAATATTTGTGAGGAGTGAATGAGGGTGGCAAAGCCCAACCCTTCGGCTTTTGGCAAGGCATATAGGATAAGTCCCTCGGCTACCATCCAGTGGAAAGCGCCAATACCCCCTTGTACAGGTACAATCATGCCCAAACTACCAAAAACCAAGGCTGCTAAAGCCGCTATGGGGCTTAAATCCGTGGTACTTGCCATGGCAAAGAAGGCTAAGTAGGTAGATAAAAAGTAACAGCCCCAAACACCCAAAGAATAGCCTAAATAGGCTAATTTATTGGGCATCTTTTTAAAAGATAATAGCCCAATTTTAAAGGAATTTAGTGTGTTTGCAAGTGGATTAAGCCATTTCTTTATCAGTGGTTTTAGGAAGTATAGCATACCCAAAAAGAATACCAAACCTAGGAACAGGGTTCCACTAAGCATGGGTTTTACACGTAGCCAGCCATATTGATACATAAATGTAGCAATACGCTCAAACTCTAGGAGCAAGGTGAGTGCGGTTATGCTTAGTAGCATAGCCAAATCAGACAGACGTTCTGTAAATACGGTGCCAATAAGCGGTGTTACGGGAATGCCGTCACTTTTTTTGAGTACACCACAACGAGATACTTCGCCCATTCGGGGTATGGCTAGGTTGGCTAGGTAGCCAATCATGACGGCGTAAAAAGAATTTTTTGCGGAAGGTGCGTAGCCCAATGGTTTGATGAGCATGTTCCAGCGCAATGCCCTAAATACGTGGGCTAATAAACAAGCAATTACGGAGGCTAGTATCCAAAAAGGGTTTGCATTTTTTACACTTTGGGCCATTTTGCTCAAATCTTGCCCTTTAAAGGCCCAATAGAGTAGCAAGCCAGCAAGGCTTAAAAAAAGTAGGTATTTAAGTATGCTTAGTAGCGATAGTTTCAAGCCACTTATTTTACTAAACGATTTTGATCATCGGGAAAAACCAATACAGGTTGGTAGGTTTTTGCTTCGGCTAAAGGTAATTGTCCATACGACATGATGATTAATACATCGCCCACTTGTGCTAACCTAGCAGTAGCGCCGTTTAGGCAAATTACACCGCTTCCGCGTTCACCTTTAATTATATAGGTTTCAAAACGGGCACCGTTATTGTTATTTACTACTTGCACCTTTTCATTTGCAATCATATGGGCTGCATCCAATAAGTCTTCATCAATGGTAATACTGCCTACATAATTTAGTTCGGCTTGGGTTACACGTGCCCGGTGAATCTTAGACTTTAGTATCTCGATAATCATCTTGCAAAAATAGTAATAATTAACAGTTTCTGCTTAAAGCCAGGGCTTAGGGTAATAAGATATTGTCAATTAATCGGGTTTGACCGAGGCTAGCGGCTACCAATGCTACTGCTGGAGTACCTTCTTTTGGGCTGTTGTTTTGCAAATCTTTGGGTGCGCAAATTTCTAGATAGCCCACGTTTATTCCAGGGCTTTTTTCTAAAAATTCGGTAGCTTCTTGCTTTAGTATTTCTACCGATTTTTTGCCCCAACCTTCTTTTATATGGATTAAACTTTGGTAAAGGGCTAAGGATTGTACTCGTTCGGTAGGGCTTAAATGCACATTTCTAGAACTCATGGCCAATCCATCGGCCTCCCGAATAATGGGGCACATTTCTAATGCCACGTCTAGTTTTAGCTTTTGCACCATTTTCTCAATTACCATTACTTGCTGGTAATCTTTTTGACCAAAGAAAGCAATATCCGGATGGGTATATTGAAATAGCTTAAATACAATTTGAGTAACTCCTTGATAATGGCCTGGCCGGTGTTTTCCTTCTAAAATTTCATCCAATCCGTCTAAGGCTAATTCCCATTTTTCATCGCTGCTATACATCTCCTCCACCTCTGGCAAAAAAAGCACGTCGCATGCAACCGCTTCTAATTGGGCAATATCGTGCTCAATAGGTCGCGGATATTTTTCTAAGTCTTTGGGGTCGTTAAATTGAGTGGGGTTTACAAAAATGCTGCATACCACTACATCGCTTTTGTTTTTTGCAAGGTTTATAAGTGAAATATGCCCTTGGTGTAAAGCGCCCATAGTGGGCACAAAGCCAATTCGTTTGCCTTGTTGTTTTTGTTGAAGCGTGTAGGCCGAAATCTCGGAGCGGGTACGAAGTATTTTCAAAAGAATAGAATCAAATTTTGCCTTCCAAAAATGGGTATTAATCCCTTCAACTCCAAGTGGAAAGCAGGAAACCTAACTAAATACCAATATTTTTCGTATCTTTGCAGACTCAATTGCTTAACAATCAAAAATATACTCACGGAGATGGCAAAAACGAAACTACTGTTTATTACTCACGAGATGTCGCCTTTTCTGGAATTGACTAAGATCGCAGAAATTACTCGAAAACTTCCTCAAGCTATGCAAGATAAGGGTCTAGAGATCCGTATTTTGATGCCACGTTTTGGCAATATAAATGAGCGCAGGAACCGTTTACACGAAGTTATACGCTTATCGGGCATGAACATTATCATAGACGATAACGATAATCCATTAATCATTAAAGTTGCTTCTATTCCGGCTGCTCGTATGCAGGTTTATTTCTTAGATAATGAAGATTATTTCCAACGTAAACATGTATTCGCTGATGGTAATAATAAGTTTTTTGCCGATAACGACGAGCGTACCATCTTTTTCTGTAAAGGTGCGCTAGAAACAGTAAAAAAATTAGGTTGGTCGCCAGATGTAGTACATTGCCATGGTTGGATGACCGCCTTGGTACCTGCATACATGAAAACCGTGTATAAAGAAGATCCTACCTATAAAAATGCCAAAGTAGTATATTCTGTTTATGATGAAGATGCTTTTGAAGGGAACTTACATACCGATTTTGCACGTAAAGCCGTTATGAATGGTATGGATGCTACCCACACAGATTTGTATAAAGCTGCCGATGTAGCTTCCTTGCATCAAGGAGCCATTCATTACTCCGATGCGGTGGTATACGGAAGTGAGCAGATTACCGAAGATGTGTTAAAGTTTGTTAAAAAATCGAATAAACCGGTTTTAGAATACATTTCAACTGCCGATTTCGAAAATTATTACAACCTTTACCAAGAAATTGCAAACGATGAACTTGTTTCATTGGCTTAATTGTTAACCAATGTTTACTATGAAAGTATATAAATTAGACTTATTAACCCTGTTGATAAGTCTTTTTAGTTTAGGTGCATGTAACAATCCAGATCAAATTGGTTTGGATGTAGACCCCAATAACGGTATCAATACAGCTATTGATGATAATACAACCGTATTAGCCTTAACAGTGCCCGAAGAAAAGATTTTTACGAATAATTTGGCCAAATACCCAATCGGGTATTTTATAGATCCTGATTTAGGAATTACCGAAACTGCGGTAGGAGCAAGTCTTAATTTACCAAGCGATAGCTTAAAATTTGGCACCAATGCGGTGTTAGATTCCGCGGTATTGGTGCTAAAATATGCCAATGAATTTTATGGCGATTCGCTTACTTCTAATTACCGTTTTTCGGTACATCAATTGAGTGCAAAGCTAAATCCGCTTACGTCGTATTTCAACGATATGCCTCTAGCGTATGCTAATACAGAGATTGGATTTAAAGTGATAAGCAAAATTAAATTGAAAGATAGTATTGCGGTGAAACAAATACGTGTTGGCAAACCAGATACCACTATTAAACAAGCCCCACAGATTCGTATACCGATTGATCTAAATTTTATAAATAGTCAATTTATTAATGCTGCTGCAGCTAATTTCTTTAAACCAGCTGCTTTCTTAACGCATATTAAAGGGCTACACATTAAGGTTGATCCTATTAATGGGGGTAAAGCTGGTGGCATTCCATTTTTCGATTTAACCTCTGGTGCTAGCAAATTAGAGTTATACTACCGCAATGTAAACGCCAAAATTGATACGAACTACATTACCTTCAGTATTAACAATTCTATGTCTACGGTAGCCGCCACGTTTAGCCACGATTATACAGGCACCGAAGTGGCCACACAATTAGCCAATCCAGCGGTAGAATACAACAAAGTATTTACCCAAGCCTTGGGCGGTTTAAGAACTAAAGTTACGTTCCCCAACATCAATCAGTTAAAACAATTGGGTGCCATTAACATCAACAAAGCCGAATTAATTTTGAGTGTAGAGGGTGGTAGCGACGTTCCGTTTGCTCCAGCCCCTAGAATGATTCTTTATCAAACAGATATCGCCAGTCAGCGTAAATTAGTACCCGATTTAGATCCGTATGATGCCCGCTTTTTAAGCGTAGGTGGTTTTGGCGGCTTGTATAATAGCACGTCTAAAACCTATACCTTTAATTTAACGGCCTATATTCAAGATCTATTAATTGGTAAATCCAAGCAATACGCACTTTATATAGCACCCACAGAAACAGAGATGTCTAATTTAGCCAATGTTATAAAGCCATCTGCAGGTGTTGCTAGCAAAGTTGTTTTGGGAAGTGGTAAAAGTAGTGCTAACTTTAAGATGAAACTTAGAGTTAAATATTCTCTGCTAAACAATTAATTGGTTTTAACCTTTTAAGCATTACATCGTATGTGTGGAATTGTTGGATACATTGGTCATAGAGAAGCATGGCCTTTAATTATAAAAGGACTTCATCGTTTAGAATACCGTGGCTACGATAGTGCCGGTGTTGCTTTATTAAATGGCAATTTACGCATCTACAAAAAAGCTGGAAAGGTTAGCGAATTAGAAAATTTTGCTGCCGATAAAGATGTTTCGGGCCATATTGGCATGGGCCATACCCGTTGGGCCACCCACGGAGCACCATCTGATAGAAACTCTCACCCCCACACTTCTGGCGACGATCGTTTGTCCATTATTCACAACGGAATTATAGAAAATTACGCCACCCTGAAAGAAGAACTGATTTCTGAAGGGCACGTGTTTAAGAGTGATACCGATACCGAAGTGCTCATCCACTTAATCGAAGAAATTCAGAAAAAAACGCAATTAGATTTGAGAGAGGCTGTTCGTGTGGCGCTTAACGAGGTGGTTGGAGCCTATGCCATAGTTATTATGAGCAAAGATGAACCCGACCAACTTATAGCCGCCCGTAAAGGCAGCCCCATGGTTATTGGGGTAGGTAAAGACGAGTATTTCATCGCCTCCGATGCCTCTCCAATTATTGAGTATACCAAAAACGTGATCTATTTAAACGATAACGAAATTGCCTATATAAAACGTGACGAACTACTGATCAAAAACCTGGATAATGTAGTTAAAACCCCTTATGTACAAGAACTCGAACTAAAGTTAGAGATGCTCGAAAAGGGTGGTTACGATCACTTCATGCTCAAAGAAATTTACGAACAGCCACGTTCTATTAAAGATTGTATGCGTGGTCGTATTTATCCCGATGAAGGTTTGGTGCAATTGGGCGGTATTAAAGAATACGCTGAAAAGCTCAAAAATATCGACCGCATTATCATTGTAGCTTGCGGTACTTCGTGGCACGCAGGCTTGGTTGGCGAATATTTAATTGAAGAATTTGCTCGTGTACCGGTAGAAGTAGAGTATGCTTCGGAGTTTCGGTACCGCAACCCCATTATTACCGAAAAAGACATTGTAATTGCCATTTCCCAATCGGGCGAAACGGCCGATACCATGGCCGCCATTGAATTGGCCAAAGAAAAAGGGGCTACCATTTTTGGTATTTGCAATGTGGTAGGTTCCTCTATTCCACGTTTAACCCATGCGGGTGTTTATACCCATGCTGGTCCCGAAATTGGTGTAGCTTCTACCAAAGCCTTTACCGCTCAAGTAACGGTGTTAACCCTAATGGCCTTTTATATTGCCCAGCAAAAAGGCACGCTTTCTCAATCTAAATTAATTGGTTTATTATCCGAATTGGATCAAATACCAAACCTGGTGGAGAAATGCCTGGAGGCCAATGCAGGTATTTTAAAAATTGCCGAGAAATTTAAAGACACCAGCAATTGTTTATTCTTAGGCCGCGGAAGCGGTTTCCCAGTAGCTTTAGAAGGTGCTTTAAAACTAAAAGAGATTTCTTACATCCATGCCGAAGGCTACCCGGCTGCCGAAATGAAACATGGCCCCATTGCCTTAATTGATGCAGACATGCCGGTAATTTTTATTGCCACTAAAAACTCATCGTACGAAAAAGTAATTAGCAACATACAAGAGGTAAAAGCACGCAAAGGTGTGGTAATTGCCATTGTAACAGAGGGCGATGTGGAAGTGAAGAAAATGGCTGATTATACCATTGAAATACCCGATGCCGACGAAGCATTTTTACCGATACTAGCCACCATACCCTTACAATTATTGGCTTACCACATTGCGGTACTTAGAGGTTGTAATGTAGATCAACCCCGTAATTTGGCTAAATCGGTTACCGTGGAATAACCTCACCTTGTTGCAAGTTTTTCTGCCTTACACACATGCTATCGGCTGTTAAAACTAAGGCAAAATCAATTTTTACGCCTTTTTTTCGTATATTACACTAGCTAATTTCCTCACCATGAAAAAATTACTTTTCACCTGTAGTTTACTTTTTTTCTTTTTGGCCACAAGTGTTGCCCAAACCGATTCTACCCAAACCAACAACTTATCGCAAGATTTGTCGCTAGCAGATTCGAGCCAGGTGCAATTGTTGCCCAATAAGATGATTCCTACCCAACGTTTATTATGGGGCCCAAAGGGTTTCATGAGAGGCTTTAATAGGTTTGAGTTAACGCCAGAAAAACGACAAAATGAGTTAAAGTTACGTCGCACCATGTTGGGTGTACACCAAATATTGGGTTTTGCCACCCTAGGCGGTATGGTAGCACAAGGTATTATTGGGGGTAAACTATACAATGGCCGCTACGATTTAAAAGATGCCCACGAAGCGCTAGGTGCTGCGGTGAATATAGGCTATTTTACTACGGCCTCTCTATCGCTATTTGCGCCACCCAAAGCACTTGATGAGCGTAAAGGATACAGCAGCATTAAAATACATAAATGGTTGGCGGTAGTACACATGTCGGCTATGATTGCTACCAACGTATTAGCCGGAATGACAGAAGATAACCCGAATTTAAAAAAATACCACCGGGCAGCTGCCTATACTGCATTTGGCGCTTTTGCCGCATCTATGATTGTGATAAAATTCTAACCTATGAAAAATATATGTTTCTTCCTGCTCTTCATTGGATTAGCCAGCAGTGTGTTTGCACAAGATGCAGGTACCGTAAAAGTTTTTGCTGACAAAAAATTATCGAGTATAACCTATACCATGCGCCACCCCTTACACACTTGGGATGGAACAAGCAAAGAGGTGAATTCAGTTATTTTAACGAATGCCGATAAATCAGTACTAACTCAAGTAGCCGTTAGTGTAAAACTAGGCTCTTTTGATAGCAAAAACGCCAACCGAGATTCGCACATGATTGAAGTGGCTGAAGGATTAAAATACCCAACTATTAGTTTTTCTAGCACTTCCATTCAAACGCAAGGCGATGTACTGTTAGTGAAGGGAAATGTAAGTTTCCATGGCGTTACTCAGCCCATAACGTTTGAAGCAAAACGAAAAATAACAGGATCTAATTTAGAGGTAAGTGGTGCTTTTACGCTTAAAATGACCCAGTTCAAAATTGAGCCACCTAGTTTGTTGGGTGTAGCTGCAGACGATGTGTTAAAACTCAAGTTTAAGGTTGTTTATTAATTGGCAGTAGATTAAACTTTATTCTTGGTATGAAAAAAGTACTCGTGTTGGCAATCAATTTTTTATGTTTAACCATGGCGCAGGCTCAAGAGCGCAGCATCGATTGGCAAGGCCACCGAGGCTGTAGAGGACTATACCCCGAAAACACCATCCAAGCTATGCTTAAAGCCATAGATTTAGGTGTAAGCACCCTAGAATTAGATGTGGTCATTACCAAAGACAAGCAGGTAATTTTATCGCACGAACCTTTTATGAGTGCCGAAATTTCTACAAATCCGGAGGGGAAATCTATCACTGCCAGTGAAGAAAAAACATACAACATTTACCAACTAGATTATGCTGCTGTACAAACCTGGGATGTAGGCTTAAAGCCACATCCACGTTTTCCTCAGCAAGAAAAAACGCCATCAAAAAAACCGCTATTGGCCGATGTGATAGATGCAGTAGAAGCATACACTCGGATGCATAACATCCCACCGGTACAGTACAATATTGAAACGAAATCTGACCCCGAAGGTGACGACAGTTTTCATCCCAAACCTGCTGAATTTGTAAACTTACTTTTAGCGGTTATACAACCTAAAGGCATTACACCTAGAACCATTATTCAGAGTTTTGATGTACGCACCATTCAACTTGTTCATACCCAATACCCTCAACTTAAAACTGCTTTTTTGGTTGAAAATACCAGTGCTAAAGATTTAAACTCTCAATTGAAAACGCTCGGGTTTATTCCCACCATTTTTAGTCCAGCCTATCAATTTGTAGATCAAAAATTAGTGAATAGCTGCCATAGAAAAGGCATGCACGTTATTGTTTGGACGGTAAATACCTTGCCCGAAATGCAGAAAATGCTTGACTTGGGTGTGGACGGAATTATTTCCGATTACCCTAATTTATTTAGCGCTCTTAAGCAGGCTAATTAAAAACCAGCCACACTATCCTCACCACGTATATCGGCTACCGCTTGAATTGTGCCATTGGCGTCAATTACAATCAGCTCGGTGCGGCCAATGCTATCAAGTAGTCTCAGGGTATAGCCCATGGCTATGAGGCGATCTTTTAAAGCTTGCGGAAAATCTTTCTCTACATCTACCACATCGGGTAACCATTGGTGGTGAAATTTCGGGCTACTATTTGCCTCAACAGGGCTTAATTTAAAGTCGATAAGATTTACCAAGGTTTGTATAACCGAGGTGGGTATGGTTGTGCCACCAGGTGTTCCTACTATGATATAAGGTTTGTTATCTTTTAACACCAGGGTGGGGCTCATAGAACTTAGCATGCGTTTATTTGGTTCTATGGCGTTTGCCTTGCTGCCCACCGCACCATACATATTGGGTACACCGGCTTTAATGCTAAAATCATCCATCTCGTTATTCAACAAAAACCCGGCACCGCCTACCACGGTTTTACTGCCATAAGCACCATTTAGGGTAGTCGTAACAGCTACCATATTCCCTTCTTTATCGTATATACTCAGGTGCGTAGTTTCGGTACTTTCGCTAAAATTTTCCGCCTTCGTTTCACTGCTTTTACCCGCTTTACCTGCTATAAAATTGGTCATTCGGGCTTTTAAATAGCCGGTATTTAACAATTTTTTTACGGGCACTTGCCAATAATCCGGGTCGCCCAAATGTTCGGCTCTATCTGCAAAAGCTATGCGTTCTGCTTCTATTAAAAGTTGCACACTTTTTTCCGATTGAAACCCCAGTGTTTCTAGTTTTCTATCTGCTAACATTTGAAGTACTTGAGCCACAATAATGCCTCCGCTGCTGGGTGGAGGGAAGCCTATTACCTCGTTTCCTTTGTAGTTAAACCGAATCGGTGTTCTATTTTTGGCTTCGTACTGTCTCAAATCTTTTTTACTGATAATGCCATTTCTTCGGTGCATTTCGGCTACCAAAAGTTGGGCAGTTTTACCACGATAAAATCCTTTAGCACCTTTGTCGCGAATACGTTTTAGGGTGCTGGCCAATTCTTTTTGTACGAGGGTATCGCCTGTTTGCCACTCGGTATTTTTTACAAAAGCACTTGCTTGTGTACTGTATTTTTGAAACGATTGTTTGGTCCAATTCAGTCCTGTGGCCTCATTTTGGCTGAGTGTAAAGCCAAATTCAGCTAAATCAATAGCAGGCTGAATTAATTCACTAAAAGGAAGTTTGGCATAGGGCAGGGTAGCAAACAGCCCGGCAACAGTACCTGGAACTCCACTAGCCAAATGTCCATTTTGAGAAAGCTCGTTTTGGGCATTTCCTTGTTTGTCCAAATACATATCCCGACTAGCTGCCATGGGTGCTTTTTCTCTAAAATCTAATCCCAGTAGTTCCCCTTTGGCTGTACGTCCTAACAAAAATCCACCGCCACCAATATTTCCGGCAATGGGATATACCACCGCCAAAGCCAATTGTGTGGCAATTGCTGCATCAAAGGCATTGCCTCCTCGTTTCATAATTTCTACACCCACTTGGCTGGCCAACGTATGGGCGCTGGCAACGGCACCTTGGCTAAACACCCCTGATTTTTGGCTAGTAGGTTTATACGGATCTACCGCTTTACCTGCTCCAACGAGTTGTTGTGCCTGCATGGCAAAACTATGCATCAGTAAGAGCGAAACGAAGACTATTTTTTTCATGATACGTATTTGACTTGAACGAATATACCAACTATCTGCCCAAAAATAGGGTAGTATCAATTTCAATAAACTAAAAAATAAAGAGTTTAATTTCATTTTAATGATGCCCCCCTTTACTAAGTCCTATTTTATTCATCATCAGAATATCACAAAAACAAATCAGCGGTTTTAGCTTTTGTATTTTAATTAGATTTACGGCTACAGCTATTCCTAGTAAGCCCTAAACTTTATGGATGAAAAAATGAATTCGCTAAGCGTTCAAGATCAAGACCGCATTATTGAGATGGCGTGGGAAGACAGAACGCCCTTTGAAGCCATATTTTATCAATTTGGTTTTTCAGAAGCCGATACCATTGCCTTAATGCGTAAAACATTAAAGAAAAGCAGTTTTAATTTGTGGAGAAAACGGGTAAATAGCGGGGTTAGCCAGAAACATGCCCAAAAGCGTAGTTTAGCCATAAACCGTTTTAAATGTTCATTGCAAAAACAAATTACCTTCAATAAAATAAGTAAACGCTAATAAAAAAGCCCTCCCGAAATTTCGGAAGGGCTTTTTTATTATTGTATCGACTTACTTCGCTTTTGCAAAGCGTTCGGCAACAGCAGTCCAGTTAACTACATTCCAAAATGCAGCAATGTAATCTGGGCGTTTGTTTTGATATTTTAAGTAATAGGCATGTTCCCATACGTCCATTCCTAAAAGCGGGGTGCCAGGGCATTCGGCAACATCCATAAAGGGGTTATCTTGATTTGGCGTAGAGCATACGCATAAAGTGCCATCGGCTTTTAGGCATAACCAAGCCCAACCCGAACCAAAACGGGTAGTACCTGCTTCGGCAAATTTTTGTTTAAAGGCATCAAACGATCCGAAAGCAGCATCTATAGCTTTCGCTAAATCGCCAGTAGGCGCACCGCCGCCATTTGGCGACATAATTGACCAATATAAACTGTGGTTGTAGTGGCCGCCACCGTTGTTGCGCACCGGCATTGGAAACTTAGAAATCGATTTTAAAATGTCTTCGATTTTTGCATTCGCAGAATCGGTTCCAGCCAAGGCTTTATTCAGGTTATCTACATACGCTTGGTGGTGTTTTCCATGGTGAATCTCCATGGTCATTTTGTCAATATGCGGTTCTAGCGCATCGGTTGCATATGCTAATGCAGGTAATTCAAATGCCATATGTTGTTTATTTTAAATTATGTTTAAAGGTTTATACAAATATACATTGCTCATAAGGTTTATAGTCTTTCTTTTATTAAGTTTTATTCCGTTTTGACTTGAAGAATGCTTTCACCAGTTCTCCGCATTCCTCGGCTTTTATACCGCCAATGAATTCGGTTTTTGGATGGGTGAGCGTTTGATTAATTCGAGTAAAACCCCGTTGCATATCGTAAGCACCAAATACTACGCGACTTATTTGGGTCCAATAGGAAGCGCCAGCACACATTACGCAGGGTTCCATGGTTACATACAAGGTGCACTCGGTTAAATATTTTCCGCCCAAATAATCGGCAGCAGCGGTAAATGCTTGCATTTCGGCATGGGCTGTTACATCGTTTAAGCGTTCGGTAAGGTTGTGCCCGCGGCCAATAATACGGCCCTTACACACTATAACCGCACCAATAGGCACTTCATCGAGTTCGAGGGCTTTACGAGCTTCTTTTAAGGCCTCGTTCATAAAAAACTCATCGGGCGCTAAGCCAGGCTCGTCGCCAAAATTCACATAGTTCATGGTATGCCAAAGGTAGAAAATGAAAAGGAAATCTTTGACTAGATTTGTGCCATGCACAGCATCTATTTACGTAAAGGAAAAGAAAAGGCCGTAAGGCAATTACACCCCTGGATTTTTTCGGGGGCTATTGAAAAAATAACGGGTAAGCCCGAGAACGGAGATTTGGTAACGGTATTAGATTCCAAAGGTGATTTTTTGGCTACTGGTTTTTACAATGCACAATCGAGAGTGGCGGTACGGGTATTGGCTTGGGATGCCGAGCAGGTGATTGATGAAACCTGGTGGCGTAGCCGCATACAGCAAGCAGTGAGCGCTCGTACGCAGTTATTAGCTACTACTGAAACGAATACCTGTAGATTGATTTTTAGTGAGGCCGATTACTTGCCAGGTTTAATAGTAGATAAATATGCCGATTTTTTATCGGTACAAATTTTAACCTCGGGTATGGAGAAAGCCAAAGCTATTTGGCTAGATGAATTGCAAAAATTGTTAAAACCGAAAGGCATTTTTGACCGTAGCGATGCCCATGCCCGTGCGCACGAAGGTTTAGATGCTTCGGCAGGAATTTTAGCCGGTGTGGCGCCACCAGAATTTATTGAGGTGGTTGAAAACGGCATTCGTTATCAAGTAAATATTGCCGATGGACAAAAATCGGGCTTTTACTGCGACCAACGAGATAACCGTAAAAAGGTGGCTGCTCACAGCAAAGGGAAAGTGGTATTGGATTGCTTTTCGTATTCGGGCGGTTTTACCTTAAACGCCTTGGCTGCCGGAGCTAAAAAGGTGGTAAGTGTAGATAGTTCGGCTTTGGCTATTGATACCTTGAAAAAGAATATCAAACTAAATGGCTTTAAGGCGTCGCAACAAACGTGCATCCAATCTGATGTAAATAAACAGCTTCGTGTTTTTCTGGAGAGTGGCGATACATTCGATCTTATTGTGCTCGATCCACCCAAATATGCACCCTCACGCTCGGCTTTAACCAAGGCATCTAGAGCCTATAAAGATTTAAACCGCTTGGCCATGGGCCTATTGAACAAAGGCGGCTTTTTGGCTACTTTTTCTTGCTCGGGAGCAGTAGATATAGATACCTTTAAGCAAATTTTGGCATGGGCAGCTTTAGATGCCGGCAAAGAAGTGCAGTTTATCGATCAGTTTTGCCAACCCGAAGATCACCCCATACGCTCTTCTTTTCCTGAGGGAGAATATTTAAAGGGCCTGCTGTGTAGAGTATTTTAATCTTCTTTAGGGGCCTCGGGGGTGTTGTGTAATTGCACCGGTTTCGTTTTGCTTTTTACACGCAGGTTGAGCATTTCTACCAAAACCGAGAAGGCCATAGCAAAGTAAACATAACCTTTTGGAATGTGCTGTTCAAAGGCTTCTGCTAAGAGCGACACACCAATTAATAATAAAAACGAGAGAGCCAACATTTTAACCGTTGGATGATTGTTTACAAAGTTACTAATGCCTCCAGCGGCTAGCATCATTACGATTACGGCAATAATTACAGCGGCAATCATTACTTCTACATGGCTGGCCATGCCCACAGCGGTAATCACCGAATCGAGAGAGAATACAATATCTAACAAGAGAATTTGTACGATGGTTGCCGAGAAAGAAAGTTTTTTCTTACTTCCATCTGCGTGATTAGCACCTTCCAATTTCTCGTGAATTTCGCTAGTGCTTTTATAAATTAAGAACAAGCCCCCAATTAAGAGGATTAAATCGCGACCTGAAATGGCTAGTTTTTCTACCCACTCACCTTCAGTAAGGCTAATTAAATGTGCCATGTTGAAGAGGGGCTTGGTGAGGGTCATCATCCAACTTAAGGAAAGTAATAGCAATACCCGGGTAATCATGGCTAGGGCTAAACCTAACTGACGAGCTTTTTTTTGTTGATTTTCCGGTAATTTACCGGCTAAAATGGAGATGAAAATGATGTTATCGATACCTAAAACGATTTCTAATACGCTTAGGGTAATCAGTGAAATCCAGATTTCGGGGTTGCTTAAAAATTCCATAAAACGAAAGTACAATTTATACGGCTAAAAAGCTATCAATAGCTTGTACTGCCCGCTGAAAGCGTAGCTCTCCTTGTCCAGAAATTACTTGGTAATTGGCCTTAATGGCTTTCAACTCTTGGTGCCATACTTGCATAAAATGTTCTCGTTGGTTCGGGAAATCTCGTAGGGGGTCTTCCTCCCAAGCTAAGTCTACATCCATAAGCAAGTAGAAATCGTAAGTGTGTTTGGGCAACTCATCGAGCACTTCTTGTGGCGATTGCCCGAAAAAAGCATCGCTCCAAATTTTTACGGTAATAAAGGTAGTATCGCAAATTAAGAGTTTATTGGCTTTGGGCAGTAGTTCTTTTTCCAAGGCTAACTGTCCATGGAACATATTTATTTCATCTTGCCAGGTACAAGGAGTTGTCAGTTTTTCGCAGTATTCGCGGGCATACTCGGGCACCCATACGGTATGGTAGTGTTTCGCTAAAAGCGCTGAAATACTCGATTTCCCGGTAGATTCGGGCCCAACTACGGCTATTTTTTTTATACCCTTACTCATGCTTTTTGTTGGTTAAACTCTTTTCGCCAAGCTAAATAACCCATGAGCGCAATGTAGATGTATAAGGCATACATGCCTGCGGTAAGGTGTAGGCCCTTGGCTAGGTAAACACCCACATAAATAATATCTACAAAAATCCAAATAAGCCAGTTTTCTACTACTTTTCGGGCCAAGAAAATTTGTGCTACCAAGCTACAGGCGGTACAAAAACTATCAATAAATGGGAAAGTAGCATCGGTTTTATGGTAAAGAAAAAAGCCAATAAGGGCAGTAAATACAGCTATACCAAGCAGTGAAAGCAGAATTTCTATTTTGCTAATGTGCTTTACGGGTACCTTGGGCGCATCGGCTGGTTTCTTACTCCAAAACCACCAGCCATATATGTTCATGGCTAAGAAATATACTTGTAAGCCGGTATCGGCATAGAGTTTGGCTTCTAAAAAAATAACAATATAAATGCCCACACTTACAATGGCAATGGGCCAGTTCCAAATATTGTTTTTGGCGGCTAAATACACGCACAAAATGCCCGTAATTACGCCAATTGTTTCCAAAAGTGACTGTTCTTGCAGCCAGGTGCTTAGTGTTTCAATCACGGTGTGTGGGTGTGTAAACTTACCAGATTTTTACTCGTACAGCCTCAGGGCGCCACATGGGGTTTCCTTGTTTAATGCCAAAGGCTTCATAAAATTCGGGTAGGTTAGCAAATGGTCCGTTTACCCGTAAATTAGCAGGTGAGTGTACATCGGTTAAAATCTGATTAGCTAAACGTTCGTTGCGTTGTGCCCCTAACCAACCCAGCGCATAACCTAAGAAATAACGCTGTTGTGGCGTTAGGCCATTTATTTTCTTACCAGCTTTATACTGTGCTGTTTTCTTAAAGGCTTCAAATCCCAATACAATACCGCCCAAATCGGCAATGTTTTCGCCAAGGGTAGCTTTTCCGTTTACGTGTAGGCTATCTAGTACCACAAAATCATCGAACTGTTTTACCATGAGAGCGGCTTTTGCATTAAATTTATCTCCATCGGCTTTGGTCCACCAACTTTTCAGGTTTCCATCGGCATCAAACTGTCGGCCTTCATCGTCGAAACCATGGGTAATTTCGTGCCCAATGGTAGAAGCGCCTGCATAGCCGTATACCACGGCATCATCCACCTCTTCGTCACGCATGCCGGGAATAGTAAATATGGCCGCCGGCAATACAATTTCGTTGTTTGATGGGTTATAATATGCATTATAAGTTTGTGGGGTCATATCCCATTCGGTACGATCTACCGGTTTACCCAATTTGCTCAATTCATAGGCGTACCAAAATTTATTGGCCTTCATGATATTGTCTACGTACGAATCTCTATTGATTTCTAAAGAAGAGAAATCTTTCCATTTCTCAGGATAGCCCACTTTTTTACTAATCTTGTTTAGTTTAGTTAGCGCTTTTGCCTTGGTTTCGGCGCTCATCCAATCCAAAGTTTTAATGCGTTCACGGTAGGTATCACGTATGGCTTCTACCAATTTTTCGTAGCGTTTTTTGGCTGTTTCAGGAAAGTATTCTTTTACAAACAGTTGGCCCAATACTTCGCCCATCAATCCATTTTCGGCATCCAACACTTTTTTCCAACGGGGCAATTGTTCTTTTTTGCCCGAAATTACCTTGCCGTGGAAACGGAAATCTTCATCTACCACTGCTTTGTGTAGGTATGGTGCAAAACTGCTTAGTACATTCCAACGTAGGTAGGCTTTCCAATCGTTTAGGGTATATTTTTTTAATAGCGTATTTACTTCTTGGTAAAATTCTGGTTGACCAACAATTACAGAATCTACCTTTTTTAACTCCATTTTTTTAAATACGATTACCCAATCTATAGCGGGTGTTAGTGCATGCAATTGGTTGATAGATAGTTTATTGTAATTGGCGTAGGGGTCACGTAAATCTTCCAGTTTTCTCGATTTTGATGCCAAATCTTTTTCAATAGCAAATACCGCCTTGGCCGCTTTATTCGCATCCACATCGGTTAAACCCGATAATTGAAGCATGGTAGGCAAGTGCGTTTCGGCATAATCTTTTCGAATATCACTTGTTTTTTTATCCGTATTGAAATAGTAATCGCGGTTAGGCAAGCCCAAGCCACCTTGCCATAAATGCAAGGCCATTTTGTCGCTTTTCTTTGCATCTTGGTAAATGCCCGGGCTAATAAATGTACCCACTCCAATAGTATGTAAATGGGCAATAGTAGCCAATACGCTTTTTACATCTTTTAATTGGTCAATGGCGTCGAATTCGGCTTTTAGTGGGCTAAGACCCTGTTGCTCAATTTTTATTGAATCCATGCCGCTAGCATAAAAATCGCCAATTTTTTGGCTATTGCTCCCTTTTGCAGCATGCTCATTTAAAGCATCTTCACTAATTTTTCTCAATTGGTTACGAATTTCTTCGCTTACCAAATTGCCAATACCCCAAGCAGAATAGGCTGCCGGTATTGGGTTTTTCTTTATCCAGCCGCCATTGGCATAGGCAAAAAAATCGGTACCCGGATTTGCGGTTGTATCCAGGTTTTTAAATACTACATCTTTATCCGGTCCCGGATTGGGCGTTTGTGAACATCCGCTGTTTAGTACTACATAAAATAGGCCCAAGGCTAACACGATTATTTTTTTCATGTGTAATTTTTTTTCAAACTTAAGAAGAACTCGGCCAATTTCTACTAAAAATCCCCTCGATTTTCACCAAGGGGATTTTTGACCAACCAAATTGTAACTAACTATTGTACTTGGCATCAGAAACCAACTACCTCATTACATAAGGCTATAACGTAATAAGAATTGAAATTGTTTTACACCCTACATTTTTTTTGTTTTTTAGCCTACAAATTAAGTCCAATTTCATATCTTTATGCCCCGACACATAAGTCGGGATTTTCGCATAAAACGCATAGGAAAATCCCACATTTTAATAGCCCTATGCCTAAAGATACCTCCATTCAATCTGTCCTGATCATCGGTTCTGGACCCATCATTATCGGCCAAGCCTGTGAGTTTGATTATTCCGGATCTCAAGCCGCACTTTCTTTAAAAGAGGAAGGCATCAGTGTATCCATCATCAACTCAAACCCGGCAACCATTATGACCGATAAGGTAATTGCCGATCATGTGTATTTATTGCCGCTAAATTGCGAAAGTCTTGAACAGATTTTAATAGAACAAAAAATAGATGCTGTATTGCCTACTATGGGTGGACAAACGGCCTTAAACCTTTGTATTGAGGCAGATGAGCAGGGTCTTTGGAAAAAATACGGAGTAAAAGTAATAGGTGTAGATGTAGCAGCCATAGAAAAAACCGAAAATCGCGAAGAGTTTCGCAAGTTGATGGTAGAGATTGGAATAGGGGTAGCGAAATCGAAAATTGCCAATTCCTTTTTAGAAGGAAAAGAAGCCGCTCAAGCTATTGGGTTTCCGCTGGTTATACGTCCAAGTTATACATTGGGTGGTAAGGGCGCAGGTTTTGTACATAAAAAAGAAGAATTTGATGCGGCTTTAAGTCGGGGTTTACAAGCATCGCCCACCCACGAAGTATTGGTAGAGCAAGCCGTGTTGGGCTGGAAAGAATATGAGCTCGAATTGCTTCGCGATAATAAAGACAATGTGATTATTATTTGCTCCATCGAGAATTTCGACCCGATGGGCATTCATACCGGTGATTCGATTACGGTGGCTCCGGCCATGACGCTGAGCGATCGTTGTTACCAAGACATGCGTAACCAAGCCATTAAAATGTTGCGGGCTATTGGCAATTTTGCTGGTGGTTGTAACGTACAGTTTTCGGTAAACCCTGCTAACGACGAAATTATTGCCATTGAAATTAACCCACGGGTTTCCCGTTCATCGGCTTTAGCCTCTAAAGCAACCGGATATCCCATTGCTAAAATTGCCGCTAAATTGGCCATCGGTTATAATTTAGATGAGATAGAAAATCAAATTACTAAAACTACGTCGGCCTATTTTGAACCCACGCTAGATTACGTGATTGTAAAAATTCCACGCTGGAACTTCGATAAATTTAAAGGAGCAAATACCCAGCTGGGCTTACAAATGAAATCGGTAGGAGAAGTAATGGGTATTGGCCGCAGCTTTATTGAGGCCTTGCAGAAAGCCTGCCAGAGTTTAGAAACCAATCGTTTAGGCTTAGGTGCCGATGGTCGCCAAAGCCGCAATCTCGAAGAAATTATGCACAGCTTGGAGCACCCAAGCTGGGATAGGTTATTCCACGTAAAAGATGCCTTTAGCTTAGGGGTGCCCCTAGAATCTATTCGGAAAATTACCCATATAGATAAGTGGTTCTTGGTACAAATTCAGGAATTGGTTACGCTAGAACAAGAATTAAAAAACGTTACGTTAGAGACTATTTCTAAAGACTTTTTCATCACCCTAAAACAACGGGGTTATTCGGATGCGCAATTGGCTTGGCTATTGGGCAACGTAACGGAGGATGAGGTATATAATCGCCGCCGCGAACTTGGCATTAAACGAGTGTATAAAATGGTAGATACGTGTGCGGCAGAATTTCCTGCACAAACTCCATATTACTACTCAACGTTTGAAGACGAGAACGAATCGGAGGTGAGTGATAAGAAAAAAATCATCGTGTTGGGTTCTGGTCCAAATCGTATTGGCCAAGGTATTGAATTTGATTATTCGTGTGTACACGGATTATTGGCCGCTAAAGAAGCTGGTTACGAGGCCATTATGATAAATTGTAACCCCGAAACGGTTTCTACCGATTTTAACATGGCCGATAAGTTATACTTTGAGCCAGTGTTTTGGGAGCATGTTCGCGAAATTATCGACTTAGAAAAACCCGAAGGCGTTATTGTGCAGTTAGGCGGTCAAACGGCTTTAAAAATGGCCGAAAAACTCCACGAGAACGGCATCAAAATTATAGGTACCTCTTTTGACAATATGGATATTGCCGAAGATCGTGGCCGTTTCTCTGATTTATTGAAAGATTTAGGTATTCCGTACCCTAAATATGGTGTAGCCGAAAGTGCCGAAGAGGCATTGGTGGTTGCTCATGAAGTAGGCTATCCGGTGTTGGTGCGCCCGAGTTATGTTTTAGGTGGCCAAGGCATGAGTATTGTAATTAACGATGAAGATCTGGAAAATGCCGTAGTAAAATTATTACGAGCCATGCCGGGAAATCGGGTATTAATTGATCATTTCTTAGATAGAGCCGAAGAATCCGAATCGGATTCGATTTGCGATGGGGAAGATGTACATATTATTGGCATGATGGAGCATATTGAGCCTGCTGGTATCCATTCCGGCGATTCGAGTGCGGTATTGCCACCATTTAGCCTGCCAGCTGCGGTACAAGATAAGATGGAAGAATACACTATTAAATTGGCTAAAGCGCTAAATGTTCGTGGTTTGTTGAACATTCAGTTTGCGGTAAAAAATGGAGATGTGTATGTCATTGAGGCCAATCCACGAGCTTCACGTACGGTGCCTTTTATTGCCAAAGCCTACGATGTACCTTACATTAATATTGCCGCCAAGGTGATGCTAGGGTTTAAGAAACTGAAAGATTTTACCATTGTGCGTAAGCTAAAAGGCTATGCCATTAAAGAACCAGTTTTCTCTCACGATAAATTCCCCGAAATTGAGAAAGAGCTAGGTCCAGAAATGAAATCTACCGGCGAAGCCATTCGTTTTATCAAAGATTTAGAAGATCCGTACTTTATTAAATTGTACAAAGAGAAATCGATGTACTTGAGTAAATAAACTTTAGGTTGATTTTACCCAAAAAGTGCCGAGAACACTTCTTCTACTTTGGCTACGGTTTTAATTTCTATCTGGTAGCGCTTTAAGTCTAAACCCTTTTTATTGTATTTAGAAATATAAATTTGCTCAAAGCCTAATTTTTCGGCTTCGGCAATGCGTTGCTCTATGCGGTTTACGGCTCTAATTTCTCCAGATAAACCTACCTCAGCTGCAAAACAAGCTTTGGTCGGTACCGGCATATCTTCATGCGAACTGATAATAGCAACCACTACGGCTAAATCTATTGCCGGATCTTCTACCCGTAAGCCACCGGCAATATTTAAAAACACATCTTTGGTACTTAAGCGGAAACCACAGCGCTTTTCTAATACGGCTAACAACATGTTCATACGGCGGGTATCAAAGCCCGTAGCCGAACGCTGAGGCGTGCCGTAAGCCGAGTGGCTCACCAAGGCTTGCGTTTCAATAAGCATGGGGCGCATGCCTTCTAACATGGCTGAAATGGTTATGCCGCTTAGGGGTTCATCTCGTTGAGAGAGTAATATTTCGGATGGGTTAGAAACTTCGCGGAGGCCGCTGCCTTGCATTTCGTAAATACCTAATTCGGCAGCAGAGCCAAAACGGTTTTTTACCGAACGTAAAATGCGGTAGACGTGGTGGCGGTCGCCTTCAAACTGAAGAACGGTATCTACCATGTGTTCCAATATTTTTGGTCCGGCAATGGTGCCATCTTTGGTAATGTGGCCAATTAAAAATACGGGCGTGCCGGTTTCTTTAGCAAAGCGCAACAGTTCGGCGGTGCATTCGCGTACTTGCGATACGCTGCCTGGAGTAGATTCGATATGAGCCGAATGCAGGGTTTGTATAGAATCTATAACCACCAATTGAGGCGCTATGGCTTCAATTTGTTTAAAAATATTTTGAGTTGAAGTTTCGGTTAAAATGTAGCAATCGGCTTTGCTTGCTTTTAGCAATCGCTCGGCACGCATTTTAATTTGCTGTTCGCTTTCTTCGCCCGAAACGTAAAGCACCTTTAAGCCTGGCAGGTTTAAGGAAACCTGCAACATGAGGGTAGATTTACCAATACCGGGTTCTCCGCCAATTAATACCAAAGATCCCGGCACAATGCCTCCACCCAATACTCGGTTCAGTTCGGCATCGGGGGTAACTAAGCGGTTCTCTTCTTTAAACGAAATTTCGTGTATGGCCGCCGGTTTGTTGGCTCTTTTTCCCGAATTGCTGGTTTTCCAATCGGGTATAGCAGCAGAATTTTTCTCAATAACCTCTTCTACAAAGGTATTCCATTGGTTGCACGAGGGGCACTTGCCTAGCCATTTAGCCGACTCGTAGCCGCAACTTTGACAGAAATACGCAGATTTAGATTTAGCCAATGGATTAAAGGGTTTAGTTCTGGGTTTTAAGTTACAGGTTCTTAAGCAATTTTAAAAACATACAACCTAAAACCCATCACTTATAACTTTATTTCTTCTTCTTTACTATTCAGAAAGTGAAATTCTGTAAGGTGATAAGAAGGTTCTGCTTTTACTTTAATCCAACGGCCGTAATTTAAGAACCATTTCCACTGTAAGTTGAAAATCCCTTTTTTAATATAGGCCTCAATGTATGGATGCACGCAAAGGGTAATATTTTTTTCGTTTTGCTCTTTAATAATGAAAGCCAAGTTGGCGGCAACATCATCCAACAATACAATGCTGGCTTTAATTTCGCCGGTACCATCGCACGATGGGCATTTTTCGTTGGTAATGATGTTCATTTCTGGGCGAACACGCTGGCGGGTAATTTGCACCAAACCGAATTTACTTGGAGGTAAAATGGTGTGTTTAGCCCGATCTAAGTTCATTTGTTCACGTAAATAGTCGAACAATTCTTTGCGGTTGGCCGGTTTGTGCATGTCAATAAAATCGACCACCACAATTCCACCCATATCGCGTAAACGCAGTTGGCGGGCAATTTCACGAGCGGCTTCTTTGTTAACCAATAAAGCATTTTCGTCTTGATTTTCTTTGCTAGCCGTTCTGTTTCCGCTGTTTACATCAATTACGTGTAAAGCCTCGGTATGTTCAATTACCAAATACGCACCACCTGGTAAATTAACTGTTCTGCCAAAGGCAGCTTTAATTTGCTTATCTACACCAAAATGCTCAAAAATGGGCTCTTTGTGTTTGTAGTGCTTTACTATTTTCTCCATTTCGGGAGAAATTTCGTGCACATAGGCTCTTACTTCTTCGTATAAAGCGGCATCATCAATATAAATATTGGCAAAATCCGGATTTAAAATATCGCGAAGAATGGTAGAAGTGCGCCCCATTTCGCCCAACACTTTTTCTGCTGGGTTGGTAGTTTTTAAACGGGTAGTAAAACGTTCCCATTTCGCAACCAAATCCAAGAGGTCTTTTTGTAATTCTTCTACACCTTTTCCTTCAGATACGGTGCGAATAATTACGCCAAAGTTTTTGGGTTTAATACTTTCGATAATTTTGCGCAAACGGGTACGTTCGCCATTGCTTTTTATCTTTTTGGAGATAGAGGTAGCATCTGAAAAAGGTACCAAAACTACAAAACGACCGGCAATAGACAAATCGGCACTTAAGCGGGGCCCTTTTGTAGAAATGGGCTCTTTGGCAATTTGTACCGGCAACAACATGTTGCGGCTTACTAAATCGGCAATTTTACCCGATTTGGTAATTTCTTCTTCTAGCTTAAAATTGTTTAATAATTTATCTTGATGGTTGCCCGACTTGATGTATTTAGTCAGTTTCATCAACGATTTTACCTGCGGACCAAGGTCGAGGTAATGCAAAAAAGCATCTTTCTCGTAGCCAACATCAACAAAAGCTGCATTTAAGCCGGGCATAATCTTTTTGATTTTGCCCAAATAAATATCGCCAACAGCATAATTGTTGTTGACTTGCTCTTTGTTTAGTTCTACGAGTTGCTTGTCTTGTAATAAGGCAATTGTGGACCCCTGAGGTCCAGAATTGATAATTAGTTCTTTAACCAAGGGCTACTCATTTATTAACCGATTTGCACCGGTTACATGTTTTTAAGAAGAGTTTTTTAAAACAAAGACGAATAACCTCCACGTAAAAACGGGAGGTTAACGAGAAAAATAAGTGCTTAAAAAGCACTTATTTTTTCTTGTGTCTGTTTTTTCTTAAACGCTTTTTGCGTTTGTGAGTAGCCATTTTATGTCTTTTTCTTTTCTTTCCGCTTGGCATAGCTTTTCTTTTAATGTTTTAAAATTCTGTTATTTTTTTAATGCTTTTATTTTTTGATCTACAAAATTACTCAAACCGGGGTTGGCGGCTAATTCTTTACTTTTTTCAAAAGCAAGAATGGCATCCTTGTTTTGGCCCAAATTTTCGTAACTGGTTGCTAGGTAAAACCAAGCCTCCGGATCGGGTTTTTGTTCAATAACTGTTTTAAAGCGTGTTACCGCTTTGTCAAATTGGCCCGAACGCATAGAAAATAATCCGAGGTTCGTGTTGGCCTTTACATTTTTTGGATCTTCTTTTACCACTTCGAGTAGTAATTGAATTCCTTGCATTGGATTAGCTGTTCCGCTAACGTATGCACTACCTAAGCCCGTTTTTGCATTTAAGCTTGCCGGGTTTAGTTTTAAAGCCGCTTGGTAAGCAGTAATTGCTTTTTGTACCAAAGTTGGCTGGCTTGTAGAATCTTGGGTAGTTTGGTAAGCGGTGGTTAATTGATCACCGGCTAATATCCAATTTTCATACGAGGACTCTGTTTGTGCAACCAATTCTTTATAAAATGCGCTTGGTATTGCCACATTTACATCGTCCCATTTTTGAGCAAGTTGCTTGTATAAGGCAAGTTTGCTTGGCTCATCAGCGTTTTTAAGCGCTGTTTCTAAGCTAGTAATTTCTGCGGCTAAACTAGCATTTATGTTTTGTTTAGCTGATTCAGAAACTTGTTCTAGGCTAAGTGCAACTATTGCTTGCTCTTTTGCAGCAGTTGTTGGTTTCGAAGCCTCTTCTTTTTGTAATCCTTTAATATTTAGCGAAAACAAGGCAGCAACTAGTACGGCTATTAATGCTATTACAGCTATTTGCTTGGCGCTAAACATGATGTATGTTAGGCAATTTTAGATTTATTGCCATTTTTTACTTTATCTACAAATACTTTAGCCGGTTTAAAGCTAGGCACAAAATGCTCTGGCACAATAATGGCAGTATTTTTAGAAATATTTCTAGCAGTTTTTTTAGCACGTTTTTTAACTATAAAACTGCCAAACCCTCTTACATATACGTTTTCTCCACCTACCATTGAGTTTTTTACAACTTTAAAAAACGCTTCAACGGTTTCTTGTACATCACCTTTTTCAATTCCGGTTTTAGTAGCAATTTCTGCGATAATTTCTGCCTTAGTCATAGTCTAGTGTTATATAGCTTAATGTATAATATTTGTATTGTTTTTGGGTTGCAAAGGTATCTTTTTAAAATCAATTTGGGAAATAAATGCATGAATTTTTTAAAGCAAGTCGCTATAAAACAAATACTAAGCTATTTTTGTGGCCTACACGCTCTCAAATTTATAACCAAATGAGTTTTGCAAACGAATTAATAGCCTGGTACCAGGAGCATAAACGCGATTTACCATGGCGGCATAGCACCAATCCCTATGTCCTCTGGCTATCTGAAATTATTTTGCAACAAACCAGGGTCGATCAGGGTTTGCCTTATTTTCACCGATTTTTAGCGCATTATCCAACTATTGCTGATTTTGCTGCTGCTAGTGAAGGCGAAATTTTAAACGATTGGCAGGGCTTGGGCTATTATTCGAGAGCTCGGAATATGCACCACACTGCTAAAATGGTTATGGAGCAGTTTGATGGACGCTTTCCTAGTGCTTATGCTGATTTAGTACGCTTGAAAGGTGTAGGAGAGTACACAGCTGCAGCAATTTCTTCTTTTTCAAGCAATGAGGCAAGGGCTGTGCTTGACGGAAACGTGTTTCGTGTATTGGCTCGATATTTTGGAATAGATACGCCCATCAATTCTAGTAAGGGTAAAAAACAATTTTCAGTATTGGCACAAGAACTATTACCTCCAAAATTAGCCGTTGTGTATAACCAGGCCATAATGGAGTTTGGTGCCTTGCAGTGCAAACCAGTTAATCCGCTTTGCGAAACATGCCCATTGCGTACCAGTTGTACTGCCTTCAGTACCAAAACCATTCAAAACTTACCCGTAAAATTGAAGCAAAAGCCTGCTCGAAAACGGTTTTTTAACTACGTAGTTCTACTGCATGAAGACCGTATTGCCTTGCAACAGCGTGGCGTTGGCGATATTTGGCAAGGTTTGTATGAATTTCCTTTACTTGAAAGCGCCACCGCACTTTCGCCCGAGGAATTAATTTGTAGTGACGATTTTAAGCAAAAATTTGGAGACCTTAGCCATATAAAATGGGTGCATGGGCCGGTCAAACATTTGCTATCTCATCAACAAATATTTGCGCAATTCATAGTCATGGAAGCTTCAAATACCTATATTTCAGCCAATAGGGGGCAGTTCATACCCCTAGCTGAATTAGAAAATGTAGCACAACCAAAATTGATATTTGAATTTATAATAAAATTATTTACCTTCAAATTAAATTAATTAAATCTTAAAGATATGTCTGGAATTAACAAAGTTATTTTGGTTGGGCATTTGGGCAAGGACCCTGAAGTTCGACATTTAGATAGCGGTGCAGTTGTGGTTAGTTTTTCGCTAGCCACTTCAGAAAGCTATTCTACTAAAGATGGCAAAAAAGTAGAGCAAACGGAATGGCACAATGTAGTAGTTTGGCGTGGTTTAGCTGAAGTAGCTGCAAAATACCTTCGAAAAGGGAAGTTGATCTATTTAGAAGGAAAACTTCGTACCCGTTCCTTCGAAGATAAAGAAGGGAACAAGCGCTATACTACCGAAATAGTTGCCGATAATTTTACCATGCTAGGGCGTAAAAGCGATTACGATGGTAGTAAACCTCCGGCAGAAAGAAACCCTGAAGAAATGCCCGTAGATTTTGATGAATCGGCTCCCGATGACGATTTACCATTTTAGACTACAAAAAACCCTGAAGCATGCTTCAGGGTTTTTTGTAGAGTTATTTTCCCTTATTTTTTCGCTTGATCCATATAATCAATCGCTAGGTTGGCCAAGGCTTTTATACCGAGTGTAAAGCCACTTTCATCAATAAAGAAATCTGGTGTATGGTGTGATGGCGCTTTTAGCGGATCACCTCCTTTAGGCATGCCTCCTAAAAAGATAAATAGCCCCGGTACTTTTTCTTGGTAAAATGAAAAATCTTCGGCACCTGTAGCTGCAGCTTCTAAAATAACCTGACTAGTTCCAGCCACTCTACGAAGCGTAGGAAGCATTTTTTCGGTCAAAGCCAGATCGTTAAAGGTGACCGGATAACGTACACTGTAAGGAATATTTACAACAGCAGTTGCTCCATTGCTTTCAGCCGTACGGGTAGCGATGGTTTTAATACGTTCTATAATCATTTTTTCATCTCCAGGACTTAAAGTTCTAATGGTTCCAATCATTTCTACCTGTTCTGGAATAATATTAGAACGATTGCCACCATGGATAGAACCGATAGTAACTACGCCGGCATTATGAGTTACATCCAAATTACGGCTCACAATGGTTTGCAGGTTATTTATAATTTGGGCTGAAGTAACCACAGGATCAATAGACTCCCAAGGAGATGCGCCATGCGATTGCTTGCCTTTTACAATAATCTGCATATCGTTTACACTGGCCATGGTGCCACCTGGGCGGTAATGAATTTTACCAACTTCGGTTTGAGCATCAATATGTAATCCAAAAACGACATCTATACGGGGGTTTTCCATTACACCTTCTTTAATCATTAAAGCAGCACCACCTTCTTCACCAACTGGGGCACCTTCTTCGGCAGGTTGAAAAATGAACTTAACCGTTCCTTTTAAATCGTTTTTCATCCCAGCCAAAATCTGGGCAACACCCATTAAAATGGCCGTGTGCGAATCGTGTCCGCAGGCATGCATTACTCCAACCGGTAAATTGTTATAGGTAGATTTTACTTTAGATGCAAAAGCAACAGGAGTTCTTTCTGTTACTGGCAGTGCATCCATATCGGCACGTAAAGCCACCACAGGGCCGGGTTTGCCACCTTTTAAAATACCTACCACACCGGTTTTGGCTACACCGGTTTTTACTTCTATACCTAAAGAGCGAAGATGCTTGGCTACGATATCTGCCGTTCGCACTTCATTGTTTCCTAATTCCGGGTGTTCGTGAAAATCGCGACGCCAGGCAATTACTTGTCCTTCAATTTTATCTGCCGATTGACTGATTTTGGTTTTAAGAGCTTCGCTTTGTGCAGCTGCTGTAAAAGATACTGCCCAAAGCAAGAGTACTAGAGTTCTTTTCATGTGTGTATGATTTATTCTTAAATGTATCAAAATATGTATTAAATAAAAAAGCCAGATTTAGGTCTGGCTTTTAATTGAAGGGTTGTTTAGCTTATGTTGTAGTTTTAATGCTTAACTCTTTCAACTGCTCGACAGAAATAGTCGATGGAGAATCAATCATTACATCGCGGCCCGAATTATTTTTAGGGAAAGCAATCACATCGCGGATAGAATCTAAGCCAGCGAAAATAGACACCAACCTATCGAAACCAAAGGCAATCCCACCATGTGGAGGTGCACCATATTCAAAGGCTTCTAGTAAAAAGCCAAATTGTTTTTGCGCTTCTTCGGGGCTAAAGCCCAAGTGTTTAAACATGATAGATTGCAAGGCTCTATCGTGAATACGAATAGATCCACCACCAATTTCGGTTCCGTTAACCACCATATCGTAGGCATTGGCTCGTACTTCGCCGGGTTTGCTGTCTAGCAAGGCAATATCTTCGGGTTTTGGTGAGGTAAACGGATGATGCATTGCATGGTAACGGCCACTTTCTTCATCCCATTCCAATAGCGGGAAATCGAGTACCCACAGTGGAGCGAAAGTGTTTTTATCACGCAAACCTAAACGGCTACCCATCTCTAAGCGCAATTCGTTGAGTTGTTTACGTGTTTTTTCGGCAGGGCCGGCCATTACTAAGATCAAATCGCCGGGCTTTGCATCACATGCGGTAGCCCACGCTTTTAATTTTTCTTCGCTATAAAATTTATCTACCGATGATTTTAAAGTGCCATCTGCTTGGTAACGGCAATACACCAATCCGGTGGCGCCTACTTGCGGACGTTTTACAAAATCGGTTAATTCGTCTAATTGCTTGCGGGTGTACTCGGCACAACCTTCCGCTTTAATACCAACTACCAATTCGGCGGCATCAAATACAGGGAAATTGGCTCCTTTTACCACATCGTTAAGCTCTACAAAGTGCATTCCAAAACGGGTATCGGGCTTATCAGATCCGTATAAACGCATGGCATCGGCATAGGTCATACGAGGTACAGCGCCTAAATCTATGCCTTTAACGTTTTTAAAGAGTTGTTTAATTAAGCCTTCAAATACGTTTAAAATATCTTCTTGCTCAATAAAAGCCATTTCGCAATCAATCTGAGTAAATTCAGGTTGGCGGTCGGCACGTAAATCTTCATCGCGGAAACATTTTACAATTTGGAAATAGCGATCGAAGCCCGATACCATTAACAATTGCTTAAAGGTTTGGGGCGATTGGGGTAAGGCGTAAAATTCGCCGGCATTCATTCGGCTAGGCACCACAAAATCGCGGGCACCTTCTGGCGTCGATTTAATTAATACCGGAGTTTCTACCTCAATAAAGTCTAGCCCATCGAGGTAACGGCGTACTTCTTGTGCCATTTTATGGCGAAGCACTAAATTATTACGAACCGGGTTACGGCGTAAATCGAGGTAGCGGTATTTCATCCGTAGCTCGTCGCCACCATCGGTTTCATCTTCAATTAAAAATGGAGGAAGCTTAGCCGGATTTAAAATAGTGATAGCCGAAACGCTAATTTCTATTTCTCCGGTAGGCATTTTTAGATTTTTGCTCGAACGCTCAATTACGGTTCCTTGCACGCTTATTACAAACTCACGGCCTAGTTCACGGGCTTTGGCACGTAACTCGGCATTATCGTCGGTATTAAAAGCCAATTGGGTAATCCCGTAGCGGTCGCGAATATCCACAAAGGTCATTCCGCCTAAATCACGTGATTTTTGCACCCAGCCGCAAAGGCTAATTTCTTTTCCTAAATCTGCTAAGGTTAATTCTCCGCAAGTGTGTGTTCTAAGCATAGTACTGCAAAAGTATTATTTCTGACGCAATTTGTACTTAAAATTCAGAATAATAGTCTAATTTTGAGACATCAAATAGGGGTGCCTTGTTTCTTGCAAACACAAAAACGGGCTGAGATTATACCCATTTGATAGTTCTAGGTTTTGCGAACTATCAAAGCACCTGATCCGGATAATGCCGGCGTAGGGAAGGTAAAAATTTAATAAAAATTGCTTTTACCCCTTTAAGGCAATGGTTAAATTTTAAAATCAAAAAAGATGAAAAAAGGATTATTTGTTGCGCTATTGGCGATGCTTTTGCCGGTACTTTCATGGGCGCAACTTACTTTTAGCGGAAAAGTGCTCGATGCCCGTACTCAAGCAGGCTTAGCGGGTGCTTCGGTAAGTTTAAGTACAAAAATACAGCGTGCTAGCGACAAGAATGGAGGCTTTTCCTTCACCGGCCTTGCAGCTGGAAACTATGTGTTAAAGGTGAGTTTTGTAGGCTATCAAGCTATAGAAAAAACCATTGCTTTACCCGCCGATGCTCCATTAGAAATCTTGCTAAAACCCAGTATTTTCTCTGGCGATGAAGTGGTTATTAAGGCTACGAGAGCCTCCGAACAGAGCGCTACGACCTATACCAATCTGAGTAAAGCGGTTTTAGAAAAAAATAATACAGGCCAAGATTTACCCTTTGTGCTCAATCAAACACCAGGCGTGGTAGTGAGCTCGGATGCCGGTACGGGTATTGGCTATACTGGATTACGGATTCGCGGTAGCGATGCTTCTCGAATAAATGTTACCCTAAACGGTATTCCTTTCAATGATCCCGAAAGCCAAGCTACTTATTTTGTTAATTTACCCGATTTTGTTTCTTCGGTAGATAATATTCAAGTGCAACGAGGAGTGGGTACTTCTACCAACGGGGCTGGTGCTTTTGGGGCCAGTATAAACATACAAACCACCGTTCGCAGAGATTCGGCCTATACCGAGCTAAACAATACCTTGGGTTCTTACCATACTCAAAAAAACACCTTAAATTTTGGTACGGGGCTACTAAACAATCAGTTTACGTTTGATGGTCGGTTATCTAGAATTCAGTCTGACGGATACATCGATAGGGCCTCATCTAAATTAAAATCATACTTTTTAAGTGGTGCTTGGTATGGAGCCAACACCCTTATTCGGGCCAATGTATTTTCGGGCCACGAGAAAACCTACCAAGCCTGGAATGGTGTGCCAGAATGGGAATTGGCTAACAACAGAACCTACAATGCCTATACCTATGAGGATCAAACGGATAATTATACCCAAGATCATTACCAGTTATTGTATGCACATAACTTTAGCCCCGCACTTTCTTTAAGCGGTGCCTTTCATTATACCTACGGCCGTGGTTATTACGAAGAATATAAAGCCGACCAAGATTTTGCTGATTATGGATTAAGCCCCGTTCAGATAGGTGGGACCACCATTTCTCAAACCGATTTAATACGCCGCCGTTGGTTAGATAACGATTTTTACGGCAGCACCTTTGCCTTGAATTATACGCCTAAAAACGGATTAGATTTCACTCTGGGGGGCGCTTACAACGAATATAAAGGCCGTCATTTTGGTGAAATTATTTGGGCAACGTATGCATCCGATAGCCAAATTCGCCAGCATTACTACGATAATGATGGCTTTAAAACTGATTTGAATGTGTACGCTAAATCAAGCTGGCAACGTGGCCCTTGGGTAGCCTATGCCGATCTGCAATATCGGGGGGTGAGCCATGAATTTGTGGGCTACGATACCAATTTGCAAAACATTCAACAAGCAGTGACTTTTAATTTTTTTAATCCAAAGTTTGGTCTTAGCTATCAACTAAATGCTCAAAATCAGCTTTATGCCTCCATAGCGGTAGCCAATAAAGAGCCTAACCGCAATGATTTTGTGAATGCTACACCAGCTAGTCGCCCCGTTTCTGAACGTTTAACAGATGTAGAAGCGGGCTATCGATTTAGCCGTAGTAATTTCAGTGCAGCGCTAAACGCTTATTTTATGCAATACAAAAACCAACTTATTTTAACCGGCGAAATAAACGATGTAGGCGAATATAGCCGCAGCAATGTGCCCGATAGTTACCGCATGGGTTTGGAGCTAGATGCTAGCTTAAAATTAAGTGAAAAATGGGCTTGGAAAGCCAATATAGCTTGGAGTCAAAATAAAATTAAACGCTTTACGAATTATATTGATGATTACGACAATGGTACGCAAATAGGCACCGAGTTAACTAACACAACTATTGCTTTTTCTCCTGCTGTTGTTGCTTCCGGCGAATGGGATTATGTTCCTTTTAAAAATGCTGAAATTGCCTTTATTGGAAAATACGTAAGTCGTCAATACTTAGACAATACCGCCAATAAGGCACGCCAACTAAAGGAAATGCTGGTTCATAACCTACGCTTTCAGTATAATTTCAGCTTAAAATCGACTAAAAATTTGGGGCTAACCCTCTTGGTGAATAATGTGTTTAACAAGAAATACGAAGCCAATGGCTATACCTTCAGTTATATCTCTGGAGGCAATTTCACTACCGAAAACTACTATTATCCGCAGGCCACACGTAATTTCTTAATTTCGTTAAACCTGAAGTTTTAACGATATTTGCGCTATAATACTAAGCCCATGAGCAGAATTAAAAACCTCCTATTTACCTGCCTATTTTTTAGTGCAGCGCTTGCACAAGCACAATCTAAACAAGCTAACACTTCTTTGCCGAGGCCAAAATTGGTAGTTGGCTTGGTGGTAGATCAAATGCGTTGGGATTTTTTGTATCGTTATTACGACCGCTACCAATCGGGTGGTTTTAAGCGCATGCTCAACGAAGGTTTTTCTTGCGAAAATACCATGATTGATTACATTCCGACGGTAACTGCCATTGGTCACACAACCATTTATACCGGTTCGGTGCCGGCTATTCATGGCATTGCTGGTAATGATTTTATTATCCAAAAAACTGGGAAAGCCATGTACTGTACCGAAGATGAAACGGTACAAACGGTAGGCAGTAGCTCTAAGGCTGGACAAATGTCGCCTCGTAATTTATTAACCACCACCATAACCGATGAGTTAAAGTTGGCTACCAATTTCAAATCAAAAGTAATTGGTATTGCCTTAAAAGACCGTGGTGGTATTTTGCCAGCAGGCCATAGTGCAGATGCGGCTTATTGGTACGATGATTTAACAGGTGGCTGGATTACTAGCACCTATTATATGAAGGATTTGCCTGTTTGGGTTAAAAATTTCAACGATCAGAAAAAGGCTGATGCCTATTTAAAGCAAAATTGGAACACCTTATATTCAATAGATACTTACACGCAAAGTTTTAAAGATAATAATGCCTATGAAGGTAAACTGGCTGGAAATAATCAACCTGTATTTCCTATCATTTTAAATCAGGGTGAGCTGCCTAATTATAAACTTCTACGCACTACACCCTACGGGAATTCACTTACGCTAGATATGGCCAAAGCAGCCATTGAAAATGAGCAATTGGGTAAAAGTACGACAACCGATTTCTTAGCCGTTAGCTTGTCATCTACCGATTATATTGGCCACACCTTTGGTCCGAATTCTATTGAAGTAGAAGATACCTATTTGCGCTTAGACCAAGATTTTGCTAAATTTTTCACCTACTTAGATAAAACTGTTGGTAAAAACAATTATACCGTATTTCTTTCTGCCGATCATGGCTGTGCACACAACCCTACTTTATTAAACGACCAAAAAATTCCGGCAGGTTTATGGCCGGCAACCAAAATCATGGCTGGGCTTAATACGCTGTTAGAAGAAAAATATCAAACCAAAAAATTGGTATTGAGTTTAGATAATTACCAAATAAATTTAAATAACCTGGCCATTGCCGAGGCTAAGTTAAACGAACAAGCTATTATTTCTGATTGCATTGCATACCTGCAAAGCCAAGAAGGAGTGGCCAATGCAATTGATCAAAAGGCGGTGCAACAAGCCCCTATTCCTGATGTGTTGCGTAGCCGAATCATCAATGGGTATAATGCCGAACGCAGTGGAGCCATCCAACTCATTTTACAACCTGGTTGGTTTGCCGGTTATGGCGCTACGGGAACTACACACGGAAGTTGGAACCCATACGATGCGCATATTCCAATGGTGTTTATGGGTTGGGGGGTAAAACATGGCAAAACCAATGTTCCTACACACATGACCGATATTTCTGCAACTTTAGCCGCTTTATTACGTATACAAATGCCTAACGGTTGTATTGGTACTCCTGTAAATGAATTATTAAAATAAATGTCTTCACATCATATCGTTCGAGAAAAACAAGAACCAGCCCTTCTTATAGTCAATTTGGCGCATTTCTCTAACGAACAGCTGGGCCAATTGCTAGAGTGGAGCCCTACCGTGATGGTAAGCGAAGAGGTTTATGAATATGCCGATTCTTTAGGAATTAAAATTGATGCTGTAGTTACCAATAATCCGAATTTTCATGCACAAGAACACACCCATATCGTGCTTACCGAGTACGAGCCGTTAGAAGATGCGTTGAAATATTTGGTGGCCGAAGGCTATCCAGCCGTAAATGTTATTGCTGAAGCATTTTTGCTGAAAGACTACGTGTTATTTGTTGATATCATCAATCTGGTGATTTTCACCTCCGGTAAAAAAATTATGCCTATCCGTTCTGGATTTAGTAAATGGCAAACGGGTGGGCAAAAAGTACACTTGCTCCACGATGCCAAACAGTTGCATACGGAAGGCTTAAAACACCTCGGCTTTCATGAATTCGAAACTGAAAAAGATGGCTTTTACGCCCTTACTTTTGAGCAACCCTTTTTATTTATTGCCGAAGAGTTATGAGTTTGAGTATTCGAGCGGCAAATCCTAGTGATATTGCAACCATTGGTCAATTAGCCGAAGAAAGTTGGTGGCCAGCCTATCGCTCTTTTATTTCGGCCGAACAAATTAGCTACATGCTTAACGAGATGTATTCTCCTGAGGCCTTAGCTCAACAGTTTAGCGAAGGAATCACCTTTTTACTAGTAGAGAGAAACGGATTGGATGTGGGTTTTGCAGCATTTAGTGAAACGAATACCTTGGAGCAGGTGTTTAAGCTGCACAAACTTTACCTCTTACCAAGCGAACAAGGCAAGGGTACCGGCAAATTGCTGATAGATGAGGTTAGTACTCGGGCTAAAAAGTTAGGCGGACTTATTTTAGAGTTCAATGTAAACCGCGGTAATAAAGCGGTTGAGTTTTACAAAAAACAAGGGTTTGACATTCATCAAACCCTTGACATTCCGTATCACACCTTCGTGTTAAACGATTATATAATGCGTAAAGCCTTATAATTTCGGTATCCGCTTTGGCGCATCTTTACCACTCACAATACTTCTAGAACTTAGGGCAATGGCCTTAATGGTAGCCGTAATATTCGAAACATCTAGTGTTTCCAATTCATCATTTACGGTGTGGTAAAATTTATCAATGTCAATTTGATCGGTAGAAATGGTATGCGCCGGAACGCCTAAGGCCGCTAGGGTTGCGTTGTCGCTGCGGTAAAATAAATTCTGGCTAGGGTATGGATCTGGATAGAATTTAAAATCGGTACCAGCTAAATTACGTTGTAATATCTCTCCAAAATCTGAACGTTCGTAGCCGGTAATAAAGGCATTATTTTTGCCAAATTTCGATTCTTTGCCAATCATCTCGATATTAAACATGGCTACCACATCATCGGGGTTTAGTTTAGAAGAAAAATACCTAGAACCAAAACCACCCACCTCTTCGGCGGTAAAGGCCACAAAAATTAAGGTACGCTCGTTGTTGTTTAGCTTTTTATAATACTTGGCCAAGGCAATTACGGCCGTAGTCCCCGAAGCATCATCGTCGGCACCGTTGGCAATAGAATCGCCTTCTACCGCTTTAACAATACCTAAATGATCGTAATGTGCAGAGAAAACCACGTATTCTTTCGCTTTCGATTTGCCGGGAATTATACCGGCCACATTAAATAAAGGGGCCTGATCAATGCTATTGTTTGCACTAATGCTGTAAGAGCTTGCTACCTGATCACTTAATATAAACACCACCGAAGTAGCCTTTGGTTTTTCAGCCATCCGGGTTCTAAACGAGGCATCGCGAAGACGTTTAAAGGCATCGGCATATTGACGATCAACCCAAACAACGACCGATTTATTGGCTCGTAAAATTTCGCGGTAGCGATTCATAAAAGTAGCCCCGGCTGCAAGTTGAATATTTTCAATACCGCTAGCTTCGGTCCAATTTAACTGGGCTTGATCGCTGCTAACAATCACCTGCTCGGCAGGTATGGCTGTTCCGTTTAAACTTACTGTGGCAACGCCCGGCTTTATGCGGTTCATGCTAAAAGATTGACGGAAAGAAGTTTCATCTTCCAACGTTTGCAAGCCAATTTTTTTGAATTCGTTTTCTATAAACGTGGCGGCTTTATCAATCCCCGCCGAAAAAGTTGCTCGGCCTTCCATATCGTCGGCAGTGAGAGTTTTAATAATACGGCTTACATTTTTTTCCTTAATTTTTTCGACAGATTGTGCTAAAATAGTTAGGCTTGTACCAATAAATAATAGGCTAAATGCTAGTTTTTTCATGTTTTATTATAATTTTTTTAGGAAATCTTGATAGGCCAAGGCCAATCCTTCTTGTAATGCTATACGGTGTTTCCAACCAAGGGTATGCAATTTAGAAACATCCAATAATTTGCGGGGAGTGCCATCCGGTTTGCTGGTGTCAAACACCAAATCGCCTGTAAAACCTACTACCTCCTTTATCAATAGTGCTAAATCTTTAATGCTTAAATCGTGGCCCGTGCCAATGTTTACCAAGCCAGCCTCATTGTACTCTTGCATTAAAAAATAGCATGCATCGGCCAAATCGTCGGCAAATAAAAACTCTCGTAGCGGACTGCCCGTACCCCAAACTGTTACGTTAGCAGCACCGCTTGTTTTCGCTTCGTGAAATTTGCGAATTAAAGCAGGCAATACGTGCGAATTTTCAGGATGGTAATTATCGTTATAGCCATACAAATTGGTAGGCATAACCGAAATAAAATTACAGCCGTACTGGTCGCGGTAAGCATCGCATAATTTAATGCCGGCAATTTTAGCAATGGCATAGGGTTCGTTGGTAGGTTCCAATAAACCCGTTAATAAATACTCTTCTTTTAAGGGTTGTGGCGCTAATTTTGGGTAGATGCAACTAGAACCTAGAAACAACAATTTTTTCACCCCATGCAGGTAAGCTTGGTGTATCACGTTGTTTTGGATGGCTAGGTTTTCGTACAAAAAATCGGCACGGTAGGTATTGTTTGCTACAATACCGCCCACTTTGGCAGCAGCTAAAAAAACATAGTCTGGTTTTTCAGCTGCAAAGAAATCGGCTACAGCCTGTTGGTTGCGTAAATCGACTTCTTGCGAACTACGAACGAGCAAATTGGGATAGCCTTCGGCCTGTAATTTTCTAAAAATAGCCGAGCCCACCATCCCTCGATGACCAGCTACATATATTTTTGCGTTTTTTTCCACGGTTGCTTCAAAGATAAAACTATTTTTGTTGCCCTAAACTAAAGCCATGGGTAAAGATAAACTTCGCAGATTTGCCGAAATAGAAACATTCGCCAATGTATACCAATTAGATGCCGGAAAAGCATTAAAAGGTAATTGGAGCAACATGCATTTTAAAAATGATGCACCCTTGGTTTTAGAATTGGCCTGTGGCAAAGGAGAGTATACCGTAAACTTGGCGCAATTATTTCCCGATAAAAACTTTATTGGCATCGATTATAAAGGCAACCGCATTTGGCGGGGTGCTAAAACCGCAACGGAAGAGGGCATTGATAACGTGGCTTTTTTGCGTATTCAAATAGAACACATACTAGACTATTTTGATGCTGCTGAGGTGAGCGAAATCTGGATTACTTTTCCTGACCCACAACCGCAAATAAGCCGAGAGAAAAAACGCTTAACAGCTCCTCGATTTTTAGAAAAATATAAAGTGATTCTTCAAGAATCGGCCCCTATCAATTTAAAAACAGATAACGACGACTTTTACGCCTTTACGCTGGAGACTATTGATCAGCTTGGCTTAAAGCTACACATACGCACCGAAGATTTATACCGTTCTGATTTGGTAGACGAAGTATTATCGATAAAAACCTATTACGAGAAAAAATACTTGGCCCACGATAAAAACATCAATTACGTACGCTTTAGTTTTGCTTAATGGATAGAGCCGATTTTTTTGAGCAAGTATACCAAGTGGTCCGCTTAATTCCGCGGGGCAGAGTAACTTCTTACGGTACCATTGCGGCCTATTTGGGTACCAAAGGTTCGTCGCGAATGGTGGGCTACGCCATGAACGGAGCACATACCGTGCATCCACCGGTGCCGGCTCACCGGGTGGTCAATCGCCAAGGTTTGCTTACCGGTAAACACCATTTCGAAAGCCCCAGCCGCATGCAAGAATTGCTTGAAGCCGAAGGCATAGCAGTACAGAATGATCAAGTGCAACATTTTAAAAAGCTATTTTGGGATCCGGCTTTAGAATTGGATTTAGAAGCGTAAATTTAAACCATGGGAAAATTAGTAAACGAATTTAACGACTACCGTAACCGAATGAACGATCGGATTATGGAGAGTGGCAATACCAATATCAAACGTTTTTTTGCGCTTGATACCACCACATATGCCGATGGCGCTTTGGATGTGAAAACCAAAGAAATGTTGGGCTTGGTAGCTTCTATGGTATTGCGTTGCGACGATTGCATTAAATATCATTTGGGCAAGTGCCACGAAGCCGGGGTAAACTCCGAAGAAATGAATGAGATTTTTATGATTGCCAATTTAGTGGGCGGTTCTATTGTAATTCCACACTACCGCAGAGCGGTAGAATATTGGGATGAACTGAATGCATAAGCCTGAGTCTTCAGCTATTTTCTAAAAGAACTCATGATTTCCGACTCGATAATAAGATGCGGCTGGTGCGGTACCGACCCCTTGTATGTAACATACCACGATGAAGAATGGGGAAAACCGGTGTATGACGATCGTACCTTGTTTGAATTTTTAGTGCTAGAAGGGGCGCAAGCAGGCTTAAGTTGGATTACTATTTTACGTCGCCGCGAAGGCTACCGCAAAGCCTTTGCCAATTTCGATCCGGAAAAAGTGGCGCAATTTACCCCCGCCGATGCGGAACGTTTAATGCAAGACAGCGGCATCATTCGCAACCGCTTAAAAATACAATCCACCATACGCAATGCCCAAATTTTCTTAGACATTCAAAAAGAATTTGGGAGTTTTTCCGAATTTATTTGGGGATATCTTCCCGAAAAAAAGCCCATTGTAAATCAGTGGAAGATTCTCAAAGAGGTACCCACTAGCACCGAGCTTTCCGATAAAATTGCCAAAGACCTCAAAAAAAGAGGCATTAAGTTTTTTGGCACCACCATTTGCTATGCCCACATGCAAGCCACCGGCATGGTAAACGATCATCTAGTAGATTGTATCTGTAGGAAATAAAAATCCGTTATTACACCGCCAATTATTAAATTTGGAAGCTTGCGCTTTGGCAAGTCCCTGTATACATGAAAAAATTATTTCTTTTAGACGCCTTTGCCCTCATCTATCGGGCGCATTTTGCTTTTAGTAAAAACCCCCGTTATACCGCAGCCGGCTTAAACACCTCGGCGGTAATGGGTTTTACCAATACGCTATTGGAGGTGCTCAAAAAAGAAAAACCAAGCCATATGGCCGTGGTATTTGATACTTCGGCACCTACCGAACGCCACGTAGAATTTGAGGCCTACAAAGCCCATCGCGAAGCCATGCCCGAAGATTTGGCTACCGCCATTCCCTACATTATTCGTTTAATAGAAGGCTTTAACATTCCTGTAATTAGTTCCGATGGATACGAAGCCGACGACGTAATTGGTACCCTAGCCAAAAAAGCAGAGCAAGAAGGCTTTACCGTTTTCTGCATGACTCCCGATAAAGATTTTGCCCAACTCGTTTCCGAAAACATTTTTATTTACAAGCCGGCCCGTATGGGTAACGATGTAGAAATTATGGGCGTAAAAGAGGTGTTGGCCAAATGGGAGATAGATCGTATAGACCAAGTGATTGATATTTTAGGCCTTTGGGGCGATGCGGTAGATAATATTCCGGGCATTCCGGGCATTGGCGAAAAAACAGCCAAAGTACTTATTAAGCAGTACGGCTCTATGGAAAATATCATTGCCCATAGCCACGAGTTAAAAGGCAAAATGCGTGAAAACGTAGAAAACTTTGCCGAACAAGGCTTACTTTCCAAAAAACTAGCTACCATTATTTTGGATGCACCTGTGGCCCTAGATCCGCAAAGCTTATTAATTGAAGAGCCAGACCGCAGCGTGCTGGAACCTTTATTTGCCGAGCTCGAATTCAGAACCCTAGGTCGTAGAGTTTTTGGCGAAGAGTTTAGTGTAGCAGCCTCTCAGGTGAGCAGTACCGCAACCCCGGTGCATCACGCCGCCCAAACCGATTTGTTTGGCAATACGGTGGATATAGAAAAAGTAGTGAGCAAACAATTGCATTTAGATGCATTTGATGAGCCAGCCAAAATTGCAAAGAACGCAGAAAATACGCCGCATACCTATCATTTGGCAGATACATTGGATAAACAAGCCAACTTAATTAGCCTCTTGGCAGCCCAATCGGAAATTTGTTTCGATACCGAAACTACCGGCACCGATGCCAATAATTGCGAATTGGTTGGCCTTTCTTTTGCCATTAAACCCGGAGAAGCCTGGTACGTTCCTGCTCCCGAAAATCGTCAAGCCTGTGTGCAATTGCTTTCGTTTTTTAAGCCCATTTTAGAAAATCCGGCCATTGGTAAAATTGGTCAAAATATTAAGTTTGATATTTTGGTATTGAAAAATTATGGTCTTGAGGTACAAGGAAAATTATTCGATACCATGTTGGCGCATTACGTGCTCGACCCCGATAGTCGCCACGGCATGGATATTTTGGCCGAGAACTATTTAGGTTATACGCCCATTTCTATTACCACTCTAATTGGCGCCAAAGGCAAAGGCCAAGGCAGCATGAAAGATGTGCCCCTAGATAAAATTACCGAGTACGCCGCCGAAGATGCCGACATTACTTTGCAGTTGAAACAGGCCTTTGAACCGCTGCTAAAACCGGTAAATGGCGACACCTTATTGGCCGATATGGAACATCCCTTGGTGTACGTGCTTGCCGATATGGAACGGGAAGGTGTTTCTTTAGATACCGCTGCGCTGAAAGAATTATCCAAGCAGTTGGAAATAGCTATTGCTCAACTAGAAAAGAGCATTTACGAAAAAGCAGGAGTACGCTTCAACATCGCATCGCCTAAACAATTGGGCGAAGTGCTGTTCGATAAATTGCAGCTAGACCCGAAAGCCAAAAAAACCAAAACCGGCCAATATCAAACCGGCGAAGATGTACTCTCGGCCTTGGCGCATAAGAGCGATATCGTACAGGATATTTTAGATTTCCGCCAATTACAAAAATTAAAATCTACCTATGTAGACGCCTTGCCGCAACTCCTTAACCCGAGAACGGGTCGCATACATACCTCTTATAACCAAGCCGTAGCGGCTACGGGCAGGTTGAGTTCCAATAACCCCAATTTGCAAAACATTCCGGTACGTACCGAGCGTGGGCGTGAAGTGCGCAAGGCCTTCATCCCGAGAGATGCCAACCACGTATTGCTATCGGCCGATTATTCGCAAATTGAGTTGCGCTTAATTGCCGAGATTAGTAAAGATGCCAATATGTTAGAAGCCTTTGCGCAAGGTTTAGACATTCACACGGCTACAGCAGCAAAAGTGTATGGCGTGCCTTTGGCCGAAGTAGACGCTATCCAGCGTAGAAATGCCAAGGCGGTAAACTTTGGAATTATTTATGGCCAATCGGCTTTCGGACTTTCGCAAAATTTAGGCATTCCGAGAAAAGAAGCCTCCGAGATTATCGACAATTATTTTCAGCAATACCCGGGTGTAAAACAGTACATGCAAAACACCATGATTTTTGCCCGAGAACACGGCTATGTAGAAACCATCATGGGCCGCAGACGCTATCTGCGTGATATCAATTCGCAAAATGCAACCGTGCGTGGTTTTGCCGAACGAAATGCCATCAATGCCCCCATCCAAGGTTCGGCAGCCGATATGATTAAGCTAGCCATGATTCGCATTCACCAAGATATCATAGACCAAAAGCTAGCTGCCCGTATGACCATGCAGGTACACGATGAGTTGGTGTTTGATGTGCCCAAAGGAGAAGTAGAAAAGTTAAAACTAATTATACACAATAGGATGGTACATGCC
>JBIIBV010000100.1:0-3095 GCA_044239195.1 Sphingobacteriaceae bacterium | reverse complement strand
CCCAGAATAAGGTTGGTGCGCCGGGAACCACCGTGACCGTAACCGAAATGGTTTTAGAAACCGATTGCCCATTGCTAGCTGTTGCGCTTACCACTACACTAAAGGTATTAGTTCCAGCAAGAGTATACTTGTGTGTTAATATACCTGTTGGTTCGGTTCGGGTAACACCGTCGCCAAAAACAAAGCCATACGAAGCGGCATTGGTGGCAGTGGCTGTAAAGCTTACGTTGCCGCTACCATCGGTGCTAACCTGCGTGCTTACTTGCAAATTGGCCGGGGCTGACGGCTTTACGCTATCGGCCCCTGCTTTTTTGCACCCAATCAATAACAGGTAGAAGAAGATATATACACTCAGTTTTTTGGTATAGTGCATATTATTTGACTTTAAATTTTTGGTACCACGCATTTCCATCGGCACCAATGCTACGCACAGAAAGTGTGGTTGATGTAATTGCCAAAATTTCATACGTATTAGTACCCACACCCCAGCTTAATAAACCATGGCCCGGTACTGTAAATTTAATGCGGGTAGAGTTTGCAGAGGTAGTATTGGACGTAGCATCGGTAAAGGCTAATGCTTTTGCACCTGTGGTATTCAATGTATTAATTCCACCTGCTAAAGTAGGATAGTAAAGAACACCTGTAGTACCAATTCCATAATCGGGTATAATAAAAGTATTACCCTTATTATCCAATACCAATGAAATAGAATTAGCCCCAGTTTTGGTAAAGGTCAATTCATCGTCGTATTGGTCAGAGCTACGATAACCTGGATCATTTGGATCATTTGGAGCGCCGTACCAACTAGGATAAAAGGTTTCATTGCCTCCTTGGTTGGGTCCAGGGCCAACACCAATATGACCCCAAGTATCTCGAGCGGCAATCCAAATTTTGGAAGTACCGCCGGTTAAGCCGGTCATAATGGCTGCAGGAATATCAAATAAACGGAATACGGTTATTTTTTTACTGAAGGTAGATACCGCACCGCCAGTACCATTGGCTGTTACAGTAATGGTATACTCGTTGGTACCAGGAGTAGCATATTGATGCACCAGGGTACCTGGAGAAACCAGTTGTGTTTGGCCATCGCCAAAATCTATTTTAAAATTGATGACGTTGCTAGCCGCCAAGGTAATGGAAACATTACCCGAGCCATCACCAGTTGGTGTAGCAGTGGCTGCACCTTGCAGTGTGGTTGTAAGGGCTAATTCTGATGGGTTTTTTAATTCCCCAAAACTGTACTCTTCTTTTTTGCAGGCGCTCAGTAAAGTGAGGCATACGATTGCAAAAAGAGTCAATGATTTTACGATTGTTTTCATAATCTAATTCGTTTTATCTGTTAATTAAGGGTAATATCATCCAAATAAATGGTATAATTTGAACTGCCATCACCTTGTGTACCATTATCCATAATTAATACTAAGTTTTTCCATTGCACTGCTTTGTTTAAACCCGAAAAATTAAAGGTTAATGTTTCCCACTGATTTGCAAGTGTTGTAGTTGCTGTAATTTCTGATGTAGCAGCAGTATTGGGCCACGGTGTAGCATCTTCAAATTTCATAAGCAACTTCAATCCGGCTCTTGGAGACCAGACTTTAGCGGTTATGGTAGTAGAATTTGTAAAATCAAACGGGATTGAACTGGTTATTTTCGAACCGGCCCATGGTTGCCCAGCACCTTTTACAAGCTTTAGAACTTTAGCTGAGGTGTTTCCATTATTATTTGGATTATTCACTACAGTAGTACCCCCACCATCAAATGCATCAAATGTAATGTTGGTCAAATTACCTGATTCAAAAGTTAAGGGTAATACTGATACCGATGGTGATTTATAAAAATAAACATTATCAATAAATACGGTTCCAGTTGCCCAAGGAGCGCCAACATATTTTAGTTGAGTTATATCTGCAACAGAAAGGCCTTGATTTGTAAAGGCAGAAATTGGTATATCTATACTGTTCCATTTATTTCCTTCTAAGGTTCTTGTAACCGGCTTTTCGCCGCTACTAACACTTATGAGAGACGTTTCTAGGTTTAATCCATCATCTGCTGTCCAAACATCCATATGTAAATATTCCATATTTCTAATATCTACGGTTGAATTGATTTGATTTCCCTGATAACTTAATTTGTTATACTGTAGCATTTTATCTCCGTTCAAATCGAATAATGCCCAGCTACTTCCCTGTGAAGCCTGACCCCAATCAGGAAAATAGTCAGTTGAAACATTGGTATATGCACCACTAAAAATTGAAATTACGTCAGAAGTGATTCTGCTAGGTGGAGTTGGAGCAGAACTTAGCGGTTGTAATATAGCCGTAACCGCAAAATTTTCGGTATACTGTGTGGTTTTTACTCCACCGCTTTTCGCTACTACCCTAATGGTGTATGTTCCTGGATTTTGATATTTATAGGTTACGGTACTTCCTATAGTACCAACTACTGGTGCAGCAGTTGCATTTTCACCAAAATAAACATCATAAGCAACTGCGAAATCAGCTGTTGCTGTAACATTAACTTGTTTAGAAATAGCTACGTCATTTTTAATTGTAACTTTTAAATTTTCTGGTGCACGGAACGATACGGTTAATTGTGTAGTGGTATCAGAAATTTTACCGCTAATGCCATAGGCTACTGAACGTACAGAATACACCCCTTCTGGGTACACGTGGGTTATGCTTGCACCAGGTAATACACGAACTGCGGTAGCTGGACCATGACCATAATAAATGTCGTAGGCCGTAGCACCCTCACCATTTGGAGTAATGGTTACCAAGCCGGTATTGTCTTGGGTAATGTTAAAAAAAGGATTCAAGTTTGCAGGGGCGCTAGCTGTTTCTAAAAAGGATAGGTCTTTAAACGTATCTTTTTCACAACCTGCAAATACAAGCAGCACGAAGGCTATGCTTAGTATATTTTTGATTGATTTCATCTCTATTTATCTATTTAATAATTAATTATAACCAGGGTTTTGTGTCAATCCCGAAATATCTACCTCAGCTTGCGGAATTGGGAAAACCTCGTTTTTATTGGCTATCCAGCCCGTAATTTTACTAGCTGCTTGGCCGGTTCTTACTAAATCGAAGAAACGATGG
>JBIIBV010000117.1:0-3553 GCA_044239195.1 Sphingobacteriaceae bacterium | reverse complement strand
CATTCGTACATGGCCCTCGTAGCCCAACGGCAGAGGCAGAGGACTTAAAATCCTCCAAGTGTGGGTTCGACCCCCACCGAGGGCACAACTTCGTACGTAAATGATTACATTTACTTCGCTGCAATGCAAGTATCCATTTAACAATGCATACATAAATGCATACACAATTGATACATAGCCTGCGGAGGATTTGAAGCTGATGTGTAGGTACTCAGCAACTTCCGTGCCTCCACATCTAGGCTCGAGCAAAGCTCGCGCTCCTGCTGCCTCTGCCATTGGGCTTAAGCAGACCCCCCATTGCTAATTTTCTGACTGGTTAGTCCCGTACTACCGTGCGAGAAATTTCTGCTAAAGAGAATATCGTTGCACTATGGAGTTCATTGAGATTGAAGCTGGAGCGAATGTTCCACCTGTTATTGATGACCGTTATCCCTACTTAAGCGGTACTTTTTTGATCACCGCCAATGGTCAGGCATCTTTGATAAATCACGAAAGAAGCTTCGACAAAGTCTGGATAGACTCCTGGAAGAACTATGCTGCAATAAAGCCAAAAATGAGTTTCACAATTGGGATGTTCCATTTTCTAGTAGCGAACCCAGCATCCGTTTCCATAGCAGTACCTTTTTTTGAGAAGCACCTAATCGCAAGCCTCAAACCCATTTATTCAGAGAGTACATTTGAAGGGAAAAGAAACGAATTAGGCCTGCTAACTTCTCTCGGTATTCTGAGTCAAGAGGAGTACCAAATCAAAAAATATGAACTAGAGCAAAGCTGGAAAACGCAATCTAATTCGTGAGTAAACCAAAATAAAGCCACATTGAGTCGAGGCGATTTGATAGGTGGACCCTTACATTTACCCTCGGGTTGGTACACTTGCAAGACTTCAGATACAGATACGCGTAATCGATGGAGGCAGTGATGAAACGACGGATAGCCGTTGCAGCTACCTTTGTGGTGTTAGTCGCCTCTTCAGGTCACGCCTTTGGGGCTGTGAAAATAGGTTCATCTTGTTCAAAGGTAAGTTTATTTCAGCAGAGTGGAAAAACTCTTCTTGTCTGCGATCTCATTAAGAAGAAGAAAGTTTGGCGTAAAGCATCTACGATTGAAACCACGCTTTACAAGAATGAGCAACTTCGAATCCAAAGAGAGGCTGAAGCAAAAGCAGCCGCGGATAAAGCAGCCGCAGATAAAGCAGCCGCAGATAAAGCAGCCGCGGATAAAGCAGCCGCGGATAAAGCAGCCGCAGATAAAGCAGCCGCAGATAAAGCAGCCGCGGATAAAGCAGCCGCAGATAAAGCAGCCGCAGATAAAGCAGCCGCAGATAAAGCAGCCGCAGATAAAGCAGCCGCAGATAAAGCAGCCGCAGATGCAGCAGCTAAGGCCGCCGCAGAAGTCCCTAGTTTAGTAGTTGGCTCTTTTTATTCAGGAATCGATGCTGATTACGCAGATTGGGGGTGGAGATGGATAGCTGTGCGTTTAACTAATTCCGCCAGTTCGAAAATTTACAGTCACCATTCATTCGATGTCCTTATGGGTGATTCAGGAGGTGGGATAGTAGATTCAAACTTTGAAGCAAATTTCCCACTGATTGCTCCAAAGCAGACAATTTGGTACGTGACAACTCAATTCAAAGGAACTCCAGCGAGTCAAATAGTATTTCAAAAACGGTACTCAACCACACCGAGCCCTCTTGCGATCTCAGAATTACCCACAACTTCGAATGCCCGATTGATTTCTTCGCCATATCTGCCAAATAGAAAATCAGTAGCAGTAACTGTGCGGAACAACTCAACTCAAATCTTAAGCAAAAGTTCTTCGGCCTATGCAGTTTTACTCGATTCCAATGGAGTGCCTGTCTACACAGCAAGAGGTTTCTTTGATAAAGCAATACTTCCGGGGGGAGCCACGGAGATTATCATTGGCGATGACTTTAGCTTCAACGGAACATTTGCATCTATTGAAGTGACCATCGCTCCATTACTTTGATTCTGGATCAGCCTCAAACTCTTCTGTCAGTTTCATTAACTCCTTGATCGACTTCACTTCAAAAGTAGACTTACTCCAAGCTTCTGAGTACCCATCAAACTTTCCTGCAATCTTGCTATTGGATAAGTCAGCACCTCTTGCTTTAAGCATTCGGAGTATCGCAGTTTCCCACTGCTGAGTCAGGTGGCCATCTAGTGGGCCTCGCAGCTCCAAAACTTCCCAACCCAAATTCTTATGAGTCGTCATTCTTTTGTCTGGAAAATTTGTAATGCCAATTTGCAACATATTCCACGTCTCGTGGTTAAGTAAGTAAAGATAGCCATTTTTATTTGGATCGAATCCTCCTCTTGCGCAAGTAGGACATCCACTTTGGTGCTTGGTTCTATTCAGAGGCGTTGCTCGCCAGCGATGGCCTTCCCGACAAATCCACCAAATATTTTTGGCAAGAGAACCCTTAATCTGTGTTGGGTCACAATCGAGAGCCTCCAAAGCAATATCTGGATGAGTAGTGGCCAAGTCATTAAAGCCTTTCATTAGTAACTTATTTGAACAATAAGGGCAACCTTGGTTGCGTTCAGTTCTGTGATTGATACTGCTCGTCCACCTGTGCCCTCGTTCACAAATCCAAGGCATACGTTTAGCTGAACCTGACACGACAGTTTGTGGATTCCATCCATCCGCCTGTGAAGCAATCATTGGGTGCGTACTCAGGAGATCGTTGTAACCAATTAAAATCTTTAAGTTGTTACATACCGGGCAACCGGTTCCCATAGAAGTTCGACTGGAGACCATTGCAACCCAGTGATGACCGAGAGGACAAACCCACTTCATTTTCTTGTTGCTTCCGGAAGAGATAACAGAGGGATCCCATCCGTGTGCCTGCAGTGCGATCTCAGGGAATATTGTTAGAAGATCGTTGAGTCCAGTGAGTACTTTCTGTCCAGAACAGTAGGGACATCCACTTTTTTGAGTTCCCGCTCTTCGTGCAACTGGGGCCACCCACAAATGACCCTCGGAACACTTCCAGGTAACTCTTCTATTGCTACCTTGACTCAGTGATGAAGGATCCCACTCAAAAGCTTCTTCAGCCAAGGCGGGATGCGTGGTGGCGAGGTCGTTGAAACCGACCAGCACTCTATTTCCTGAACAGAACGGACAGCCAAAGCCGCGACCAGCGCGCTTATTGGGTGACTCAAGCCAGTTGTGATTTCTTGAGCACCGCCACATCACCCTTCGGTTACTACCTTGGGTAATCGAATCTGGATCCCAACCATCGGCTTCTTTCGCCAACTCAGGATGAGTCACCGAGAGTGGCTGCTTAACCTTTTTGGTGGGCACGGAAATAAGGATATTGGGCACGACTGACGTCGTGAAGGCAGCCCTGTGCTTAAACGGATCAGTATTTACTTCGCACGCTCCTGTGGTCGCTACTCAGCTTTGTAACTACCGTCAGTACTTGCGGCGTCACGGTCCCGCTCGTTTCGCACGCCCTGTCGGAGCCAGAGCGAGCAAAACGAAAGGCCCCCTTAAATAAGGAGACCTTTAGAGCTTGTCGTATGCCATATGC
>JBIIBV010000092.1:0-3562 GCA_044239195.1 Sphingobacteriaceae bacterium | reverse complement strand
GCCCGATTAAGCGCTACTGCTTGTTCATCTTGTTTCTGACTAAAATCCGGATCGAGGATAACTTTTGCATACAAACTATTCGGGTAATTTTTAAGGATGCTAGCTTTTAAGGATGCCGATTTTACGCTGTCTAGGTCGGCATACAATCGGAATAAATTGTAGCATACTGCTGCAGTATTTTCGTAGTTCGGAAATTTGACCAAAAGTTTTTCGAAGGTGCCAATTGCGGCCGCTGTGTCTTGCGCTACTTCTCGGTAATAATTCCCTATTTCGTAATAAGCATTGGCTATGCGTAAATTAGATTGCGCCAATTTATCGGGTGTATTGGGCAGTGTAAATAAAATGACGTTCACTTGTTCGTTTATGGCATCGGCACCATCTGTGGCTTTTAGTGAGCTCGACGATGCAGCTATTGCATTGTTGGTTTGCATTGCCACCATGCTCGATGTTTGACTTCTTCGCCAGTCTTCTGATAAGGGGCGATTTCCCCAACGTTTTTTAAAATCTGCAAAACCTTGGCTCAGCGCTGCAGAATTGTTAAAGTAAAATTTGGCATCTATCTGGTTGCCAGTATTATCGTTGTTGGTTGTATACATGCCTGTGTTTGGGCTGCCTGCTGTTTGTTTTTTTGCAGCATCTTGTTTGGCTTTCTGCTCTAATTGAGCTACAATTTTAAGGCGTTTTTCTGCCTCGGGGAGTTTATTTAACGCTTGCAAACTATCCTCTGTAGCAATAATAATGAGCTGACTCGTCAATAAATCTAGGTTGGAATTTTTCTTTCGGATGGCGTCAAAACTCGGATGGCTGCTGGGTAAAACACTCAGCGTGCTATCGTAATAATTTTTTGCCGTTACATAATCTGGCTGATTGAAATATAAATTGGCAAGGGCTAAGTAGGAGAGACCCTTTTGCGTTTGGTTGCGTTTGCTTTTAAGTACCGATTGCTTATAGTTAAGCTCCGCTTGTTTGGCGCTCCCAGCGTCTTGGTAGCTGCGGCCAATTTGAAAGAAAATTTGATCTACGTTATCGCTATTTTTATCGTCTTTAAGCAATGCTTGCAAGGTTTTTATCCGATCAACTTTCTTGCTGCTATTTTCTTCGGCAATGCTCAATTGATTTAAATGGGCATTAAAAGCCATATCAAATGCGGCATTGCTTTTGTACACCTGTGTAAAATGGCTGCTAGCTAATGCTTTTTTACCAGTTTCGAGTTCTAATTGTGCCAATAAAAAAGTTAAGCGAATGCGTTGCGCTTTATTTTTGCAAGCTTTAATGGCCTTGTTTAACAAAGGTATAGCAGGCTCATATGCCTTGCTGTAGATGTACCATTGCGCCTTGGAAGCATAGGCTTCGGATACCATTTTTTTAGAAGTTTTCAGGTATTTCAAGGCGGTATCTAAGGAGGCCTCTGCTTCGGCCATGCGGTGGAGCTGCATCAAGGCTCTACCTCTCCAAATTAAAGCTGCTTGGCGGTTATCTTTTTCTTTCGGATAGCCCTTGTATACATAGGTAAAATACTCCACCGAATTGTAAAAATCGGCTTTAAGGTAATTGGCTATGCCAATTAATACATAGGCATCGTCTACAAAACGGCTCTGCGATTTTTCATTGGCTACGATATTTGCTTTTAGAATGGCCTTGTCCAAATTGGCGCTTTCGGCCTTGCCCAATTTCTCATCAGGTTCGCAAAACACACTAATGGGCTGATCGAAGGTAGTAAGGTAGCTTTCTTGGATCCGTTGTTCGCTCTCTTTAACCAAGGTGCGGGCATTGAACAAAATATTAAACTTGGCAGTTAAATTTTGCATTTCTCGGCTACTTAAACTTTCTTTTTGAGCATTACAGCTTGTAAAAGCAATGCAGCTTCCCATAAGCAAGCAGTATAAAGAAAGTGTAGAGCGTTTTTTCAAAATCAATGATAACAAGACTATGAAACAAAAATAGCATAATCTAGGTTTTAATACGATTAAAATATGCCCTACATTGTGCTATCAATTTATTTTGCTGTTACTTTGTATATGGCAAAAAATGATTCGGAAGAAAGGCGAAAAGCTAGCAGTGGCTATATTAAATATTCAGCCGCCGCATTTCAAATGTTAGCGGTGATAGGACTCTCGGTATATGCGGGTATTAAGCTAGACGACCATTTTCAGCATGAACTCCGTTGGATTACCGCTCTATTGGGTATAGTCGGCGTTATTTTGGCCATCTATTTTTTAATTAAACAACTCAATAATGAGCGCTAAACGGTTCTCAGTTATATTTTCGGCTTTCTTAATACTGCTTGCTATAGCCCCTTTTTTAGTTCAAAACTATGCTCCTGCTTATCTTGTAACTAATTTTTGGGGCCTCTTTTTCGTTTTCGCTACCTTTAGTTTAATCGTATTGCCATTAGCGCTGTGGCAAATGAACAGAAGCATCAAAAGTTCCGGCCAAGCCTTGCTAGCTACCACTGCCCTGCGGTTTATTTTTGGTATGGTAGTTTTGCTCATTTACCTGCTCAATTTTAACGTAATAGCGGGTATTTTCATACTAAATTTTTTTTATCTCTATTTCGCACATATGGGGTTTGAAATTTATTGTTTGTTGTGTAACTTGCGCACCTGAAAATGAACACAAACTTTGGTGTTTATGCATAAACAGAGCCACATTTTAGATTTGAAAAATTACTCGATAATCCTTTTTCTTGCCGCTTTTATAAGTTTATTTAGCTTTATAACGCCTATATACGCAGCCGAAGCCGAGCATGTAGCCACTGCCGAGCATGCTGCTCAACCTGCACACGCCGAAGCCGAAGAAGATATTTCGCAAACCATATTGCACCATATTGCCGATGCGCACGAATGGCATTTTTGGGGCGAAGGCGAAGAAAAAGTGGCTATACCCTTACCTGTTTTGCTTTTCACGGACAACGGATTAGTCTCTTTTTTATACAACAAGCACGAAAATGAGCATGGAACCGAGGTTTTTGTAGAGAATGGTCAGAAATTAGTAAACTTTCATGGCAAATTTTACTACGCCTCAGCCAAGCCCAATGCCGAAGGTTTATATGTGGAAATGAATGCCGATCATGAAGTTGCAAATGCAAAGCCATTCGATTTTTCGATTACTAAAAATGTGGTTTCTTTATTTATCTCTGTGTTCTTGTTGCTTGTGGTATTTATTAGTGTGGCTAAAACATACGTAAAACGAAAAGGCAGTGCACCTAAAGGATTGCAATCGTTATTAGAGCCTATAATTTTATTTGTTCGCGATGACATTGCTCGTCCGCAATTGGGACATAAGTACGCTAAATTCATGCCCTACTTACTTACCGTATTCTTTTTTGTGTGGATTAATAACTTAATGGGATTAATTCCCATTTTCCCTGGAGGTGCAAACCTAACGGGTAATATTGCCGTTACCATGATGTTGGCCTTGTGTACCTTTGTACTCACCACCATCAACGGAAACAAAAACTATTGGGGGCATGTATTTACACCCCATGTGCCATGGTGGTTATATCCACTCATGATTCCGGTAGAAATTATCGGGCTATTTACCAAACCCATTGCCTTAATGA
>JBIIBV010000045.1:0-14083 GCA_044239195.1 Sphingobacteriaceae bacterium | reverse complement strand
GGTTCGCACCATTTTCCGGAGAAATTAATACCATTGGCCATTCATAACATCAAAAACAAAAAGCCGATTCCGGTATATGGAAAAGGCGAAAACGTTCGCGATTGGCTATGGGTTGAAGATCATGCTCGGGCCATCGACACTATTTTTCATCAAGCAAAAGCCGGCAGTACCTACAATATTGGCGGTCATAACGAATGGAAAAACATCGATTTAATTCGTTTGCTGTGTCGCATTATGGATCAGAAATTAGGCCGCGATGCTGGTAGCTCTGAACAATTAATCACTTTTGTAACCGACCGAGCAGGCCACGATTTACGCTACGCCATTGATGCTACTAAATTGAAGAATGAATTGGGCTGGGAGCCAAGTTTACAATTTGAAGAAGGCTTAGAAAAAACGGTAGATTGGTATTTGGCCAATGAGAATTGGTTAAACGAAGTAACCTCTGGACATTACCAAGCCTATTACCAAGAACAATACGCTAAACGATAGATTTTAGCTAAAAATTAGATTTTTTTTGCTGAAACATTGGGTTTAGCATAAGCCAAACGTCCAATTTTTTCAGTGCGGTGGTAACTGTCTAAACCTGCTACCGTTAAACTTCCAGCGGCTTCCAAATCAATAGTACCATCCTCTAAAATGTACGTTTCATTCAAACGGATAAGTACCACTTCACCTATTACAATGGTAGTTCCGTTGCTGGCTACCGAAAGGCTTTCTTTTAGTTGCAAACCAATCTGAATGGTCGATTCTTTAACAAATGGCACCGAAAAATTGCCAATATATTCTTCTTGTAACCCGCAAGCAGTAAACTCAGATTCGCCGGAAGCATAGCGTGCACTGGTTTGATGCGCTTGTTGGTAAAACTCTTCGCACACGTTGTTGAGGGTGTAAAAGCCCTTGCTTACTATGTTTTTTAGCGTATCGTGTTCTGGTCCATCGGGTCTAACCACCAAGCCAATGTAGGGTGGATTTGCCCCCACGTGAAAAATGGAATTAAAAACCGCCAAATTTGATTGGCCCTCCTGGTTTATGCTGCCCAAAAGTTGCAAACTTTTAAAACCGGAGAGGCTATTGATGAAATTGGTCCGATAGCGTTTATCTTGCTCGGCTAGTTCTTTGCTGCTAAAGGTTCTCATAACGATTTTATACTTGATAAGCCACCATCAACAGCCAATACTTGCCCTGTCATCCAACTACTGGCTTCGCTAAGTAAAAAAAGAGTGGCTCCGGCAGCGTCTTCTGGCTGGCCAATACGACCCAATGGGTGACGTTTATCTGAAGCTTCTTTTTTCTCGGGACTGGCTAATAAGTTCGCTGCTAATGGAGTATTGGTTAACGAAGGAGCAACCACATTGAAACGGATTTTGCTACTTGCATACTCCGCTGCTAAAGAAAGTGATAAGCCCTCTAAAGCTCTTTTGGAGGTAGCTACCGACGCATGAAAATTCATTCCTTGACTAGCAGCCACGGTACTGTATAAAACCACGCTGGCTTCTCCAGCACGTTTTAACGCATTAATAGATTGACGAATGGCCCGAATGGCCCCCATTACATTTATTTCGAAATCGTTTAGAAATTCAGCATCGCTAATGCGGGCAAAAGGCCTTAAATTGATACTTCCCGGGCAATAAACCAATCCATCTAGCTTTTCTGGAAGCAAAGCGGAAAGGTCGGATGTGGCATCTGTAGCATCCCAACATATATGGGTACCACCATGGTTTGCGGTTGCCTGACGTGATGCTGTAATTACCGAAGCATTTTCGGCTTCTAGCTGGCGTACCAATTCGGCACCAATTCCTGAAGTTCCACCGATAATTAAAATGGTTTTATTGGCCAATCTGCTCATGTTTCTTTCGTTGTTGAGAGTACAAATATATTTGCAATAGGCCAGCAATCGCTAAATCTTTTAAATCTTACATAGTCATGATAAAAAAGAATGCACTTTATGCCCTCCATTACCTTAAATCTGCAATTTTTGTAGGGTGAAATTCATCAACCCTCATCAATTGCCGGTTAAAACTTGTATAGTTTGCCAAAAGCCATTCACTTGGCGAAAAAAATGGGAAAAGAATTGGGACTTGGTAAAATATTGTAGTGAACGCTGTAGAAAAGAGTCGAAAAATGGATAGTTTAATAGGAAAGAAATGAATAAACTAATTTTAGTTTGGTTTCGGAACGATTTACGAATACATGATAACGAAGTATTGCTGGAGGCAACCCGAAAAGGAGATGCTATAGTACCGGTTTACTGCTTCGATCCACGGCATTATGGACCCACACGTTACGGCACTAGAAAAACTGGACCTATTAGGGCGCAGTTTATATTAGAAAGTGTTGTCGATTTAAAACGAAACTTACAGGCTTTGGGTGGCAATTTAATTACGCTTATGGGCAAACCCGAAGAGCTAATTCCGCAATTAGCTGTGCAATATGGTGTGAATGAAGTGTATCACCATAGGGAAGTAGCCACCGAAGAAATAGACGTTTCAGAACGGGTAGAAACTGCTTTGTGGAAACACAAAATCAATTTAAAACATTTTATTGGCCATACCCTGTATCATAAAGAACACCTGCCTTTTCCCATTAAAGACATTCCAGATGTATTTACCAATTTTCGAAAAAAAGTAGAAAAGGAAAGTTCCGTAAGGCCCTGTTTTAGTGAGCCTAGTTCGATTTGCATTCCAGAAAATTTGCTTGTAGACAATTTACCAAGCTTGTCTGATTTGGGTTACGATGGCCAGTCTAGTTTAGATTCTCGAGCCGTTTTGCAATTTAAAGGCGGAGAAAGTGAGGGGCTGAAACGCATGCAAGAGTATTTTTGGGAGCAAGATTTACTGAAAACCTACAAAGTAACTCGTAATGGTTTGCTGGGGGCTAATTATTCTTCCAAATTTTCGGCTTGGATTGCTCTTGGCTGTTTATCTCCCCGAAAAGTGTATTGGGAAATAAAAAAATACGAGAAAGAAAGAGTAGCAAATGATTCTACCTATTGGCTTATTTTCGAATTGCTTTGGCGTGATTATTTTCGTTTCATGTTCAAAAAATACGACAATAAATTTTTTCTAAAAGCCGGCTTCAAAGGGCAAGCCCCCTCCGAAGCGCCTAACCAGCGGGAATTATTTGAACGATGGAAACTGGGCCAAACTGGTATTCCGTTTATAGATGCCAACATGCGGGAACTAAATGCCACAGGTTTTATGAGTAATCGTGGCAGGCAAAATGTGGCCAGTTATTTAGTCAAAGAGTTGCAGGTAAATTGGACTTGGGGAGCTGCCTATTTTGAAGAGCAGTTAATTGATTACTGCCCGGCTAATAATTGGGGAAACTGGGCTTATTTGGCTGGAGTAGGTAACGATCCTCGTGAAGACCGCCATTTTAACACCGCCAAGCAAGCTCAACTGTATGATCCGGCAGGAAAATATATTCAATTGTGGAATAATGTCAGCTAATTCTTGCTAAACAGATTCCCATAACCCGCTATTTACTAATTAGTTATTATTTTTTTTGATTAGTACTTATAATTAGGTAACTATAAATAGGCAATTATTTGACTAGCAATCAATTTTGATGCAAATAATAGCTTAATTATGAATACTTCAGGTATATAAGTCTTATTTTTGTGTATACAAATTTGATATTATTACCAAGCTAATGGATAACTTAAGCTTTCTAAACCCAGCAAACGCAACCTATATCGATTCACAGTATCAAGCTTACAAGCAAGATCCAGAATCTGTTGAGTTTGGCTGGCAAAAATTTTTCGAGGGTTTTGATTTCGGACGTGGATCTGAAGCCAATACCATAAGCGAAGAAACTCCGCAACATTTCTTAAAAGAAATTAATGTATTAAACTTAATAAATGGTTACCGCCAACGTGGTCATTTGTTTACCAAAACCAATCCTGTTCGCGAACGTAGATCGTATTTACCGGGCAAAGAATTGGCCACATTTGGTTTAGCAGATACCGATTTAGATACCGTTTTTAATGCCGGCGTGGAAGTAGGCATGGGGCCTGCCAAATTACGGGATATTGTTGCATTATTGGAACAAACCTATTGCCAATCTATTGGGGCTGAGTATAAATATATCCGCGATCCGGAAAAAATTAAGTGGTTTGAAGAGCGTATGGAGCGGGAACGCAATACGCCCAACTTCAGCATCGAAACTAAAAAACGCATCCTGCAAAAATTAAATCAAGCCGTGGTGTTTGAAAACTTTTTGGGTACCAAGTTTTTGGGCCAAAAAAGATTTTCATTAGAAGGAGCAGAATCTGTTATTCCGGCCTTAGATTCGGTTATTGAAAAAGGTGCAGAATTGGGTATCGAAGAGTTTGTAATTGGTATGGCCCACCGTGGCCGGTTAAATATTTTAACCAATATCATGAACAAAACCTACACCGATATCTTCTCTGAGTTTGATGGGAAAGGCTTTGATCCGAATACGCCATTTGGTGGCGATGTGAAATACCATTTAGGTTATTCTATTGATGTAGATACCACATCGGGTAAAAAAGTGCATTTAAGTTTATGCCCCAACCCATCGCATTTAGAGGCCGTAGATCCGGTTGTAGAAGGAATTACTCGATCTAAAATTGATTTTAAATATGCAGGTGATTCTAAGAAAATTGCTCCAATTTTAATTCACGGTGATTCTTCTGTAGCCGGCCAAGGTATTGTTTACGAGGTGTTGCAAATGGCCAAATTAGATGGCTATAATACTGGCGGAACCATTCATTTGGTAATTAATAACCAAGTAGGTTTTACTACCAATTATAAAGACGCTCGTTCATCAACTTATTGTACAGATATTGCTAAAGTTACCTTATCGCCGGTATTTCATGTAAATGGCGATGATGTTGAAGCTTTGGTGTATGCCATCAACTTGGCAGTAGAATACCGTCAGAAATACCAAAATGATGTATTTATAGATATTTTATGTTACCGTCGCTTCGGACACAACGAATCAGACGAACCAAAGTTTACGCAGCCCTTATTATACAAAGCCATTGAAAAACATCCCAATCCACGGGAAATCTACAATCAAAAATTAATGGATCAGGGTAGTGTAGACGCTGGTTTGGCTAAGGAGATGGAAAAAGATTTCCGAGCCCTCTTGCAAGAACGTTTAAACGAATCAAAAGAAAATACCAATTTTTCGGAAGTAAACCCCAATTTTTCGGGTGCCTGGAAAGGCTTACGCCTGGCCACTGCCGATGATATTAACAAACCTGCCGCCACAGCAGTTAGCGAAAAAGAATTGTTAGCCATTGCAAAAACCATTACCCAATTACCGGCTGGCAAGAAATTCTTCCGTAAAATTGAGAAACTATTTGAAGACCGCCGCAACATGGTGGAAAAGAAAACCTTCGATTGGGCAATGGGTGAATTATTGGCTTATGGTACCTTACTAAATGAGGGAAATCGGGTTCGTGTTAGCGGGCAAGACGTAGAGCGTGGTACCTTTTCTCACCGACATGCGGTAGTGAAATTAGAAGATTCGGAAGAAGAATACATTCCGCTTAGCCAATTAAATAAGGGTAACAAAGCCAAATTCGAAATTTACAATTCACACCTTTCTGAATATGGCGTATTGGGTTTTGAATACGGTTATGCCATGGCTAACCCAACCTCTTTAACCATTTGGGAAGCTCAGTTTGGCGATTTCTTTAATGGTGCACAAATTATTGTAGATCAGTTTATAGTGAGTGCCGAAACCAAATGGCAGCGTTCAAACGGTTTGGTCTTATTATTGCCACATGGCCAGGAAGGCCAAGGACCCGAACATTCTTCGGCACGTATTGAGCGTTTTATGGAAGCATGTGCCGATAATAACATACAAGTAGCCAATTGTACCACTCCGGCCAATTATTTTCATTTGTTACGCCGTCAGCTTAAACGAGAATTCCGCAAACCATTGGTTGTTTTTACACCAAAAAGTTTATTGCGCCATCCGCTTTGCGTAAGTCCAATTGCCGATTTTGCAACCGGAGCTTTTCAAGAGGTAATAGATGATAATTTCGTAAAAGCCGATTTGGTAAAACGTGTATTGTTCTGTAGCGGAAAAATTTATTACGATTTATTAGAAAAGCAACAAACAGATAAGCGTAGCGATGTAGCCATTGTACGTTTAGAGCAATTGTACCCAAGTCCAGTAGCTCAATTAGAAGCTATTAAAACAAAATACAAAAAGGCTAGCGAATTTATTTGGGTACAAGAAGAGCCCGAAAATCAAGGAGCATGGCCTTATATGTGTCGTAAATTCAGAAATTCTACATTTAATTTTCAGCTAATAGCTCGTAGAGAAAGCAGCAGTACGGCTACCGGATATGCTAAACAACATCAGGCACAACAAGTAGAAATTATTAACCAAGCATTTGATAAATCGGCTAAAAAATAAACACATTGACCTCGGTCGAATTAATTTTAAAAAATCATGAGTATAGAAATTAAAGTTCCGCCAGTAGGCGAATCAATTACGGAAGTGGTACTTTCATCTTGGAAAAAAGCCGATGGCGATTTTGTAGAGATGGATGAAATTATTGCCGAATTAGAATCGGACAAAGCCACCTTTGAACTCACTGCCGAAAAAGCAGGTATCCTAAAAATTAGTGCTAAAGAAGGCGATACCCTAGAAATTGGTGCAACGGTTTGTAGCATTGAAGAAGGCGCTGCACCCGCAGCCAAAGCACCAGCCCAGGAAGCCGCACCTATTACCGACAAAGCTAGTCCTGCAGCAACTGAAACAAAAACAGCGAATTACGCTGACGGTGTACCATCGCCAGCGGCCGCGAAAATTTTAGCTGAAAAGGGCTTAGAAAGCACTTCGGGTAGCGGGGTAGGTGGCCGCATTACAAAGGAAGACGCCTTAAAAGCACAACCAGCTGCTGCACCAAAAGTAGTAGCTCCTGTAAAAGCCGCGGTACCTGCCGGTTCAAGAGGCGAACGCAGAGAAAAAATGTCTTCGTTGCGTAAAACGGTAGCCAAACGTTTGGTAGCTGTTAAAAACGAAACCGCCATGCTTACCACCTTTAACGAGGTAGATATGCAACCAATAATGGAAATTAGAGCGAAATACAAAGATAAATTCAAGGAAAAACATGGTGTTGGCCTTGGCTTTATGTCATTCTTTACCAAAGCAGTGTGTGAAGCCCTGAAAGAATTTCCCGCTGTAAATGCCCGTATTGAGGGTGAAGAAATTGTATTTAACGATTTTGCCGATATTTCTATTGCGGTTTCAGCTCCAAAAGGGTTGGTGGTGCCAGTCATTCGCAATGCCGATACTTTGAGCCTAGCGCAAATTGAGCAAGCGGTAATGGAGTTGGCCATTAAAGCCCGTGAAAACAAACTGGCTATTGATGAAATGACCGGTGGAACCTTTACCATTACCAATGGCGGAGTATTTGGTTCCATGATGTCAACACCCATTATCAATGCACCGCAATCGGCTATTTTAGGTATGCACAACATTGTAGAACGCCCGGTGGCTATTGGTGGCCAAGTAGTTATTCGCCCAATCATGTACGTGGCCTTATCTTACGATCACCGTATTATTGATGGACGTGAGTCGGTTGGCTTTTTGGTACGTGTAAAGCAATTGTTAGAAGATCCGGCTAGAATGTTATTAGAAATCTAATCTATCATGAAAAACTTACTAGAACTATAGCACCATCTATCTCTGAGCCGGCTATTGATAAAGCACAATAGAAAATGAGTTATCTCGAAAATTATTGGGTACTCGGCTAAATTCTCTAACAAAAAAGGCGCTTTTAAGGCGCCTTTTTTATGATTCTATTTTATATTGGAATAGCTTAATTTATCTTTTTAGAGAACACATAAAAATGAAATTCATCTACCTTAAAAGTAGTCGAATCTAAGCCCTTAATGTTCAGTGTTTTTGTTTTGGTACTTGGGTAAATGCGCATGCTTTTTTCGGCATTGATTTGCACATCAATAGGCATCGCGAAGTCAGCAACATCGGCTACCCAACGGTAGCTAAGTTTATCGCCGCTAATGCTATATTCTAAAACGGGTATAGCCGTTTTGCGCAAATACTGATCGAAAACCGGACCTAGTTTTAGGTTGCTCTGTTTGCTAATATAAGTTTCAATTTCTTGCGTAGTGCAGGTTTTTAAGCCATAAGTAGCATTAATGCCTCTCAAAATACTCAACCATTTGTCATCGTTATTTATTACCGCACGTAGGGTTTGTAATAAGTTGGCACCTTTTGGGTACATATCGCCAGAACCTTCCTGATTTACGTCATAAGGTCCAATAACCGGACGTTTATTGCCAATATTTTTACGCAATCCGTGAATGTATTTAGCGCCTGCTTCTTTTCCGGCTTGGCATTCTACAAATAAGCCTTCCGAGTATGTAGTGAAACCTTCATGAACCCACATATCGGCAATATCTTTAGTGGTTACATTGTTACCAAACCATTCGTGGCCCGATTCGTGGATGATGATATAATCCCAGGTTAAGCCCAGTCCGGTACCCGATAAATCGCGACCTAAATAGCCTTTTAAGAATTTATTGCCGTAGGCAACGGCACTTTGGTGTTCCATACCCAAGTGTGGCGATTGCACCAGTTTATAGCCATCTTCATAAAAAGCATAGGGCCCAAACCAATGCTCAAAGCATTGTAGCATGGGTTTCACATCGGCCGAGAATTGTTTCTTCGCTTTTTCTTCATCGGCTTTTAATACATAAAAGTCGAGGCTTAGTGGGCCTTTTTCGCCTTCAAAAGTGTCGGTAAAATGGGCAAATTTGCCCACGTTAAACGTTACCGAATAATTGTTAATGGGATTTTTTACCAACCAATTGTATTGCATATAACCACCAGCTTGCGGAATGGTGCTTAGCAAACGGCCATTAGAAACATCTTGCAAGGTATCGGGTACGCTCATACTAATCAGCATGCTGTCTACTTCGTCGGCTTGGTGATCTTTGTTTGGCCACCAAGAGCTGGCGCCAAAACCTTGGCAGGCTACGGCTACCCAAGGGTTGCCTTCGGTATCTTTCTTAAAAATAAAGCCGCCATCCCAAGGTGGGTTGCGTGCAATGGTAGGTTTTCCGTGGTAAAATACGGTAAAGCTTTCGCGATTTCCTTTTTTAATTTCTTGAGGAAAGGTTACAAAAACAGCATTAAACTCTCTTTCAAACGGGACGTTAGCTCCTTTGTATACAATTTTATCAATAAGCAAATCTTGAAATAAATCTACCTGCAAACGTTTAAAATTCTGCGTAGCGGTAAACTGAATTTCATTAGAACCGCTAATGGCTTTATTATCGATGTCGAGTTTGATATCCAAATGATAATAACTGATATCGTAGCAACTTTTTAGCGGCCCATAATTACCCCTAAGAGAATCGGCACGTGTAATAGGACTTGATTTAAGCTGTGCAAAAACACTTAGTGCACTGCCAGCTAGTAAGCAAAGAATAAGTACGGTACGTTTCATATTTTAAAATTTACCCTAAGATACTTTTTTTAAGTAAATGCTTTGGATAAAAAAACGGGTTTAAGGGCCGATTAATTTCTCAAATTCGGCGTAATCCTTAACTTTGGATAGAATTAAAACAAGATGTTATGCAATTTGATGTAATCGTAGTAGGAGGAGGACCCGGAGGATATGTTTCGGCCATCCGTTGTGCGCAATTGGGTTTAAAAACCGCCATTGTAGAAAAATACAGCACCTTTGGAGGTACCTGTTTAAATGTGGGTTGTATTCCATCAAAAGCACTTTTAGATTCGTCGGAGCACTATTACAATGCATCGCATACTTTTGCTACGCATGGCATCAAGCTAAAAGATTTAAAAGTAGATATGCCCCAAATGATTGCCCGCAAAAATGAAGTAGTGGAGCAAACTACAGCGGGTATCACTTATTTATTTAAGAAAAATAAAGTAACGGCCTATCAAGGTTTGGGTTCGTTTATCGATAAAAATACCATCAGCATCAAAAAAGCCGATGGAAGTACCGAGCACATTACGGCTAAAAATGTGGTGATTGCTACCGGTTCAAAACCCACCGAATTGCCTTTTATTCAAGTGGATAAAAAACGTATTATTACGTCTACCGAAGCTTTAAATTTAACCGAAGTACCCAAGCATTTAATTTTAATTGGTGGTGGTGTTATTGGTCTCGAGCTTGGTTCGGTATATGCTCGTTTGGGCGCTAAAGTAACCGTAGTTGAGTTTTCGGATGCGATTATTGGTACCATGGATAAAACCTTGGGTGCCGAATTGCTAAAATCCTTAAAGAAAATAGGCATAGAATTCTTGTTGAGCCATAAAGTAACAGGTGCCAAAGTTTCGGGCAATAAAGTAACAGTAACTGCCAACGATCCTTCGGGTAAATCGATTAGCCTTGATGGCGATTATTGCTTAGTGGCCGTTGGCCGTACCGCCTATACCGATGGTTTAGGTTTAGATAAACTAGGCATTACGGTTGACGAACGTGGCAAGAAAATTCCGGTTAACGAGCATTTAGAAACCACCGTTCCGGGCATTTATGCTATTGGCGATGTGGTGCGTGGTGCCATGTTGGCGCACAAAGCAGAAGATGAAGGCACGTTTGTAGCCGAGCGCATTGCCGGACAAAAACCACATATCAACTACAACTTAATTCCGGGTGTAGTCTATACCTGGCCCGAAGTTGCTAGCGTAGGTTATACCGAAGAGCAATTAAAGGAAAAAGGCGTGCAATACAAAAGCGGATCGTTTCCGTTTAAAGCCAGCGGCAGAGCTCGGGCAAGTATGGATACCGACGGCTTGGTAAAAGTATTGGCCGATGCAGCCACCGACGAAATTTTAGGCGTACACATGATTGGTCCACGAGTGGCTGATGTTATTGCTGAAGCAGTTGTGGCGATGGAGTTTCGTGCTTCTGCGGAAGATATTGCCCGCATTTCCCACGCTCATCCAACGTATACCGAGGCCTTTAAAGAAGCAGCCATGGCTGCCACGGATAATAGAGCCATTCATATTTAATGGGCTTTTTGCAAGCTATCGGAATAGTGCTTGGCACCCTACTGGGGATGGAGTGTATTTCTTGGGCTATGCATAAATTTTTATTCCACGGCCCCTTGTGGTTTATCCATAAAAGCCATCACCAAGAACGCAGCGGTTTTTTTGAATGGAATGATGTGTTTAGTCTGCTATTTGGCGCTACAGCATTCTTGCTTTTGGTTATAGATAGGGAGCAAATGGGCTTGTTGTTTTGGCTAGGAGCCGGCATTTCGTTGTACGGAATCATTTATTTTATTTTTCACGATTGGTTTATTCATAACCGATTCAAAAGTTTTAAAACTACCAATCGCTATTTGTTAGGCATTCGTAGAGCGCATAAAATGCATCACAAATCCACCCAAAAAAATCCTTCAGAAGAATTCGGTTTGTTAACTGCTTCCAAAAAATACTTCAAAAAATCATAGCTTTACCTGGTGCACATTCAAGAAAACTATTCTTTAAAAACGCATAACACCTTTGGTGTTGCTGCCCAAGCCCGTTGGTTTGTAGCTATTGAGCAAGAATCCGATTTGGTTGACTTATTTGCCCAAGAGTGGGTAAAGCCCCTTCCCAAATTGGTTTTGGGCGGTGGCAGTAATATGCTTTTTACTCAAGATTTTAATGGTTTAGTGATTTGGATGGCCAATAAAGGCATCAGCGAAACCATTGCTGGAGACTCCGTAATTTTGAAAGCCGCCGCTGGAGAAGTGTGGAACGATCTGGTGCACTATGCGGTAAAGAAAGGCTTTGCCGGCATGGAAAATTTAAGTTTAATTCCGGGTACGGTAGGTGCATCGCCGGTGCAAAATATTGGCGCTTATGGCGTAGAACTTGAAACTATTTTTGAGTCGTGCCGAGTTTTTGAATTGGCTACGGGTAGTTTTAAAACCTTTACCAAAGCCGATTGCGGTTTTTCGTACCGAGAAAGCATTTTTAAGCAAGCCCTCAAAGATCAATATATAGTTACCGAAGTTTGTTTTCGCTTGAGTTTGGTGCCCACTATTCGTACCAGTTATGGGGCCATACAAGAGGAATTGAAACACAGAGGCATAGAAAAACCTAGTATTAAAGATGTTTCGGAAGTAGTTTCGGCTATTCGAGTGAGCAAATTACCCGATCCGAGTACGATTGGCAATGCCGGTAGTTTCTTTAAAAACCCCATTATTTCGGCGACTCAATTTGAAAAAGTACAGACTTCTTTTCCTGAGGTGGTGTATTATCCCGCTGCTAATGGACAGGTAAAATTGGCCGCGGGTTGGCTCATTGAACAATGCGGATGGAAAGGTAAAGTGGTAGGCCATACCGGTACCTGGAAAAATCAAGCCCTAGTATTGGTAAACCATGGCGGTGCCAGCGGTTCCGAAGTATTTGCTTTTTCTGAACAAATTATAGCCAGCGTTTTTGAACGATTCGGTGTTCTCCTAGAACGAGAAGTGAACGTTATTTAGCCTTCTGAAGGTGTTTATCTACCAAGGTGCTAACTACCTGTCCGGATATAATAGACGGCGGTACACCAGGCCCCGGAACGGTTAACTGCCCCGTGAAAAACAAATTCTTTATTTTCTTAGAACGCATGCTCGGTTTAAAGAAAGCCGTTTGTGCTAGGGTGTTGGCCAAGCCATAGGCATTGCCCTTAAACGAGTGGTAATCGCTTTCAAAATCGTTCATGGCATAGCTGCGTTTTAGGCAAATATGTTCTTTAATGGTTTGGCCGGTAACTTGTTCAAAGCGGGCTACCATTATATCAAAATATTTTTCTCTGAGTTCTTCGCTATCGGTTAGGCCGGGTGCCAAAGGCATCAAGAAAAATAAATTTTCTTTTCCTTCTGGTGCGACCGTAGCATCGGTTTTAGACGGACAGGAAGCATAAAATAAGGGTTTGCTAGGCCATTTCGGGTCGCTATAAATTTCTTTGGCATGCAGCTCAAAATCTTCGTCGAAAAACAAATTATGATGCTCTACATCCGTAATTTTTTTAGTAAGTCCTACATAAAATAATAGGCTAGAGGGCGACATGGTTCTATTTTCCCAATAATTTTCGGAATAGTTACGTAAATTTTTAGTGGTTAGTTTTTGGTCCACATGCTCGTAATCAGCAGCAGCTACCACGGCATCAGCCTCAAAAAAACCCTGATTCGTTTCTACGCCAAGGGCTTGCTTATTTTCGGTTTTTATGTGCTGTACTTCGGTATTTAAGTGAATTTTCACGCCAGCCTCTTCGGCTACTTGCACCATGGCTTTAATAATTTCGTTCATGCCATTTTGCGGATACCAAGTGCCCAAAACCAAATCGGCATAATTCATCATGCTGTACATGGCGGGCGTATTTTGCGGCGTAGCGCCCAAAAAGAGTACCGGAAACTCCAACACTTTTCTAATTTTTGGGTGTTTAAAATGTTTGCGTACATGGCTACTCATGCTACTAAACATCTGCAAACCAATACTTTCTCGTATCAATCGCCAATCAATAAATTCGGTAATAGATAAAGAGGGACGAAAAACATATTCGCCCATACCCACTTGGTATTTGTAAGCGGCTTGAGCTAAAAAGTGGCGTAAGTGTGCGGTACTTCCTGGCTCTAAGGCTTCAAAACTAGCTTCTAGCGCTTCCATATTAGCCGGAATATCTAAAATATCATTCTTGCCAAAGTATACCCGATAGCCGGGGTCTAGGCGTTTGAGTTCATAAAAATCACTTACTTTTTTACCAAAAAGCGCAAAATAATTCTCAAATACATCGGGCATCCAATACCAACTTGGGCCCATGTCAAAGGTAAAACCATCTTTTTTCCAAACACGAGCACGGCCACCTGCTTGGTCATTTTTTTCGTAAATGTGCACATCATAGCCTTTTTGAGCTAAAAGAGCGGCGCTAGCTAGTCCCGAAAATCCGGAACCAATAATGGCAATTCGGTTGTTTTTCATTTAGGGTAAAGGTAAGTTGATTTGCGGGAATGCCCTAAAAATTACTTACGTTTTTTAGTAGATTTGAACATCAAGATGATGAATTTTTACAACGAGACCTCCTTAGCTTGCAGCAAGCTAATAACGAATGCGTATAGTACCTCTT
>JBIIBV010000102.1:0-3633 GCA_044239195.1 Sphingobacteriaceae bacterium | reverse complement strand
TAGACTAGAAATGAATAGAGGTGGAAGAATAACAGACGAAACTGTTCAATTGTGTTTAAATGACCAACTAATAGGCGAGAATCGAGCAAATTTAATATTAGATCCTGTGAAATTTTACGGAGATAATAACGACACATGGAATGTTGGTAACTTGGCCAATACAGTTGCGGATCCTTTGTTTGGTATTGTGTTGAGGTTTCAAAGTCATCCAGGATGGCCACATAAAACAACACCACTGCTAACTTCAATCCAAATACAAATACACTGAAACAAATAAATACCCTAAAGGAATACAACAATGGCGGGAACAAGAATATCGGGCACACGGACAATTGCACCACAAAGTGGTCCAGTGGTGTCAACGGTTGCAGTAACCAACTTCACTCAAGAAAATACAACCACATTCATTCGATCTAATTTTATAGGTGCCGTTGGACGTTTAGCAGTAGTAGGACCTACTGGTCAAGTAGTAATATTAAAAAATACCGAAGCAAACGTAGGAAACATTAGTAATCCAGCTGGTGGCGATCCTTTGTATGAGATTGATCAATCGTTGTTCTCCACTACTGAACAAAGAAAAGCAGCACAGGCATATTTTGCCGGCGGTGTGGGTATTGAAAAAGACCTAGCAGTTGGCGGATTTATTTACGGTCGCGTGGCTGCGGCTAACACTGCTACCACATCCAGCAACGTCACAGTGCTGGAAGTCAACGATGATAGAATGTACTATCCATTGTTTACTGACGTTGACGGTTTAGTGTTGACAGGTTCTCAACTGTATGCAGACAATTTAGACGGTGCTGGCGCCCAAACGCCCGATTCAGGTCTACAGTACAATCCGTTCACCGGAATGATATCAACTGAACGAGTGTTGGTAAAATCAGACGAAACATCTACCAGCCCAGAAACTGGCGCCCTTACAGTTGCTGGTGGTGCAGGTATTTTGGCTGATGTGTTTGTAGGCGGAGTTGTTACACTGGAAGATGAAACAAATTCCACAGCCGTTGATGAGGGCGCTCTTGTAGTTGCAGGAGGTATAGGTGTTGGGCAAGATGTATTTGTAGGCGGCATTGTCACGGTTGATGATGACACAAATGCTGCATCTATTACTGAAGGCGCATTGATTGTTGCAGGCGGAGCTGGTATTACCAAAGACGTATTTGTAGGCGGCATTGTCACAGTAGAAGATGAAACCAACGCCACAGCCGCAGATGAAGGTGCTTTAATTGTTGCCGGCGGTGTAGGTGTTGGGCAAGATGTATTCGTTGGCGGCATTGTTACAGTTGATGATGACACAAATTCTGCATCTATTACTGAAGGCGCATTGATTGTTGCCGGTGGTGTTGGTATTACCAAAGATGTGTTTGTAGGTGGAGTAGTCACTGTAGAAGATGAAACTGACTCTACATCAATTGCCAACGGTGCTTTGGTTGTTGCCGGTGGTGTAGGCATTGGTGCCACAGTCAATGTTGGTGGCGATATTCTTCCAGCAGAGCCCGATGCAGGATCAATTGGTGCTCAAGACCTTGAATGGGCTGATGCATATTTGAACAAGATATATTCCAAGTTCATTGGCAGTACAGCAAGCGGACTAACACTGGCCCCTGGTACTGGCATCACAGACGTGTTTGGAGACATTCGTGTAAGAGGTCAAAATCCAATTGGTACAGCACCAGTTGTAACAAATACCTTGTATGTCACTGTAGACGGAAATGACACCAACGATGGTCGTGCCATGGATGCAAGTCGAGCCTGCCGAACAATTGGCGGCGCCATAAACAGTCCGTACTATCAGCCTGGTACACAAATTTTGGTCAGTGCTGGCAGATATTTAGAAGACAACCCGTTGGTGATGAAACCATACACCAGTATACGAGGCGCTGATATTCGTACAACATTTATTGAACCGATCAACAAAACACAAGATTTGTTCCATGTCAACAGTGGATGTTATTTGAATTACATGAGTTTCTTGAATGGTCGTAGCGGACGATTGGAAGGTGCTTATGCAGAAGGATACAACCGCGGAGCATACGCAACTGCATTTCCTCCGCAGACAGGCGAAAACAGAATCGACTTGTTTAATTCTCCTTACATACAAAACTGTACCAATCAGAGCGGCCCTTGGTTAAAAGATGGTACAATGTTTGTACCAAACCAGACTGTACAGGTTCCGTTAGCCATTGGGCAAAGCACATGGGAATCCAACACAGCAAGTATTGTTGTCAACATGCAATCTGGCAGCGTTGAGATTGGTCAAAGTATCAATGCTGGAAAACAAACACAGGGATTCTTCAACGCTCGCACACTGTTGTTGGCAAACAAACCATTCATTCAAAGTCAAGCAGTTGCCTGGGTGTCTGTAAACTTCCCATCTTTTGTTTACAATGAACAATTGTGTTATCGCGACGCAGGTATTCTTATTGAAAACATGGCCTACGACATGGCGTTTGGTGGCAATGAAAAGAGCATTGACAGTGGGCGATCATATTTCCGTGGTGTGATCAGTGTGATTGCTGGACAAGAAACACAAACTGTTGGTGCAATTGATTACATCAGTTATCTATCACAGTTGGTAGTACAGAATGAAGTTTGCCCAGTTCTAACTCCTCCACCAAATATTCCAGTAGGCACACAGGTTATAAACACTGTGCTAACTGGCGGTGACATTGTGGTTCCTTCAATAGAGAAGCTGTTCAACATTACCACTGGAATTATTGAAAATGGTCCTGATTCTGCACCTGACTTATTCAACGGACAAGGTCCAGATGCGGCATATGTGAGTGCAGAAGTATTGTTGCAGGCCAACAGAAAATTCATACAAGAAAATGCAATCATTTATATTAACAACTTCTTGTGCGATCCTCCCAAAGCATTGCCTTACAGTCAAATCAAATGCAGACGAGACACTGGTCTGATTGTTGACAGTATTGCTACAGATTTGTTGTTCTCAACACCTAGTAACACACAAGCAACATTTGCAGGAATACAATATTTCAATCAAGCAAACTATGTTGGAATAATTGAGGATCAGTTGATTCCAACAATTGCCGCCATCACATATTTGCGAGACTTGAGTTTAAAAGTTGTACAAAATATTACCACTGCCACAGATGCACTGATTGGTGTAACTCGTTACACCAATGGAGTTCAAACAACAGCCAGTAACTATGCATCTATTACAGAAGTAAACAAAATTCAATCTGAATTTTCAAATATTTTGACTATTTTAAATGGAAGAACCGACGGATGGTCAGATTTGATTGTTCCAGATACTGGAATTGAAAGTATATTCCCAAGTGTGAGAAACACGGTGAACATGTTGATAGCCAACACCACCTACCTGGCCGACGAAGTTGTGGCGTTTGTAAATGCCACATATCCATTATTTGTGTATTCTACCAGCACATGTGCAAGAGATGTTGGATACATTATCCAAAGCGTCTGTTTTGATCTGTTGTATGGTGGAAACAAACAAAGCATTGTGGCAGGATTATCATACTATTCAACCACCGGAACATCAACAGTGATTCCTGGAGAAACAACTGCCACAGTAGATGCGTTTACTTTCATGGGTAATTTGGCCAGCACACTGGTACAAGGACAAACTTACTATCCATTGCAGAGCAAAGT
>JBIIBV010000044.1:0-14371 GCA_044239195.1 Sphingobacteriaceae bacterium | reverse complement strand
GTAAATAAGTATACTCAATTATTTTCCGGATATTTATTACAACCAATAATTATTTATTCTATGCGCTTTATTACTATTATTTTACTAGTACTTGCGGGCTCTGTTTTACACTCGTGTTCAAAAAAAAACAAATACAACTGATCTAGTTCAAACTCCCGCCCAAGAACTGTATCTAGGTGCCGATTTATCGTATATCAACGAAATAGAAAATTGTGGAGCGCAATACCGCCAAAATGGACAAAATATTGATCCCTATGCACTTTTTGCTGCAAAAGGCTGCAATTTAGTACGATTGCGTTTGTGGCATAACCCCACATGGAGTGGTTTTTCTAATTATGCCGATGTTAAACGAAGTATGCAACGGGCAAAAGCTAAAAATATGCCCGTATTGCTCGATTTTCATTATTCAGATACATGGGCCGATCCTAGTAAACAAGCCGTACCGGCAGCTTGGGCTAGTATTACAGACCCAATTATATTGGGAGATAGTGTATATAATTATACCTTAAATACACTATTAAAGTTAGGTGCCGAAAATTTAACACCCAGCATTGTGCAAGTGGGTAACGAAATTAACAGTGAAGTGTTGCAACCTACGGCTCAACCCAAATACACTATCAACTGGACTCGGAATACATTATTAATCAATCGAGGCATTCAAGGAGTTCGCGAAGCTTCTCGTAGATTGAATAAAAACATTGAAGTGATGTTGCACATTGCGCAACCTGAAAATGCAATATGGTGGTTTCAGCAGGCTAATACTGCTAATTTAACTGATTTCGATTGGATAGGTATTTCATATTATCCAAAATGGTCAACCACGAGTTTAACTAATTTACCCACAGCAATTCAAACCTTAATAAATACCTATCGTAAAAAATGTATGATTGTAGAAACGGCTTACCCATATACCATGCAAAATGCCGATGGCTCGACTAATATTTTAGGTCAAACTGCCCTATTAAGTGAGTATCCGGCTACACCCGATGGGCAAAAGAATTACATGATACAGTTGGTAAAACAAACACTAGCTGGTGGAGGAAAAGGTGTAATATATTGGGAACCTGCTTGGGTGACCAACACCTGTACCACGCCATGGGCTACGGGTTCGGCTTGGGATAATGCCACATTTTTCAATAGCCAAAATCAAAATGAGGCATTACCTGTTTTCGATTTTTTCAATCAAGCGAATTATAAATAAAGATGAATGCATTAACTGAAAAGGTAGTTTCTGCCTTTCGTGCAAATTTTAAGCACGAACCAAGCTATACTATTTTATCCCCCGGCCGAATTAATATAATTGGAGAGCACGTAGATTATAACGACGGCTTTGTAATGCCGGCAGCCATTAATAAATATGTGTGTTTTGCCATTGCCGAGAGTGGATCGAGTAGGTGTACTTTGGTAGCTCTTGATTTAGATAAAACTTATGCTTTTGATTTAACCGATGAAATTAGCCCAGTAGCCGATATGTGGGTAAATTATATTTTAGGTGTGATATCCCCATTAAAAAAGCAATTAAAAGGTTTTAATATCGCATTTAGCAGTACCATTCCAATGGGTTCTGGCTTATCTTCCTCAGCGGCCGTAGAATGTGGCGCAGCTTTTGCATTAAATACGCTATTCGATTTAGGACTCAGCAAAGAGCAATTGGTAAAATTAGGTCAACAAGCAGAACATACCTTTGTAGGCGTTAAATGTGGCATTATGGATCAGTTTGCCAGTGTTTTTGGTAAAGCGAACCAAGTAATAAAGTTAGATTGTACCACATTGGACTATGCATATTACCCAGCCAACCTAGGTGATTATTGTTTGGTTTTGTTGGATAGTAAAGTAAAACATACTCACTTAACATCGGGTTATAATACCCGAAGAGAAGAGGTGGAAGCCGGTTTAAAACTTATAAATCATGCTTTTCCAGAGGTAAACACCTATAGAGATTGTACTATGGAGCAAATAGAAGCAGTAAAAGATAGTTTAGGCGAAACACTCTACAAACGCTGTTCTTTTGTGGTTAAAGAAATAAATAGGGTAGAAGAAGCTGTAAACGCATTAGTAACCGCTGATTTACAAATTCTAGGCCAATTGATGTATAGCACGCATGAGGGCCTCTCTGCAGATTATGAAGTAAGTTGCGATGAATTAGATTTTTTGGTTAATCAGATTAAAAACATACCAGAAGTACTAGGTGCCCGCATGATGGGAGGAGGTTTTGGAGGTTGTACAATAAATTTAGTAAAACGTGCGGCTATATCTCGTTTTGAAAATGAGATTAAATCGGCATATAAAATACGTTTTGACATAGATTTAGAAATGTATAAGGTGGATATATCAGAAGGTACACATCTTTTTCGTAATCAACTTTTTGGAAATTAAGGGTTTATGTATTTTGCATTAAAACTCAGTGTTTTCCACAATTAACTCTTTAAAAATATCTATAAAAAGCACATTCAGTACACTTTTTTTGTAAAATGTTGATAATTAAGGTGAATCTTTAAATTCAATAATGCAGGTTTTCTTAAAAAGTTATGCTTAATTTTAAATAAACCTAAATAGAATGGCAGCAAGACCATTTCAAAAATCTGGGCGTATCCGAAAAGCCATACGAGTAGGACTTAACCAAAAATAAACATTATGTCAAATCTTTTATTAGATGCTTCTATGGTCATTTCTAATACCGACTATGTTGCTTTTACCTTTTTTATAGGCACCATGGCAATGATGGCTGCTGCCGTTTTCTTCTTCTTTGAAGTAGGAAATACTGCCCCAGAGTGGAGAACTTCCGTTCTTGTTTCGGGTCTTATTACATTCATTGCAGCTGTTCATTATTATTACATGAGAGGCTACAGTTTGGAAACTGGTGAATCACCAATATTTTTCCGCTATGTAGATTGGATTTTAACTGTGCCTTTGATGTGTGTTGAATTTTATTTAATCACCAAAAAAGCAGGTGCTAAAGCCAGCTTATTATGGAAACTAATTTTTGCTTCGGTAATTATGTTAGTTACCGGATATTGGGGAGAGGCTGTTGCCAGAGACCAAGCTGCATTCTGGGGCTTAGTATCAGGTTTAGCTTATTTCTACATTGTGTATGAAGTATTTGCTGGTGAAGTGGCAAAACTTGCAAAAGCAAGTAATCCTGCCGTTCAAAAAGCAGTAAGTGCTTTACTTAAATTTGTAATCATTGGATGGGCTATCTATCCAGTTGGCTACATGGCTGGTACAGCCGATGGACAGTGGTATGCTTTCATGAAAGATTTACCACTTGATATGGATATCATTTACAACATCGGTGATGCGGTAAATAAAATCGGTTTTGGTTTAGTGATTTACTCACTTAGCCGTTCTAAATAATTTTATCATTTAGGTTTAACTAAAAGGTACTCGTAAAATACGAGTACCTTTTGTTTTTTATATATGCACTACGATCTTATTATACTCGGAGCTGGATGCTCTTCTATGCAATTACTGCAGGCCATGTTGCGAACAAGTAATGGAAAGAAGTTGCGTATACTAATTCTTGAGAAAGAGCAAGATTTTCCTGAAAAATCATGGTGTTTTTGGTCTAAAAATACTGCAGAATACGATTCACTGGTATCTAAAAAATGGAATCAGATAGAATTTTTTACAAATAGCTACGCATTACATAAAGCCATAAATCCCTATCAATATAAGTACATAGATTCTCAAACTTTTTTTGATTACCATCTAGATTTAATTGATACATCGAGTAATGTAGATTTTCTAAGGGAAGAAGTAATACGTATTGATAAAAGCGATGAGATTTTTAGTGTTAAAACCACTAAATCAACCTACACAGCAAGTAAAGTATATTCTAGTATGTATACGCCAAGCCAATTGCAAGGCAATGCCCTGGTGCTTTGGCAACATTTTTATGGCTTTTTCATAAAAACAGAAAAACCCGTATTTGCTGCAGATGTGTTTAGAATGATGGATTTTAGAGTGCCACAAAGTTCTACAGGTAGTCATTTTATTTATATTCTTCCTTTCTCCGAAACGGAAGCCTTGGTTGAATTTACGGCTTTCTCAACTCTAGAAAGTTATACAGATACCCAATACAAGAATTATCTTGCCGACTATATTCAAACGCACTTACCAACTAATTACCAAATTACCAAGATTGAGCGGGGTAAAATACCCATGACCACTGCTTTACCCAATGCCGATACGCTGCCTGGAATGGTACCAATTGGAGGCAGGGCAGGTGCTATAAAACCAAGTACCGGATATGCTTTTAATAGGATTAGAAAAAATACAGAAACACTCCTAGATGCTAATTTTGGTTTAAAATCGAGCAATTCTATTAATCGAACTAGATTTCAATTTTACGATACACTGTTGCTACAAATTATTAAAACCGAACCCGAACGTATACAGGAGGTAATGGAACAATTATTCCGGAATAATAAATTAACTACCATCCTGAAATTCTTGGATGAGGAAACCACTGTTTTAGAAGATCTTAAAATTTTCACCAAATTGCCAATTTCCTTATTTTTAAATCAGGTAAAACAGTATTTGAAAAGCCGCATATGAAAAGTAGAATTATAATAGGTGGTATTTTGTTGAGTATAGGCCATTTACTTCTTAATTTTTCAGTTTTTCAGCAAACGCTTTTACTATTGCTGGGTGTTTTTATCATCGGTATTCCTCATGGCTCTATTGATCATTATTTATACATGACTAACAATAAGCTTAGTGGATCTTTTATCCATTTTTTCAAATTTTTAATCCAATATATAGGCATAGGACTTATTTATGCAGCATTATGGTGGTTAAACCCTGTAGTTGCGCTATTAATTTTTATAGGTATATCTGCTTTTCATTTTGGAGAATTAGACACCTTGAATTTCGATTTCAAGAATAAAAAATATACCTATCTAGTTGCATTTACCTATGGTTTATTATTTCTGTTGAATCTTTTGTTGTTTAATGGTAAAGATGTGTTGCTTATTATTCAATCATTTCCAGGCATTTCACTTACTAGTACAGAGATGCTCCAATCAAGTGATTTATGGATACCCATCTTCCCCATAATATCGGTTATCATTTTCTTTGTTATTCTCCTTATTTCGCTACCAAAAAGTGAATATTTTTCAAAAAAAACACTAACCAATCTACTTTTTTTAGTCTGTTTGCAAGGCTTAATTTTTAGCATGCCATTAATTTTGGGCTTTGCCTTTTATTTTTGCGCTTGGCACGCTGTATTATCTTTTAATAGTATTTTAAAACATTTAGAGTGGCAAACTCAATCGCCAGTATTTGTGCTAAAAAAACTCGTACCTACCAATTTGGCAGCTTGGTTATTTTTGGGTTCACTAATGTTTTATTTTAAGTCTGATTTAAACAGATTAACGGCCATTTTATTTCTAGGTATTGCAGTTTTAACAGCCCCACATATTGGTGTAATAAGCAGCATGCTGCAATCACAAAAAATGAAGGCTTAATCCCTTATTTTTTACGGTATTTTAACAGTAAATTAACAAGCAAGGGAATTGATTTCCTTACCTTAGCACCTTGATAATCCCCATTGCTATACATTAATTTATGCCCTTAAAACTCTATTTATTAGTAGGCTTAGCCTATTCTTGTTTCTTTTGTACCGATATTCTTATTCGGAAATACAGTGTAAATGCCAATTCGTTTTCATTTATTTTAAAACGTAGTGCCTATACCGTTTTACTTTCCTTCGCCGTATTGGTAGGATCCTTAACTATACTCACACCACCTAGTGGGTTGGTGGCGCTAAAGATTATAGGGATTTCCATTATTTGCGGTATGGGTTTGTGGTTCTTTATCTTAGCCAACAGACTTATTAGTTTCCCCAACGTAGTGGTTATTAATTTATTTGGCCTATTAGTGCAACAACTAGCCGCCAGGTTTATATTAGGTGAACATTTTAGTCCGTATTTCTATCCAAGTTTAGCTATCTGTATAGTTGGTTTGTTGGTGCAGGCCTCGGTTCCTAAATTACAAAAGGGGCTCGTTTTGGCTTTATTAAGTATAACGTGTTGGTCTTTCGGGTATTCTCTTTTATCCATTCCGCTTAAATACACCGCCGTTACATGGAGTGCTTTTATAATGGAGAGCACCATTTTATTTTCTGCTTGGCTTATTTATAAATTAACCAGAAAAGATGCCGATCAAAAGGTGGAAAAATCACCTATAAAGCCCCTTAATTTTATGATTATAGCGGTACTTACCACCATGGGTAGTCTGTTAATTAAGCAATCTTACAAAGAGTTTCAAGTAGGTGAAATCAGTTTGCTCTATCTATTCCTTTTTCCATTTTCCTTGCTGGTGAGCAAATGGTATTTTAAAGAAGAAATAAGTAAACGTGAATGGATAGGTTCATTTATTATATTTGTTGGTATAGTTCTTTTCGTGATACGTTAATCATTTCAATATAAATGTCTTATAATTAATATTATGTTAAATATTAATGTTAGATAAAAGAAAACCCCAGCCTATAAATTAGATTGGGGTTCTCCTCTTCTAACCAAACTATTATTGCAGCAGATTAATTTGTTTGGTCAGTTCTGCAACTTTCGCTGTATTCTTTTTAATTACGTAATACGTTTTTAAGTTTTGTAAAGCATTCAACGATTTTGGATCAATTTGTACAACTTTGTCTAAATACGGAAACGCACGTTCAAATTCAACATAAGCAGCTTTCATAGCTGCATCATATTCTTTTTGCTTATTTGCCGGTAACGTATTGGCTTTATTATACATATCAATACCGTTGTTTAAAATTCCACTACCAAGGTTTAGGGTTGCATCAAAATAGTTGGGATCTATTTCAATAGCTTTTTTATATGCATCTTCAGCTTTTTTAAAGTCTTTTAAGGCATCGTATGCAATACCTAAATAAAAATACTCCAGTTTATTTTTTGGATTTAAAGCTATTTGGGTTAAAATTCTATCAATCACCTGTTTTTGTTTTCCACTCATTAAACTCAATTCAATTTCTTGAGTAGCTAAAGCCTGATCGTTAAACTTAGTGGCATAGGTACTTGCTACTGCAATCGCATTAACAGTATCTTTCTCCATGGCATATAATTTAGATAAATCTAAAGCAATGAGTTTGTTAGCAGAGTAATCCAATTCTACCAATTCACCATATTTTTTTATAGCTGCTTTATAATTTTGTGCATTAATGGCCGATAAACCTGCATAATAGGTTAAGGTAGTATCGCTTGGTTTGTAAATTAACGATTTTTCGAACGCTTCGTAGGCTTGTCCGAATTTCTGTGTTTGGAAAGCCTTCACACCTTTATTCAATTCAAACTGAGCAAATAAATTATTGGTACGTTCAATATTACCCGCATTTTGTGCTGCTGCACCTAAGTCAATTGCTTTTTTAAGATCTTCTTTAGCAGTAGCCAAGGTTTGCTCAGCACTTACACTTACGGTATCTAATAAAGCAAAGTCGGCATAAATCATGGCTTTATAAACCCAAGTTGATGCATCTAATGCTGTTTTTTCGTTTACAGCTGCTTTATCAATAGCTGCTTTTGCGGAACCTATACTGGGCATAGCCAATACCAACGACCCGGCATCTTTTAAGGTAATAAATTTCTCATAACTGGTTTTTGCAGTACTCAACTCCCCTTTTTGTGCAGAGGCACTGTACGCACAGCCTATCAAAGCAAAGGCGAATACAAGTGATTTCATTTTCATAATTTAAATTTATTGGTTAATATTCGTTTATTCTGGATTTTCTTCAGTAGGCTCCACTCCTGTTTCTGGTGCGCTCACATCGGGTGTTTCTTCTGTAACGGCACCTTCAACTGCAATCGTATCCTCTACGTCGCTTTCGTCTTCGTGGGCAACCTTGGCAATAGAAGCAATTTCATCTTCGCCTTTAAAGGTAATTAAGCGCACACCTTGAGTTGCTCGGCCCATTACACGTAAGTCAGCAACGCCAATACGAATTACAATACCCGATTTATTAATAATCATTAAATCATCGGTATCTGTTACATCTTTAATGGCCACCAATTCACCCGTTTTATCGGTAATATTTATGGTTTTAACTCCTTTACCACCACGGTTCGTTACACGATAATCTTCAATATCGGTACGTTTACCGTATCCTTTCTCAGAAACCACCAATACCGTTACTTCTGGATTGTTTACGGTAATCATGCCAATTACTTCATCTTTAGCATGTGCCAAGGTTACACCACGCACACCTGTTGCCGTACGTCCCATTGGGCGAACCGTAGATTCGTTAAAGCGAATGGCTCTGCCAGAGCGTAACGCCATTAACACTTCACTTTGGCCATTGGTTAAGCAAGCTTCTAACAATTGGTCGCCCTCATTTATATTAATGGCGTTAATACCGTTGGCACGAGGACGTGAGTAGGCTGCTAACGACGTTTTCTTAATGGTACCTTTCTTGGTACACATAATAATGAAGTTGTTTTCTAAGTACTCTTGGTCTTTCAGGTTAATAACCTTGATAAAGGCCTTAATTTTCTCCTCTTTCGGAATATTGATGATGTTCTGAATAGCTCTTCCCTTAGAAGTACGAGTACCTTCCGGTATTTCGAATGCACGCAACCAAAAACAACGTCCGGCTTCGGTAAAAAACAACATATAGTTATGTGCCGATGCCGTAATGATGTGCTCAATAAAGTCTTCATCTCTCGATTGAGAACCCATAGAACCTTTTCCACCTCTTCCCTGAATGCGGTAATCGGTTAGTGGCGTACGTTTAATATAACCTTCGTGCGAAATGGTAATAACCACTTCTTCGTCGGCAATAAAGTCTTCCATGCGCATATCTTCTGCAGAATGCACAATTACCGAACGACGCTCATCGCCATATTTCTCTCTAATTTCTATCAATTCGTCTTTGATGATTCGCATACGCATACCTTCATCGGCTAAAATAGATTTCAAGAATTCGATGGTTTTCATCAACTCAGCATACTCTTCTTTAATTTTATCACGCTCTAGTCCGGTTAAACGGCGAAGCGTCATATCCAGAATAGCTCTCGATTGAATGTCAGAAAGGCCGAATTTCTCCATCAAGCCCGTACGAGCATCTTCTGGCGTATCCGAATTTCGAATTAATTTAATGACCTCATCCAAATGATCCAAGGCAATTAATAAACCCTCTAAAATGTGGGCACGTTTTTCGGCTTCGGCTAATTCGAATTTGGTTCTGCGTACTACAACTTCGTGGCGGTGTTCCACAAAGTATTTAATCATATCCTTTAAGTTCAATAACTGCGGACGACCCTTTACTAAGGCAATGTTATTTACTGAAAATGAGGTTTGTAGAGCAGTGTATTTAAATAAATTATTTAATACAATAGAAGAGTTGGCATCTCGTTTAATTTCGTACACAATACGCATACCTTCTCTATCTGATTCATCGCGAATTTCAGAGATACCTTCAATTTTTTTCTCGTTTACCAATTCGGCAGTACGCTCAATCATATTGGCCTTATTTACCTGGTAGGGTATTTCGGTTACAATAATGCGTTCTCTGTCATTTCCATAGGTTTCAATCTCGGCTTTCGCACGCATCACTATACGTCCTCTACCAGTTTCAAATGCTTCTTGCACGCCTGCGTAGCCGTAAATAATACCTCCAGTTGGGAAATCGGGGGCTTTAACGTATTGCATTAGGCCAGAAACCTCAATGTTATTATCGTCTATGTAAGCGGTAATGGCGTCAATAACCTCGGTAAGGTTATGCGGAGCCATATTGGTAGCCATACCTACGGCAATACCAGAGGCACCGTTTACCAATAAATTAGGAATTTTTGTAGGCAGAACGGTAGGTTCTTCTAAGGAATCATCGAAGTTTAGTTGATAATCAATGGTGTCTTTATTGATATCATTCAACATTTCTTCGGCAATTTTCTTCAATCTAGCCTCGGTATAACGCATGGCTGCAGGGCTATCGCCATCAATAGAGCCAAAGTTTCCTTGTCCATCTACCATTGGATAACGTAAGCTCCAATCTTGGGCCATACGCACCATGGTATCGTATACCGACGAATCGCCATGTGGGTGATACTTACCCAATACATCCCCCACAATACGGGCCGATTTTTTATACGGTTTGCTGCTGGTTACACCCAAATCTAGCATGCCATATAAAACCCTGCGGTGTACAGGTTTTAAGCCGTCTCGTACATCGGGCAAAGCACGGGAAACGATTACCGACATCGAATAATCGATGTAGGCAGATTTCATTTCCTCTTCAATATTAATTGGGATTATTCTGTCGTTTGTAGGTTCCAAATTTCCTTTTTCTGTTTCTTCAGCCATTTCGTTTGGTAATCTTGCTAATTTTAGTTTTTCTTGTTAAAATATGCACAAAGCATACGCGAATATACGTATTTGAAAAACGTAATTTAGGCAGTGTGGAAAAGTTTTGCGTTTGCTATAAAAAGGCTTTATCAGGTCTTTAAACCCAATTTATATCCTTCTTTAAGAGCGATAAAGTTTCGGCCTCTAAACTTCCCTGGGTTGGTACGAAATTATACACCCAATTTGCTTGCGGTGGCAGGCTCATTAAGATCGATTCGATACGGCCATTGGTTTCCAATCCAAACTTGGTTCCGGCGTCGTATACGAGGTTAAATTCGGCATAACGGCTTCGGCGTTGGTATTGCCAGTCTTTATGTTCTTGGGTAAAAGCTTTACCGCGGTTACGAGCAATTAACTCTGTATAAAGAGGTAAAAAGCTACGCCCAAGTGCTTTGGAGAATTCGAAAATTTCATCCCAGGCAATGTTTGCGGTCTTAGGACTTAAGCGATCGTAGAAGATTCCGCCAATGCCACGAGTTTCTTCGCGGTGTTTTATGTAGAAGTAGTTATCGGCCCAGGTTTTAAATTCTTGGTAAAACGTTTTATTGAAACTATCGCAAACCTTTTTTAAACCTTGGTGGAAGAATTGAGCATCTTCAGAAATGATATAATGTGGTGTTAAATCGATACCGCCGCCAAACCAACGAACCTCGTCCGAAAGTTCAAAATAGCGAATGTTCATATGAATTATAGGTACCCAAGGATGGTTAGGATGAATCACTATAGAAATTCCCGTAGCAAAAAAATCTTCTTCGCTTACGCCAAAGGCTTTTTTTATAGGTTCGGGTAATTTGCCATATACCGCCGAGAAATTAACGCCTCCTTTCTCAATAATGGCTCCATTTTGAAGTATCCGGGTACGACCCCCTCCTCCACCTTCACGTTCCCAAATCTCTTGTTCAAATTTTCCTAAACCATCGGCTAACTCTAAACCAGCGCAAATTTCGTCTTGAATAGTTTGGTAAGCTGTTGCTATTTCTTCACGTGTAGGCATATCCAAAAATGAGATTTTTAAATGAATTTTTAGGGCTGGAATGAATAATTAGACAAAGAGATGATGTTAGAGACCTATTTCTCCAGATTCTTCTATATAATCTAAGTCTTTACCAAAAGTTTCTTCTAAGTGCCATAAGGCCCAATACGCTATGCATACAGTACCTGTGCCTACCATAATAGCTGCATTTACCAATCCATAATGTGCTTTTAGGCTGGTAAAAGCTAGGGTAACTAAAATGAGAGAGCCACGTACCATATTGGGCACCGTAGTAGTTACAGTTGCTCGTAAATTGGTGCCAAATTGTTCTGCTGCCATAGTAACAAATACCACCCAATAGCCTGTTGCTATGCCAAAATAAACACAAAGTATATAAAATTGAGTAGCGCTTAGGCCGTTAGAGAATAGAAAAAATAAAATGCCGGCGAAGGTGAAGGTCAAAAAGATGAACACAATTTTCTTCCGGGTTTTGAACAGTTGGCTAAGGCTTCCACTTAAAAAATCGCCAAAGGCAATACCAATATATGTAAACATAATTCCTTTGCCGGGCTCTATGGTTCCGATAATGCCTAATGGTTTGGCAAAATCGGGGGCAATACCCACTAAAATACCAACTACAAACCAAACCGGAACGGCAATTAAAATGCTGTACAAATATTTTTTAATTCTACTTCCGTTAGAAAATAATAGGCTTAAATCGCCCTTTTTTACGGGTTTGTTTTTCATATTGGCAAACATCCCCGATTCAAATACTCCGATTCGGAGTAAGAGCAATAACATTCCTAAGCCCCCGCCTACTAAATATGCAATGCGCCAATTAAAGGTAGCACCTACGAAATAAGCTGCCACGGCACCCAACAAACCAATGCTGGCTACCAGCATGGTTCCATATCCTCTATTTTCTTTGCTCATGGTTTCGCTAATGAGCGTAATTCCAGCACCGAGTTCGCCGGCTAAGCCTATGCCAGCTATAAACCGCAAGGCCGCATACCAACTTACATCTTGCACCAAGCCGTTGGCAATATTGGCTAATGAATACAATAGAATTGAGCCGAAGAGTACATAAATTCGACCTTTTTTATCGCCCAATATACCCCAAAGTATGCCACCAATTAGTAAGCCAGCCATTTGCCAATTCATTAATTCTAAACCAATGGAAGTAAGTTTATCGGCAGGCACTCCCAAATCTGTTAAACTTTTATTTTTAACAATTAAAAAAAGCAATAAGTCATATATATCTACAAAATAACCCAATGCAGCTACCAAAATAAGCAAGGATATAGATTTTGATATTGGGCTATTTTTCATAATACAAGTGTAAAATATTCTAAACAGTATAATATTTACATGCAAGTTATTAATTTTAGAATTCTTGCACACATTAGAATTGTAAACATGGAAAATTTTGAACGTTTTAATCCAACAAAGTTACTTTTTGGAAAAGATGTAATGGATGGTATATGCACCGAATTGAAGCCCTTAGGCACTCGAGCATTTATCATTATTGGTAAAGGATCTGTAAAAAAGAATGGACTTTACGCTCGTTTGGTTTCTTTATTAAATATTGGAGGCATTGCGCACCAAACGTTTGAAGGTATTAAATCAAATCCCATTTATCAGGATGCAGATGCGGCGGTGCAAGAAGCCAAAAAATTCGGAGCCGATTATATTATTGCCTTGGGCGGTGGTTCGGTTATAGATACAGCCAAAGCGGTAGCTATGGGTGTGTCGGTTAATCATTCTGTATGGGATTTTTATCTACAAAAAGCCAAGCCAGAAAAGGCCCTACCTATTTTTGCTATTTTAACTTTGGCCGCAACCGGTACAGAAATGAATCCATTTACAGTATTGCAAGATACCGAGGGAGGTTCTAAACGTGGTTATGGATCTCCTTATTTGTATCCTAATGTATCTTTTTTAGATCCAGCTTTAACCACTACCGTTCCAGCAGATTATACAGCTTATGGTGTAGCCGATTTAATGGCGCATGCGCTCGAGCAATTCTTTGGCTTAGGAAATTCGCCGCTAACCGATTTGCACACCGCAGCGGTGCTTAAATTAGCTGTAGAGTACGGAGAAAAGGTGGTAAGCCATCCCGATGATTACGATACTCGTGCAAATATTATGTGGTTGGCAACCACGGCTCTAAACGGTTCGTTAACAGCCGGTAAAAATGGTGGCGATTGGGCTTGTCATGGTTTTGAACACTCTTTAAGTGTATTATTTGATATTGCCCATGGTGCAGGTTTATCTATCGTGTTTCCGGCTTGGTTGAAACACAATCAGAATAAATTTCTTGATAAACTGGCGTTTTTAGCTAGAAATGTTTTTGAATTAGAAGGAAGCGATGAGCAAATTGCTCCTCAATTTATTGAGAAATTGGAAGCTTTTTTCACAATTATTCATACACCAACTCGTTTATCTCAAGCAAATATTGATAAAAGTTCTAAAGACGCTATTTTAGCGAACTTTAAACAACATAAAGTTTCTGGGCAGGTTTACAAACTAAACGAAGAAGATCACAGCGCAATTTTAGACTTAATGTGGTAAAATCCTAAAAATGAAAATATCGGAAAAGGCTCTTACTTGGGTCATGCGCCTATACCCTCCACTCCTTTTCCAACGTATTTGGGTCCGGAGTTTTGAGCCAGGTTTTAGCGGGGTTGATGTAGTTATTGTAAAGAGTTTTATGAACAAAAACTATAATAAATCTATCTTCGGAGGTACCATTTTCACCGCTACCGATCCATTTTACGCTATTTTATTCGATCAGGTACTGCAACGCAGAGGGCTAAAATGCCGTGTTTGGCTTAAAAGTGCACAAATTAATTACTTAAAACCTGGTAGAACAAACCTCAGTTTTCGCATTCAGCTTTCAGAATCAACTATAAAAGAAGCTGAAGAAGTGCTACATACTCACGGAAAATTCGTAAAAAGCTTCCCTATTGATTTATACGATACCAATGGCGTATTGTGCGCTTCGGTTCAAAACGAAGTATATATTCGTAATTTGCACAAAGG
>JBIIBV010000043.1:0-14579 GCA_044239195.1 Sphingobacteriaceae bacterium | reverse complement strand
AACCAAAAAGTACAAAGAGTAGCATAAAGGGCCAAGAAGTGAAAAAGCCCCCAGCACTTGTTTGTTGGGCCAGAAAACGATGATCAAAGAAAGCATTCATCAGCATGTTTATATCGTTTCTGTACGCTATTCGAAGCACGGCGAAGCCCAGCACCAAGCACAGAATAACCACCAATACCCAAGACTGGCCATGTTTTCTCAATTTCCCTTCGCCGTCGTGGTTTATTGGGCGACCGAATTGCTTTGCCCAAGCAATAAAATCGAGATTTTTAACCTGATAAAGTTGCATTAAACTATCTATAAAGCGATTTTTACGATTAGGATCGGGGTATTTGATATACATCACGGCTAAGGAATCTGACACTCGTTTGAGCGAATCGCTATTTGCAACATTCTGCACACGCCCAACAGAATCGGCCAATTTAGGTACACGAGCTTGCACCACCGAATCGGTTTGTGCCCACAAGCCCAAAGGCAAAAGCAAAAGCATAAAAAATACGAAACGAGGGTAGGTCATTCTCTAATGCGGTGCAAATTCCTAAGCCGCAAATTTACCGTAAATTTTAAGTCTTTACAGAAATAAAAATGAATCTAGGGTAGGTAGCTTAATTCGAACCAACCTGCATAATCTTCATCTGTGGGTATGATAAAATCTTGTTGTTTTACAACCTGCTTATCAATGCTTATGGTGAGTGTGGCTTGTTGGGCTTCTTTCAGGTTTGGGGTATAAATAAAAGTGCGAAGTTCAATGGGTTTTTCAGGAGCCCATATATGCACAAATTCCGTTTGCCAACTTTGATCCTTAAAGCGTTTTATTCGTAGGCGATTGTCGGTATCTTTAAAACCAACCTGCGCACTTGCCTCAAAACTAAATTGTACAGAAAGCGTAATGGTACTTTCCGAAGATGGGGCCACCACTACTCGTTTAGAGAATAATTTTTTAAGCGTTTTTAAAAGCATTTTTAGCAGCCAAGTGATACACCAGATTAATGACTTTGAGTTATCGTTTAAAACAAATCTATATACAAGCTAGAAGTCCTCCGTCCCGAAATTCAATCAGCTTGTCCCAAATTGGCAAATAAAACCAAGCGAAATGAACAAAACGTATAACTTCTAGTAAAAACTTTACCTTTACAAGCTATGGCTGGCATATATCTACACATCCCTTTTTGTAAGAAAGCATGTCATTATTGCGACTTTCATTTTAGTACCTCTATGGGGCCAAAGGCCGATATGGTTGCGGCCATTTGCAAGGAACTGACGTTGAGAAAAGACTATTTAGAAGCTGAGGAAGTAGAAACCATTTATTTTGGCGGTGGTACGCCTTCCTTGCTTAGCACCAATGAACTGCAAAAAATACTCGAAACGATCCATCAACTTTTTAGCGTATCAAACGCAGCCGAAATTACATTAGAGGCGAATCCCGATGATTTGCAGGCTAAAAAAATTAGAGAACTGAGCCAAAGCCCCATCAATCGATTAAGTATTGGCGTGCAATCGTTTTTTGATGAAGATTTGGCCTGGATGAATAGATCGCATACCGGTGCCGAGGCGGATAGTTGCATAAAGCGGTCGCAAGATGCCGGCTTTGAGAACAGCAATGTAGACCTTATTTATGGCTTTCATTTGCTATCAGATACGAAATGGCAGCAGAATATAGCGCAAATTATACAACTTGATGTCCCTCACTTATCCAGCTATGCGATGACCGTAGAACAGGGTACCGCACTGCACCATTTTATCGAAAAGAAAAAACAAAAACCCTTAAACGAAGCCCAAAGTGCGCAGCAATTTTTGTACTTACTCCAAGAAACCGAGCAGGCCGGATTACTACAGTATGAGATATCTAATTTTGCAAAGGCCGGTAAAGAATCTATACACAATAGCAACTATTGGAAGGGTGAAAAATACCTAGGCGTTGGCCCTTCGGCACATTCATTTAATACGCAAAGCCGCCAATGGAATGTGGCCAATAATGCGCAATACTTGGAAAGTATCAGCCAAAATAAAGTACCACAAAACATAGAAATACTTAGTTTAAATAATCGGTTTAATGAATACCTCATGACGAGTTTACGGACCACTTGGGGTACCGATCTAGGTAAAATAAATACCAATTTTGGTCCCGATTTTAAAACACATATGCTAACCAAATTAAGCGAATATGAAGAAAAAGGGTGGCTTTTTTTAGAAGCGGATCATCTCTTTTTAACAAAAAATGGCAAACTATTTGCCGATCGTATTGCTGCAGATTTATTTATTGTTGATGATGAAAACTAACCCTCAAATAGTTTGGATAACCGGAGCCTCCTCTGGTATTGGCGAAGCCTTGGTGTATGCCTACAGCCAGCAAGGCGCAAAATTGATTATCTCTTCGCGAAATAAAGAGCGTTTATATGAAGTAAAAACAGCCTGCAAACGCAATCCGTTAGACATTCATGTACTACCCTTAGATTTAGATGAACTGGATACTTTACCTAAAAAAGTAGCGGATGCCCTAAATATTTTTGGGAAAATTGATGTAGTTATACACGCTGGAGGCCTAAGTCAACGTTCTATAGCTACAGAAACAAATTTAAGCGTGATAGAACGATTGATGAAGGTAAATTATGTGAGTACAGTTGCTATAAACCAGGCATTATTACCTAGTATGTTGGCGCAAGGAAGCGGAACCATTGTATTAATAAGCAGCTTGGTGGGGAAATTTGGTACGCCATTTCGGTCGGCTTATGCCGCATCTAAACATGCACTACATGGCTACTACGATTCGTTACGAGCCGAATTGACGAACAAAAACATACAAATTACCATAGTGTGTCCTGGTTTTATTAGAACAAACGTAAGCATAAACGCATTGGTGGGCGATGGTTCGGCACAAAATTCCATGGATGCTGCACAAGCAAATGGCATGAGCCCCGAACGTTGTGCACAGAAAATAATACAAGGAATTACGAAAAAAAGGGAAGAGATGTATGTGGGCGGAAAGGAAATTTATGGTGTTTGGTTAAAACGATTTTTTCCAACATTATTTTCACGATTTGTAAAAACAGCCAAGGTGCGATAAACCGAATATCACCTATTATCACACGAAAAATTGAGATTAAAAATAACTACTAGGTAAATAAGACTATATTTATGTCCACTACATTAACTAGTAGTATAAATGCGTTCAATGAGTCAATATTCTGAGCATTCTGGTTTTCTTAAAAATGAGCAATCTAAACTATTGGAACAAGCACTGCATGCGGGCTTGTTCCAAATTGGCGAAAATAACGACAGTTTAATTTGCTCTCCCGCCTTTTGTGATTTAATGGGCTATCCAAACAATACCATTAACTTATCCAAAGAGGTTTTTTTTGATCAACTTGTTTTTCCTGCAGACAAAGAAATTCTTCTTAAGGCCATACAAAACAACTTTCAATCAGGTAAGCACTTTCTATTAGAAATTCAACTTTTACATAAATCGGGTACATACAAATGGTTTAAAATTGCTGGTAACACAAACAGAACTTCCGAAGGCCCTGCCTATATGCTATGTAGTATAATGGATATCAATGAGCGTGTTGAACAAAAAATTGCGCTACAAAAAAGTGAGCATTTATTAGAAGAGGCCGGCAAAATGGCTCGAATAGGCGTGTGGGAATTATATACCAATCCACCGCTACTTACTTGGTCAAAAGAAGTGTGTCATATTCACGAGGTACCCGAAGATTTCACACCCGATTTAAATACGGCTATCAATTTTTATAGCCCACCAGCTATACCGATTATACAACAAGCCGTAACCGATGCACTAAGCTTAGGTACGCCTTTTGACTTGGAGCTAAAAATTATCACAGCAACCCAAAAAGAAATTTGGGTAAGAGCCATAGGCAAAGCTATTTATGCCGAAAACACTACAGATATTGTTGGGGTAAGGGGCGTTTTTCAGGATATTAATGAACAAAAAGAGAAACAAGTAGCCATAGACGAATCAACCAAAATAATTACCAGCCAAAACAAGCGGCTAGTTAACTTTGCCCATATTGTTTCGCATAATTTACGGGCTCATGCAGCCAATTTGAGCCTTAGCCTCGAATTGCAAGCCGATGAAACAGACCCCATTCAAAAAACAAAATTGCAAGAAAACATCCAAAAAATAAGTACATCCTTAAACGAAACTATAGCTCAATTAAAAGACTTAGTGGTTGCACAAATAGAAACGCATGAGATTAAAAAAAGAGTTGCTTTAGATAAAGTAATGAAACATGTGGAGGATGTATTGCAGGCGGAAATTCATGAAAGTAAAGCAACCTTAAAGGTGAATTTTAGTAAGTGTACCGAGATAGATTTTGTACCGGCCTATTTGGAGAGTATACTGCTAAATTTTACTTCCAACGCACTCAAATACCGTAACCCAGTTGTGCCCCTGGTTATAACTATAGAGAGCGATGTAGAAGCCGGTAAACCCATATTAAAAGTTAGCGACAACGGATTAGGTATTGATTTAGAAAAGCATGGAGAGCAACTTTTTGGCATGTATAAAACCTTTCACGGCAACCCAACTGCACGGGGTATAGGTTTATTTATGACCAAAAACCAGGTGGAATCTTTAGGCGGTAAAATTAGTGTAGAGAGCGAACTCAATAAAGGAACAGTATTTAAAATACACTTTTAAACATGCACAATAAACTACTTACATTTTTAATTGATGATGATGAAATATTTGTATTTGCAACGAAAAGACTCATTCAATTAAAGAATTTCTGTAAAGATGTGTATCACTTCAGTACTGTTGCTGAGGCTATTACGTATTTTAAAAATCATAAGAAAACCCCGGATTTAATCCCAGATGTGGTGTTTATTGATATAAACCTAAAAGAAGAAACAGGCTGGGAATTTATCGATCATTACGAAGAACTGAGCCCCGAACTAGCCAAAGAAACACATATTTACATGCTTAGCGCATCCTTATCCCATGCAGATTTAGAAAAGGCTACACAATACCCCTTCGTAAAAGGGTTCTTAAATAAGCCTCTTAGCAAAGAAAATTTAGCCCAAATTTTTGCTTCATAAACTGTTGGACTTGCAGTTTTTTGCCAAAAAATCATAATTTAGGGCACACATTCAAACCCGCTATATGGCTAACCGAATTTTCGTACTACTAACCCTAGTTGTAGTTGTTCTTGCATTAGACTTTTATATTTACAAGGCCATATTGGGTGCCCGTACAAATTGGTCTGAAGCAAAAAGAAACCGATTTAGCATATGCTGGTGGACAATCACCATCCTATTTTTAATTGGAATTTTCTTCAGCATTTACTTCAATATTCGCTTAACTATCCGAGCCATTATTTTGGTTGCCTTTTTCTTAACTTTTATAGGAAAAGTGTTTTTTGCACTCTTTTTACTAGTTGATGATGTACGCAGGCTGGTTATTTGGGCAACACGCAAAAGCACTAAAACAAAATCGAGCACTATGGTTGGCGAACCCATAAAACGTTCCGATTTTTTATTAAAAGCAGGCATCGTTGCTGCTGCACTACCCATTAGTTCCTTATCTTTTGGCATCATTTCAGGTGCATACGATTATAAAATTGTTCGTCAAAAATTGTATTTGGCCAACCTACCCAAAGCCTTTGATGGCATGACTTTAGGTCAAATTTCAGACATTCACTCGGGTAGCTTTTATGACCGAAAGGCTGTGTTGGGGGGCGTAGAAATGCTTATAAAGGAAAAGCCCGATCTCGTTTTCTTTACCGGCGATATGGTAAATAATATAGCTAGCGAAATGAGAGAATATCAAGATATATTTTCGAAAATAAAGGCGCCGCTAGGTGTTTACTCGGTGCTCGGGAATCACGATTACGGTGATTATTTTTTTGGCAGAGGCCCTTCAGCCGCTAAAGCAAAAAGCCTTGACGATGTAAAGCAAACGCACAAAAATATGGGCTGGAATTTGCTGCTTAACGAACACCGGAGTATAAAAATAGGCGGAGAAGAAATTGGTATTTTAGGTATAGAAAATTGGGGAGCCGGGCGTTTTGCAAAATATGGGCGCATGGATTTGGCCGTTCAAAACACAGACCATTATCCTGTAAAATTATTACTTTCTCACGACCCCTCCCATTGGCGTGCGCAGATTTTAGAAAGCTATCCACAAATTGACGCCATGTTTAGCGGACACACCCACGGCATGCAGTTTGGAGTACGTACCAAAGAGTTTCAATGGAGCCCCATCGAATATATTTACAAAGAATGGGCAGGTCTCTATCAAGAAAAAAATCAGCAATTATATGTAAACGTGGGCTATGGATTTTTGGGCTATCCGGGCAGGGTAGGTATTTTACCCGAGATCACCATATTTGAACTAAAGTCGGGCCAAGCACCAGCTTAAGCAAATGAAAACATACCTGAGGCAATTCGTAGAATTTATACTATTTAGCCAATTATTTATTGCAGCTGGCGCTGCAGCACAAACAGCATTTACTTATCAGCTACTTGGGCAAGCGATTGATTTGCATGTAGTAGCTCTTGTTTTTTTCGCTACGCTAGCGCTGTATAATTTGAGCATGGTGCTTTCTAATCCAGGCAAAAAACCAAGTTCTTTGCTAAAAAGAGTGCAATGGATGAGTAAACATCAGCATTTATGCAGTTCGTTTACCTTAATTGGCGGATTATCTACACTTTGCCTGAGTTTTTTTCTATCGGCAACGGCCCAAGTGGTATTGGCAAGTTTGGCACTTATTTCTATTGCCTATAGCCTTCCGTTGCTGCCCTTTAGAGGAGAACGTGTAAGCCTCCGAAACATTACGGGATTAAAACTAGTACTTATTGCCCTTGTTTGGGCACTTAGCACCACCCTGCTCCCTATTGTGAATAGCCCAGTAAGTCTTAGCGCTGGCACCTTATGGATACTCTTAACTCAACGCATTTTATTTTTTATGGCCATTGCCATCCCTTTTGATGTGCGTGATATTTATCAAGACAGCATTTACTCTCTAAAAACCATTGCAGTGGTCTTGGGTAAGCAGAAATCTCAAAATATCGCCCACCTTTCTTTAGCACTTTCTTCGGCAATTTGGTGGCACTTATCTAGTTATTCTGTGGGCCTTTTGATACCTATTATAGTGGTATATGGAGTAGCCGCCTGGTGCATACAAACAGCCGACAAGCAGAAAGAATTATTCTATTTTATGGTGTTAGATGGCTTACTTTTTTTAGCACCAGGCTTGTTGGCCTTATACGCTATAGCGTAAATACCACTACTTTTTTTCCACCACTGTACGTTGTATCTATAAATTTGGTGTGTTTACCGGGCTGTATCAATTCTATGCGAATGCTACGTAACCTACCTGTTTTGCCACCCGTTATTTCTACTTTTTGGGTGTGTTTACCTGGTATTCCCTTAAAGTTAATTAACTCATACTGTTTATACGTAATGGCCTGAGTGTCTTTGCCATTATCGTCATAAAGCGTAAACTCAGCTTTCTGGGTTTCATCAGCAAAATAACGCAACACCAAGGTATCGCCAGTATAAACTTCCGTATTTTTTAAGTTGATGGTCATCGGTATAATACTTCCGCTTTTGGCAAAAATGGGGACTTGTTCCAATGGCGCATCTACCACAGTAGAATCGCTAGCCACTTCTGAGGTCCACCAATTTATCCACCTGCCCTTAGGAAAATATACCGTTCTACTAGTTTTTCCTTTTTCTTGTATGGGTGCTATCAACAAATCTTTTCCCCATAAATATTCATCGTTAACAGCTGCCAGTTTGGTATTGTTTGGTTCAAAATAATTGATAGGCATAGCCAAGGGGCGGCCGCTAGTGGTATTTTGGTAAGCCAATGAATAGGTATAGGGTAAAAAGCGATAACGCATGTTTACATACTCTTTCACTATTTTTTGAGTAGCATCATCCCAAAAAACAGGCTCTGGTGCGGCAACAGCCGGATCAGCATGAGCTCGGTAAATAGGTGTAAAAGCGGCAAATTGCATCCATCGGATGTATAATTCTGCATCTTTTTCTCCTTGGGCAAAACCACCTGCATCAGCATGCATGTAGCCAATACCGCTCATACTCATGCCCAACATAATGGGAATTTGTGCTTTGTAGCCACCCCACGAACGAAACACATCGCCGCTCCAAGGGAAGGTTGCATAGCGCTGCATGCCTGCACCACCCGAACGGGCCAAGTTGAATACCCGTTGCTCGGGGAAATCTTTTTGGTACCCATCAAAAATTGTTTTTGCCCAAGTTAAAGGGTAAATGCTGTGTACATCTCTGGCTTTGCCTATGCTATGCACCACCTCATCGGGGTGTTTCTCGGGTTCGCCCAAATCGCACCACCAACCGGCTAAACCCTCAGTAATTCGCTGGCGGTAAAAATTCCACAAATACTGTTGTGCCTGCGGTTTAAAAATATCTACTAAGCCCGCGGCTCCAGCCCAAAAATCTTCAATTATATAATCTTCGCCCTTGGCATTTTTTGCTAAAAGATTACCCGAGCTAGCTACAGCAAAATTATCGGAAAGCTTGGTTACAAAGGTTTGAGTAATGGGAATGGTTTTTACCCCCAGCTCTTTAAGGGTACGCAACATCTTCTCGGGCTCTGGAAAAGAATCGCGGCGCCATGCGTGATTGCCCATAGTTTTTACATCGCCGTACCAAAACAAATCCAATACGGTGGCATCAATTGGGTAACCTGCAGCGATGGTTTTCTTAACGGTTTCTATGGTTTCGGTGGCCGATTTATAACCAAACCGAGATTGGATAAAGCCTAAAGCCCAACGTGGTGGCAAGGGCTGCTTACCGGTTAAATAGGTATAAGAGGCTAGTAATTGGTCGTTGCTCCCCGTCATAATAAAATAAGATGCCCTGCCACTTTCGGTGAGGTAGCGCAGTTCATCTGTTTTGGTTTTACCTAAATCGAAGGTGCCAGCGGCAATATTATCGAAATAAATACCATAGCCTTTAGAAGAAATGATGAATGGAATAGAAACATTGAGATTTTGTTCACCAAGGCTGTAACCATAATGTGGTTGGTGATAATTCTGCAAGGAAAAGCCTCTGCGGTTTTGCGAAATGGCTCTAGAACCTGTTCCATACAAGGCTTCAGATGGGGCCAAACTGAACTGTACTTGTTGCGCATTGGAGCTGGCGCTTGTATAGCGGTATTGTGTTTTTCTATTCACGATTTCTATTGTAAGACGTTGCTTATCAATACGTAGTTGCAAGGAATCACTCGTAAGGGTTATGGTGTTTGCATCTTCTTTTATGTGAAGCTTTACGGGTTGAGGGCTAGCTACCAATACGGCCGTGGTATCTGTTGTAGCTGCTGCCGGACCATACACCACCCTAAAAATAGTGGCACTATAAGGCCGTATACTTAGCATACCTTGGCTTGTTTGCAAACTAAAAATTTGCTTGTTGTATGTATAGTTGTTGGGTTTTTGTTGGGCGCTAGCTCCCATCAAACCAAGTATAAAGAAGGCTAAAAATACGTGTACTTTCATAAAAGGTGTTGCTTATATGGGTAGGCTAATCTACCAAAAATTTATAGCCCACACCCCGAACTGTTTGTAAGTAAAGAGGTTGTTCGGGGTCTGTTTCAATTTTTTTGCGCAAGCGCACAATGTGCATATCTAATGTGCGGGTATTTACATCGGCTTGGTAACCCCACACTTGTAACATGAGCTCTTCGCGGGTTACCACCTGGCCTATGTGTTTTGAAAAATAGAGCAGTATGCGGTTTTCGAGAATGGTGAGTTCCATTTTTTTATTGTTCTTATAAAGCAGGTGAACATTGGGGTGGTGTACAATGTCGCCAAATGTATGTACCTCTGTTTTTTCGTTATTAATAAAGTAGGTAACCTTATTTTGAATCATGGTAATCAATAAATCCATATTAAATGGCTTGGTTACATAATCGGAAATCCCACTACCGTAGGCATCAATTTTATCTACTTCTTGCGCCTTTGCGGTCATCATGATAATCAATTTATCGAAGCCCGCTTTGCGTAAATCTTTACACACGTCAATGCCTTGCTTTTCGGGTAACATCCAATCTAAAAGCACAATGTCGGGTTGACTGCTAGTTATCAACGCTTCGCCTTGCTTGCCATCGGCAGCCTCGAGCACTTCGTAGCCTTCAGCTTTAAGGCGATGGCTTACTAAAAAGCGTAAATTTTCATCGTCTTCTACCAATGCTATGGTAATTTTCTTTTGCATATTAATGGGTATAAGGAATACTTACTATAAATGTTGAACCTTTACCGGGCTGGCTTTTCACGGTGATATCGCCCTTCATAAAATTAACTAGTTCTTTACAAAATGCCAAGCCTAGGCCTACACTACCTTGTTGGTTGTATTGATTTTCTATACGGTAAAACTTCTTAAAAATATGTTTTGCATCCGCCTTAGACATACCAATGCCTTTATCTTTAAATTGGAATAAGATGTGTGCACCCTGTTTTTTTATTTCTATGGCTAGTTCTTGCCTATCGGGTGGAGAGTATTTATAGGCATTATCCATCAAGTTGTTAAATATACTCGATAACAAAATAGGATCGGATTGTATTTCGGTGACTCCACTAATGCGGAGGCTAAACTTTAAATTCGGTTTATCTAATAAAAAAGTATGGGTAATGGCCGAACAGAAATCGGCTAACAGGATGCGTTCTGCTTTCCAAGTAATAGATTTATTTTCAAGCTGTGTAAAGCTCAAGAGTTTATTCATTAAGGTATTTAATTTCTCGGCTTCTTGATCTAAAATTGTGGCATAGCGTTTACGCTCGGCAGCGCTCAAATTGGTGCTGGTGCCAATATTATTACCTGCAACTTTAATGACGCTTAGGGGTGTTTTAAACTCGTGGGTAAGGTTATTTATAAAATCATACTGGAGCTTAAATAATTGCTGATTGATAAACAGATTGCGATAAATAAGGTAGCCAATGAGCAACAAAAAGGCGTAAATAAGTAAGATGCCACCAAAAATTGGTAAAAAGCGATGATATATTTCGGTTTTTAAAAATGCTGGGGTTGACGAGAAGTATAATTTATAGCCCGAAAATGCACCTGGCAAAGCTATTTCGGTGGTTAATTGTTCACCTTCTGTACTCAATGGTTCAAATACAAGGGGTACAATTTTCAATTGCTGATATAACTCGGGCCGGGTATTTACCAAGCGTAAACGTTTGGGGTTGAGATAAAAGGTAAACATATCTTTCTCAAACACTGGCGATTTGGCTTGTTTTACAAGCATGAGCTTTTTAAACATGGCCAATTCCTCTTTTCGGGGCACATTTAAGTAGCTAATTTTATTGGCATCTATGCCGTAAAACGTAGCGAAGGTTTCATCGGGGCTGGGAGCTTGGCTGGTATCTGCCGATTCTACATACTTGCTCAACTTAATAGCCATTTTATTAAACTCATCGGCAGTTTTTAACGATAAAGTGTTGGGCTGTTTATTGGTAAAAATAACCGTGGTTCCTTTACGCACCTCGGGGCCGATTTGGTAAATGGCTTTCGGTTGAACTGAAAAGTAACCGGCCTTAATGCCATCGCTAATGGGCCAATTACTAACCTCTGTATCGTAAAAAATTACCTTCTCTATAAAAGCATAACGGGTAATTAATCGTCGGGCATAACTATTTGCCGAAGCCGAATCTAAATAGCCGTGATAATACGATATCTCGGGAATACCTTGCTGAAAGAAATTGGTATAAGGCTGAATGGTTCGCTCAAATACCTCAACTTTGTCGGCAGCAAATTCGTTTTCTACATACTTTTTGGTAAAATTATAAGCCAAAAATGTAGCAATTAGCAACGAAATGGTGATTAATACTAGGAATGTAATAATCAAAGAAAGATTTTTGCGGTAAATGGGTTGGCTATGTTCCATGCACCTTGCCTTATTTTTGTAAATGTTTTGCTAAAAACACTTCTAAATGACGATAAAAATCGAGCCTATTTTCTTCATTCCTAAATACATGCCCTTCTTTTTGTTTCACTAAATAGGTAACCGATATAGCTCGTTTGCGCAGCTGTTTTACCAATTGATCGGTTTCAGTGCTGCTTACTCTTGAATCTCGAGCGCCTTGTGCTACTAACAAGGGAGCAACCATATTTTCGGTATGAAAAATGGGCGATACTTGACGGAAATAATCGGCATCTGCTTCCGGATTGCCCACCATTTCTTCGTACATTAAGCGATAAGGTCTATAATAAGGAGGAATATCTTTTAAGTAGGAGAATAAATTACTTATACCAGAATAAGAAGCACCACAAGCATACAGCTTGGGCTCAAAGCACAAACCCCAAAGGGCTGAATAGCCGCCGAAGCTAAAGCCATAAATTCCTACCCGTTTAGGGTCGGCAATACCTTCTTTAATCAACCAATTCACCCCATCTGTAATATCGTATTGGCTTCTTTTTCCCCATTGCTTAAAACCAGCAGTCCAAAACTTTTTCCCATAGCCGGTAGATCCTCTATAATTTACTTGAAATACAGCATAACCTCTATTCGCTAAAAACTGAACTTCGGCATTATAGGTCCAGCTGTTACGAGCATTGGGGCCATTATGAGGCAATACCACTAAAGGCAAATTTTTAGGACTTTTACCTTGAGGTAAGGTGAGGTAACCTTGTAAGGTTTGACCATCTGAGGCGGTGTATGAAATGGGTTTCATGGCGCACAATTCCATGGGTTTTATAGCCGTATTCACAACTGCCAATTGGCTTAATTTTTTTGTTTTTACGTGGTATAGGTAAAATGCTCCTGGGTTTTTATCGGTAAAGGTGCGTATAATCCATTTATCTTCGGAGGCATTGGCGTCGCTTAGTCTTATTTCGGTAGCAGGTAATTTTATGCTCAAATCAGCAAAAATGCGTTTGCTTTCTTCATCTAAAAATACCCGTTGGCTTTTCCAAGTGGTATAGGTGGCATAACGGATTTTTTGGTGCAGGTTAGAGTATTCGGCATCGCTTACATCTACATTTTCTGCACTAAAAATAATCCTAATTTCTTTACCCGTACGGCAATCTATTTCTACCAATGCGGTTTTATCTCTGCCTCTATTTGAAAGTGCGTACAAGCAATCTTTTTTGGGAGAAAAACCAATAGGGCGTACCGAAGATTTAAAATTGGTGGTAAATAAAGTCTTAAAAGGTTGGGCCTCTGTGGTGCGGTACAAAATGGTTTCGTTAATTCCATCGTTAGACATAGCTAAACGCAATTGTCCTTTGGAATCAGCCATCCAATCGGTAATGGTACCGGTATTTTTGGCCACTAATTTCAATGTTCCGCTTACAATATTTAAACGGTAGGCATCAAAAATGGTAGAATCCCGTTTATTAAGCGCCAATAGCACTTCGTTGTTTGACAAGGCATCGGCACTAATAATGCGTACCCTAACTTTGGTATCTGGTATGAGTAGGCGTGTTTGGGTTCCGTCTATATTTACAGCATAAAGGCGTCTATTCTCATCGCCATCATTATCTTTCAAAAACAAAATTTGCCGATTATTTGCCCAGTAAAAATTAGAGATATTCCGATCGGATCCCGAGCTTAGCCGTAGTGCTTTTTGTTCATCGAGCTTTCTTACGTAAATATTTAAGCGATTTTTATAGGGTTGCAAATAGGCTATATACTGCCCATCGGGCGAAAGCTTAAATGCTGTTTTTTCGGGGTTTCTAAAAAAATCTTCAATTGGAATTTGACGCACAGCCTCCCCTCCCGAACAGGCAAATAAGCCTACAAAAAGCGAAAAGAAGAAAAATTGCTTTACGATACGTATCATCTGTATGGATGCCTCATTTAGATGGTGTAATTTACTAAACTTCGCATGTTTTTATGGTAACAAATGCACTACAAATTTAGCCCAGAAAGCAGCGGCTTCTGTGCAAATATGTATATTAGCACCATGATTCTGTACAATGTAACACTTATTTTAGATGCCGATATAGAAGCAGATTGGTTAGATTGGATGCATACCGAACATATAGCCGAGGTAATGGCTACCGGTTGTTTTAGTGCTAAGCGCATGCTCAAAGTGTTAGATTCTCCAAACGAAGGCGTAACCTATTGCATGCAATACATAGCAGATAATATGGAACAGTACAATCGCTACCAAACTGAATTCGCCCCAACCTTACAAGCTAAGGGTTTGGCTCAATTTGAAAATAAATTTGTGGCTTATCGTACTTTAATGGAAAGTGTACATGGAATTTAGCTCAACTCCCCTTTCTGGACTTTACGTAATTAATCCACAAGTTTTTGCGGATGAACGTGGCTATTTTTACGAAAGCTTTAACCAAGAGGCATTTGATAAAGCGGGTATTTCTGCCGAGTTCGTACAAGATAACCAATCGCTTTCTCAGAAAGGCACCTTACGTGGTTTACATGCACAGGCCCCACCTTTTGCGCAAGGAAAGTTGGTACGGGTAATACAAGGCGAAGTACTAGACGTAGTCGTAGATATTCGCAAAGAATCACCAACCTACGGAGAGCATTTTACAATTCATTTAAGTGGTGAAAACAAAACCATGTTGTGGATTCCACCCGGTTTTTTACACGGATTTATTACCCTAGCCAACG
>JBIIBV010000091.1:0-3797 GCA_044239195.1 Sphingobacteriaceae bacterium | reverse complement strand
AATCTTCTTTTAAAGAAAAAGATAAAACACAATCAGATGCCTATGTAAATGAATATTTGCAATATTTCTTAAAGGGACAAGCATCTCCGGGTATTGAATATGAATTTACATTAACACAAAAACAAACACCCGAAATTACCCTTGCTGATGTTAATGAATTGGCTAAAAAATATATTGTAGATAAGAACCGCGACATCGTATTGATGGGTCCGGAGAAAGATAAAGCCAATTTACCAACGGAAGCTACCGTAAATGCTTGGGCACAAAGTGTAGCCACATCAAACCTTGAAGCCTATATAGACAAAGTATCAGACAAACCCCTATTAGCTACCAAGCCAAAAGCCGGAACTATTGTTTCTGAAACCAAGACCCCCGAATTGGGCATTACTGAATTGGTGTTTAGCAATGGGGTTAAAGCCATTTTAAAGCCAACCGATTTTAAAAACGATGAGATTAACTTTACCGCATTTAGCCCAGGTGGCACCTCCTTGTATAGCGATGCCGATTTTCAATCGGCTAGCAGTGCAGCTGGTATTGTACGTGGTAGTGGCTTAGGCGAATTTGATGCATTACAGTTACCAAAGTTATTGAATGGTAAAAAGGTATCGGTTTCGCCCTACATTACCGAGCGCTCTGAAGGGTTATCGGGTTACACGTCACCAAAAGATTTAGAAACTGCCTTGCAATTAAATTACCTGTATTTCACCGCTCCTCGTAAAGACCCTGAAATATTTAAAGGCTTTATTGCACAGCAAAAAGGTGCTTTGGCCAACCGTGAAAACGATCCGAATAGCGTGTATAGCGATACGGTTTCTGCAGTATTGGGTAATTACAATATCCGCCGTACCGGCCCAACTTTACAAAAGGTAGATCAAATTAATTTAGATAAAGCCTTTGAGATTTACAAAGAACGCTTTACCGATGCCAGCGATTTCACTTATGTGCTTGTAGGTAATTTCGATGTAGAGAAAATAAAACCCCTACTTGCCCAGTATTTAGGCGGATTGCCTTCGGTTAAACGAGTAGAAAGTGCTAAAGATTTAGGTATTAAGTCCCCGGCTGGTTTATTAAATAAAACCGTGTATAAAGGCTCCGAGCCAAAATCAACTGTTCGTTTGGTGTTTACAGGCGATTATACCTACAACGAAGAAAATAACAATGTATTAGATGCCCTTGGAGAGGTATTGCAAATTAAATTAATAGAACGCCTGCGTGAAGATGAGGGTGGTGTTTACAGCCCAGGTGCATTTTTTAATTACAGCAAATATCCTACCGGTCGCTATAGTTTTACCATCGCCTTTGGTTGTGGTCCAGAAAACGTTGACAAATTAATAGCAGCCTCTTTAGATGAAATTGCCAAGATTCGTAAAAATGGTGCTCAAGCGCTAGATATCGAAAAATTTATTGCCGAAGAACGCCGCTCTACTGAAGTGCAGTTAAAAGAAAATAGTTTCTGGTTGAGTTATTTGGTAAATCAATACCAAAACAATGAAGACCCTAAATTAATTTTAAACCATTTAAATGCGCTTAAAGCAATTAGCCCCGAGGTATTAAAGGCCGCAGCCAATACATACCTGAGCGGAACCAATGTGATTCAATTGGTGTTGCAACCAGACAAAAAATAAAGGAGAGCACTTCTCTAGATTAAACCGGCCAAGAAATTGGCCGGTTTTTTTGTATAAATTTTTTTAAATTGGTTTTCAAATAAATCGTACCGTATACGGCCAGTAAAAATTTCTACTTTAGTACTTCAATGTTAGCTAGATGAATAAAACATACCTCATTAGTGGCGCCGGAAGTGGCATAGGTTTGGCCATGGCGCAAAAACTTGCCGCCGGTGGCGATACCTGTATTTTATTGGGTCGAAATTTAGAGAAACTTCAGCAGGCGGTAAGCCAGTTACCTGGCAATCATGCTGTATTTCAAGCAGATGTTCGCTCCGTTTCCGATTTACAAGCGGTAGCAAATTTACTTGAGGGCCAAGCTTTACACGGCATTATTGCCAATGCCGGTGTGGGCGGCGAAAATTATTGGGGCCCCGAAGATCGCTGGACGGAAATTGTAGATACCAATTTAACCGGCACTTATCAATTGGTGCAAAGCTTTTTGCCTAATTTATCTTTAGCGAAAAGCACCTATACCCATATTGTTATTACTTCGTCGGTATTGGCCCGTTTGGGTGTGGCCAATTACAGTGCATATTGCGCTAGTAAAGCAGGTCTTTTGGGCTTAATGCGTTCTTGGGCGGTTCAGTTTGCTCCTCAAAATACATTGGTAAACGCCATTTGCCCCGGTTGGGTAAACACGAATATGGCACAAGAAGGTTTGCAAGGCATTGCCAATGGTTTGGGCATGAGCAAAGCAGCGTTCTACGATATTGCCATGCAAAGTGTACCGCTTAAAAAGATGAGTGAGCCCGAAGAAATAGCCAATTTGGTGAGCTATTTAGTCAATCAAGAATCCATAACCGGTCAAAGTATCGATATCAACTGCGGGTCGGTAATGAATAGTTAATATGCTTTTACCGCTACGCTGTTAGAAGCTTCACTTTCGTTTTTAATACGATCTAGGGAAGTAATAACGTAGGTATAAAGCTTGCCTTTTTCGGCAGTTTCGTCTATAAAAGACCGCAAATCTGCATCAAAACTAATTTTAAGAATAGCACGTCCACGGGCGGTGTTTATCGATTCCCCATCGTTAAAGCGATAAATCACAAAACCACTGGCGGTGTCGCCATCTTTTGCAGTGCTGGGTGTTTGCCAAGTTAAATTCACCCCATTTTTGGTAACTACAGCTTCGCCAAGTTGGGGCGAATTTGGTTTAATGGCATCTAACCAGGGCATGGTGGGCGGCAACGAAGGGTATTTATAGATATCGTTTTGCAACGAATCGTTAAAACCAGCTAAATTATCTCGTAAAGATTTAGAACTAAAAAATACGGCACCTTGGGTATGTTCATTTTCTCTCAAATACCTAATTTGTCGGGGCAATTGGTTTTTATCACGCCAACCCGGTCTATTTTCAAGGGCTCTGTAGGCTCCAATTCCCACATAAAAATGTTTGCCAAAGCTATTGTTGGCCCACCAATCTACCAGCTTCTCGTAGGCGGCGGCGCTGTAATTAAAGGGAAAATAAATCTGCGGATTTACATAATCTATCCAACCCATTTTCACCCATTTACGGGCATCGGCAAATAACTTACCATAGCCATCAAGCCCATTTGTTTCAGAGCCAGCCGGGTCTTGCGATTTGTTTCGCCAAATGCCGAAAGGGCTAATACCAAACTTTACATAGGCTTTTGCACGATGAATGCTATCGGAAATACTATGAATAAGAGTATCTACATTTTGTCGTCTCCAATCGTTTATGGAGCTAAAGCCTTGGCCGTATTGTTGAAATGTTTTCGCATCATTGAGTACCTGGTTGGGTTCCGGATATGGATAAAAATAGTCGTCAAAATGCACCCCATCAATATCGTAATTGCGCACTACATCCATAATAATGGAGGTAATGTATTCGCGAACTTCGGGTAAGCCGGGGTTAAACAGCTTTTTGCCTCCATAGGTAATAAACCATTGGGGCTTTTGTTTGCTTATGTGCAGTGGGTGCGTGTGCGAATCTATTAAATCAAAAGTTGCTCGATAGGGATTAAACCACGCATGCAATTCCATGCCCCGTTTATGGGCCTCTTTAATAGCAAAACTTAAGGGATCGTAATAGGGTTTTGGAGCCTTACCCTGTTGGCCAGTTAAAAACCGACTCCATTGTTCCATGCTTTGGCCATAAAACGCATCGGC
>JBIIBV010000090.1:0-3811 GCA_044239195.1 Sphingobacteriaceae bacterium | reverse complement strand
CCCTAATATTTGTTCCTCGTATTCTTTCAACTCGGGCGTTATGTAGCGTTCGGCGTTTACTAAGGTTTGTTTACGCAACCAATCGGCCGGCACCTTTTCTTTATGAGTATGGGTAACTTCTAAATAATAGCCAAATACATTATTAAAAGCAATTTTAAGCGATGGAATGCCAGTAGCTTCGGCTTCTCTTTTTTGCATTTCCATGAGGTAGCCTTTGCCACCAAAGGCTATTTTGCGCAAGCGATCTAGCTCTTCGTTAATGCCTTCGGCAATTACGCCGCCTTTTATGACCAATACCGGAGGATCGGCTTGCAACTCCCGTTCTAAGCGCTCTTGAATGAGTGTACAGGGATTCAATTGCTCGGCTAACACCTGTAAAGCCGTATTATCTGTTTGACTACAGTATTCTTTTAACTTGCTAATAGCACCCAAAGCACGTTTTAGTTGCACCACTTCTCTCGGATTAGCCTTCAATAAGCCAATTTTAGAAATTAAGCGTTCTACATCGCCAATAAGTTTCAATTCGGTAGCCAACTGCTCCCTCAATGCTTCTTGAGCTACCAAATAGTCTACAATAGCCAAGCGGTCTTCAATAGGCTTCCGATCTTTTAGCGGCATAATCATCCAACGGCGAAGCATACGAGCACCCATGGGCGATAGCGTATGGTCTAAAATATCGACCAACGTAATGGCATTTTCGTTGGCCGAACCCACCAATTCTAAATTGCGAATGGTAAAGCGATCGAGCCACATATAACGCTCTTCTTCTATTCGGGCCATTCCCGAAATATGCTGCAAATTGCGGTGTTCCGTTTCGTTGAGGTAATGTAGGGCTACTCCCGCAGCCATGCTGGCTAGGCCCATTTTTTCGATACCAAAGCCCTTTAAAGAATTTACTTCGAAATGTTTGAATAGGATTTCGTTGGTATAATCGGCAGTATAAGGCCAATCTTCAAGGCCATAGGTATAAAAACGATCACCAAAGGTTTCAATAAAGTCCTTATTAAAACGTTTTGGGAAGATAATTTCACTGGGCTTAAAGCTTTGTAGCAATTTATCAAGATAGTCGGCATTGCCTTGAGCTACTAAAAATTCGCCGGTAGAAATATCTAAAAAAGCAACTCCGTACTGATTCTTCTCGGCATATACCGAGGCCAAATAGTTGTTTGATTTCTGATGAAGGATGTTATCATTGGTAGCCACACCGGGCGTTACTAATTCGGTTACACCACGTTTTACGATGGTTTTAACGGTTTTAGGATCTTCTAATTGATCGCAAATGGCTACCCTTTGCCCGGCACGAACCAATTTAGGTAAATAGGTTTCTAAGGAATGGTGCGGAAATCCGGCCAATTCTATATGAGATGCCGCTCCATTGGCTCTACGGGTAAGCACAATACCCAAAATTTGCGATGCTTTTATGGCATCTTGGCCAAAGGTTTCGTAAAAATCGCCCACTCTAAATAGCAAAATCGCACCAGGGTATTTTGCCTTGATGGTATTGTATTGTTGCATTAAAGGGGTTTCTTTTCCAGTATTTTTTGCCAAACCGTTGGTTTTAGAATGCTCGTAAAAATAAGAATTTAGGGCTGTTTTCGATGTAGTGTTGAAAAATTAAGCCCGTACGGAAAATACATACCGAGTTTCATGGGTATAGGTTTCACCGGGACGAAGAATGGTATTGGGAAAATGGGCATGATTTACCGCATCCGGATGTACTTGGTCTTCTAAACAAAAGGTAGTAAATGGGCCATACTCTAGACCATTTTTACCTTTCATTGGAGCCAAATGTTTCGCCGTATAAAACTGAATGGCAGGTTGATTGGTAAAGAGTTCCATACAAATTCCGCTTTGCGGAGCATAAACCGTGGCTGCTGCTTTTTGATCAACTGCATCTACTACAAAAGTTTGATCGTAACCCATAGTAGCATCCCAATCGGCTGCAATGGCTTTTGGCATCGTAAAATCATGAGCAGTCCCTTCGACAAGCTTTAATTCACCAGTAGGTACAAAATCGGCATCTTGTACTAAAAAAGAGTCAGCAATAATGTGTAACTCATGCTCCCCAATATGCCCCGTTCCTTCTAAATTAAAATAACCATGATGCGTTAAGTTAATGGGCGTGGCTTGGTCGGTTTGGGCAGTCATAGTGATGTATAATTCGTTGGTTTCAGCTAATTGGAAAGACAATTGAACTTGTACATTTCCAGGGAAACCCTCTTCCCCATCTTTACTCAGGTATTGCAAAACCACTTCTTGATTACTGCTGGTAAGTACGTCCCACACTTTCTTGTCAAAACCCATATTACCGCCATGCAATTGATGTTTTCCAGCATTGGTACTCACTTGGTAGCTTTTCCCTTCTATTGCAAATTTTCCTTGAGAAATCCGATTCGCATAGCGGCCAATAATTGCTCCGAAATACGGATAGTTTTCTAGGTATTCATCCGACCAATACTCCTGAATATGTTCAAAACCCAATACCACATCAACCGCTTTACCCGCTTTATTAGGCACAATGATAGATTGTATAATACCACCATAATTACTCAATACTACAGTCATTCCCTGGCTATTACGCAGGGTAAAGGTAAATACATCAGCACCTTGATGCTGACATACGAGTGTGGAGGTCAATTTCATAGCGTTAGTGCACTAAAACTAAAGAAAAATTAGGCTTTAACCTATTCTAAAGAATTTTTATGCGTTTAGCTAAATCTAGCTACTTTTGTGCATGGCCAAATTAAAACTTGACGAGCTGAACCGAGTAAGTGTAGCAGATTTTAAAAATCAACAAAAACTACCCATTGTATTGGTATTAGATGAAGTACGAAGCTTACACAATGTGGGTTCCATTTTTAGAACGGCAGATGGTTTTGCCGTGGAAGCAATGGTATTATGCGGTATAACAGCCCAGCCTCCCCACCGAGAAATAGAAAAAACGGCTCTTGGTGCTACCCAATCGGTAGACTGGTCGTATTTTCCAAGCACAGTAGCAGCCGTACTCGAGTTAAAAGCAACAGGTTACACCGTTTTAGCCTTAGAACAAGCTAGCGAAAGTGCCCTGCTCACCGATTTTACTCCAACAGCAGATACAAAATATGCCATCATTTTAGGTAACGAAGTAAATGGAGTAAACGATGAAGTGATGAAACTAGTAGATGGCTGCCTCGAAATTCCACAATTTGGCACCAAACACTCGTTTAACGTGGTGGTATCGGCTGGCATTGTGCTTTGGGACTTTTTTGCTAAATGGCATAAAAAATAGGCAGACTCGCTGTTGTCAAATCCCTAAATTTTTCCCATTTTTGTCGCGGGCAAGTCTTTTACGACCAGCTCCCTTTGAACTCCCCCAGGGTGGGAACACAGCAAGGGTAGAAGGTTGTAGCGGTGCGATAAAAGGTGCTTGCCCATTTTTTTTTAAAAACTTTTTCTCTATGAAATTCTTCATCGATACCGCCAATTTAGCTCAAATAAAAGAAGCACAGGATCTAGGCATTTTAGACGGCGTAACTACCAACCCTAGCTTAATGGCTAAAGAAGGTATTTCTGGACACGCCAATGTAATTAACCACTACAAAGCTATTTGCGATATTGTAGACGGCGATGTAAGTGCCGAAGTAATTGCCACCGATTTTGAAAATATGGTAAAAGAAGGTGAGCTTTTAGCCGCTTTAAACCCAAAAATTGTGGTAAAAGTACCCATGATTAAAGATGGGATAAAGGCCATAAAATATTTTAGCTCGAAAGGGATTAAAACAAATTGCACCTTGGTATTTTCTAGCGGACAAGCCTTGTTAGCAGCCAAAGC
>JBIIBV010000113.1:0-3824 GCA_044239195.1 Sphingobacteriaceae bacterium | reverse complement strand
AAGTAAAACCTGTGCCGGATATTGATGACTTAAAGATATACACATTTCCAGCTCTACTTGCTCTGGAAATTATTGACGAAGACGATGATGGTTCAGAGGATGAACTTCATAGTATTTACGATATAACAGTTGATCAATTATTAGATAAGTCAATTGTGATTGATGATTTCCTAGAATATTATGACGATGACAAACATAATGATGCACTATTTAGCGGAATAACCGATTGGCAATTCTTTGATTTTATCAGAACTATATTAAGCGAATTGGTTCTTTATAGCTTTACAACTGATATAATTAAAAAATCAGACTTAAATACTGATCCAATTGGGCCATCTGAATTATTTGAGCATCTTGATAAACTGGATAAATTTTTTAAAGATGAACCAACTGATTTAAGTTAATGGTAATATAATATGCAATTGAAAGTATCTAAGCTTTTGTGGTATATTATATTAAGTATGAGATCAAAGAAAATAAAAACTTTTTATACTCCAAAGCAGGTTTTAGAAAATGACAAGACTTCTAATTATAGTAAGTCTCCACTAAAACCCAAGTTGCTTTTGGAATATTTAAAACAGAAAAAACTTCTTGGCAATTTTTCAATAACTGATGATTTTAAACCATTTACTAAAACTGATTTTAGAATGGCTCATCATAAAAGTTATGTGGAAGATTTTTTTAATGGGACTGGGTTATGTAGTTCAAATTCATTAGCGTGGTCAAAGCAATTTGCTGAATCAATTAGATATACAAATTCATCTCTGTATTCAGCAATCCGAAATTCAATAGTTAATCCAAAGCAAGTTAGTTTCAGTCCAACTAGTGGGTTTCACCACGCCCGACCATCAGGCGGCAGCGGATTTTGTACATTTAGCGGTCAAGTAATTGCATCACTTAAAATCTATAATGAATTTGGATTAAGCGGAGCCTATTTAGATTTAGATGGGCATTTTGGAAATTCAATTGAGGATAGCCGAGGTTTCTGTAAAAACTTAAATAAAGCAGTTCCATTAGATTTTAATATTAATCCAGAAGGATATGACTCTGACTATTTAGCAGATCTTGCAAAATGGTTAGAAAGATTAAAATATGCTATCCTAACCGATAAAATTCAATATGTAGTTTGGTGTCATGGCGCAGATTCGCACGCTGATGATAGCTTAGGAAGACAATGCGATACTGACCATTGGCTTGCATGTTCAACTCTTTTTTGGAAATGGGTAAAAAAGATGGATGGGTTATTAGGAAGGCCATTACCTGTAGCATGCGCACTATTTGGAGGATACCGGGATGACGATTATAATTCAGTCTTAAGTTTACACACCAGTGACTTTGTTGAGTGTTTCAAGGAATTGCTTGAGGTCGACGTTAAATATACTATAGAGGTAAGTCCTCGTCAAAAAATTGGATATTGTGATGGTACGAGACTACGTAGAAAACGAAGAACTATGGATCAAAAAGTATAAAGATATTGACCGCAAAGGAGTTACCTCAACCTATTGGAAGGAGGTTCTTGGCGTAATTGGATATTTGGAATATAAAGAAAATTATGAGGGTTGCCAAGAGCTTTGGGATTACTATAAAGAAATAACAAATGGCAAACAAGACGATACTGACTAACCAAAAATAGCCCATATTAATATGGGCTATTTTTATTAAGTTAGTTTTTAATTATGAATTAAGTTGTTGATCTGGTGCAGGTTCTTCAACTGGTGCCTCTACCTCAGTTGCTGCCGGTTTTTTACCATTCATAACATTTTTAACACCAAGTAAAGTCGCGCCAATTAGGGTAAACGTTATTGCTTGAGTAATAACATCAATTGACTTGGTAATCCATAGCTTGTCAATACAGCCCAATAAGAAGCATAAGCCTCCAATAAAGATAATATAGAGACCAGCAGTTGATGTTCCTGACGTTTTACCATTATCATTTGAGGTCATTTCGCCAAATGAAAAGCGTTTAACATCTCCAATTTTAGGAATTTTCATAGTAATTTAGAGTATTTTTAGTTATTTATCTTAAATTATAACATTGGCGCCATTGGAGATGCCCATTCACTAGTATTTAAAATAATTAAAATTTCATTAGAAGTATAAGGACCTTTACTTGTTGTTAAGTTTTCTACACAAGTAGGTGTATTACCTTCCCATTTAACTAATGCTTTTGTACCATCTACTGATTTTCGTGTAGTATCAATAGAAGTTTGTAAAACTTCATTAAAGTTAATTATACTCAACTCAGAAACGTTAAGTATTAGAAATTTTCTATCTGTGTTTATCATATTAATAAATATTAGTTATAGCCCAATAAATCTTGATGCATATGCATTATAATTTTGAGTCATTTCATCAACTGAAAGAATTCTATTATATGCTAATAAAAAACCAAATTCACCAGTACTAGCTTCATTTCCAACACCATAACCACTAACTGCAAATCCATTAGGCCCAGCAGAACCCCCACCATTAGGACCAGAGCTTAATGAATTATTAACATATAAAGAATAACTATCTCCCGCAATATTCCCAATTGCTGAATATATTCGCCAAGTTGTATCATTAGGTCCACTGTAAACACTTGATACCCAACCTTCAGCGTAGTAATTTGTAGTAGTAGTTGCCCAATTCCCCATCAACCAATTAGAACTAGTTAGAGCGAGTGGGGAATTAATCATTCTTTGATGATTTGGAGACGACGGGTTATAAACTCCGACATATCGAGAAGCACCCATTACTGTATAATTTGTGGCACTTAAATTTGGGGTAGCACTATAAAGCCAATCATCTACGCCATCAAATGTTAATACTCCTCCATTGGATGCACTATAACCAACTCCATTAACTAAAGTTCCATTATTACCATTTCCTGATATATCATAAATTGTAGTACCTTTACCTGGATAAGATGGAATAAACCCCGCATCCCAACACGTAACTAATCCACTGGTTATGATTGGTGGATAATCAATATTAACAGCCATCTTATCTGCTTGAGTGTTATACCAATCTAATGCCGCATCGAGTCTTGTAAAACTTTGTGAACCAATTTGATTGGTCAAAGATATTAGAGCTTCGGCATTAGCAGCAACGTATATAGTAGGTCCTCCACTTGCTTTATTAAGATAAATTGTGTAGCCACCAACCGGAGGAGTAATCCCGTTCCAGTAATCAGTTGTGGCAGTTGGACCCTTTTCCACATCGCCAGTGCCAATCCAGTAATTGCCGTCTTTTAGGGCTAGTGTTTGGGCGGCAACGTTATATTTTATTGAATTTGGCATTTGATTATAGATTATTGATATAGTTATTAAGAGATAATTCAAGTTGCTCGGTTCCAGTTAAAGTAGATGAAGGTTCACCATAATATAATTCATAGCGATCTTCTAAAAGATCAGCTGCATCCACTTCATTTTTTAGGTTAAGTAATCTAATACCAAACCAATCAGCTTCCATTTCTTGACGTTCATCATATTGATTTGCTCTATCGTATTTAGAGGCCGAGTGCTCTAATTCAAAATGTGCAATTTCATGAGCTTCAATTGCAAGTATGTGATCACTTGTTAAGTTTTGACTCTCAATTATTACTCCATCAATATAGATAGTTTTTAAGGAAAGATCTGCAAATGCAATTCCTAAATAGTTAAAAATCTTTGCAAAATCTTTATATAGGGAATCCTCTGGCCAAAGGGCAATAACTGTCCAGTCTAGATCAAGTTTACTTTTCCAAGCAGTAGGTTCTGCTGATTCTGACAAATTATAACGCTTCATTTTTGAAGCGCGTTGACCAGTTAGGTCTCTCCATAACTCACGTACATCAGGTTGAG
>JBIIBV010000042.1:0-15056 GCA_044239195.1 Sphingobacteriaceae bacterium | reverse complement strand
CTTTTTCTCGGGCTTAAACCAATTGAATATAATTTTTAAGAGGCCCAATACGATGGCAAACCAAGCAGCAGAAATAAAGCCAGCGGTATGAAAACCAATAACAAAAGCATCTACCAACAACACCATGCACACCGTAATAATAAACGATACCAAACCAAGCGTTAAAAAGTTAAGCGGAATGGTAAGAACATGTAATACAAAACCAATGGTTGCATTGGCCAAGGCCAACAAGAGTGCTACCCACAGAGCCGTTACAAACGAATCTACAGTTACACCAGGTAATAAATATGCTGCTAGTAATACCGCAACACCACTCAATAAAATCTCTAAAAGCATTTTCATGGTGTAAATTTGATTAAAAAAGATGAGAAAATTAGCACATTACCTACTGGCTTGCTGTTTTGGCGCACTTGCCTGCACACCTACTAAACAAACTAACGAATTAGACTTGGCTATTAGCCTTTCGGCAGATAAAAAAAGTGTGTTGGTGAAAAATATTCCAGCAGATTTACTCTCTAGCATAAAAAAAGATAGCCTGCAATTGGTAGCATTTTTTGCCTTATACCCTACTAGTAACGATCCAGACATGCAGGGTTTAGAATCGCCTATTCCCGGAATTTTTTCTGAGCAACACGAAGCACTTGTATTTACGCCTACAAGCCAACTAAGCAAAGGCACAACATACCGGGCCGAAATTTATGCGCAAAGCAGAGAATTTTCAGTCATCAATCTGCTCAAAAAACAAGAACGCCTTGGTGGAAGTAACCCTATTACCTACACATTTACCTACTAGTTGCTTGTAAAAACAATTATTTGTACTATATTTGCATCGAATTGAAGAGGGGACCGTGTCCCCTCTTTTTATTTACCATACCCTAGCAACATGAAGGTAGAACAACGCGTACTAGCTCTGGTAGCCGAAAAAATAGCCGACAGACATGATTTATTCTTGGTAGAAGCAAAAATGCATACCAATGGTAAATTGATGATTCTGATAGATGGCGATAAAGGCGTGGCCATACAAGATTGCGTTGCCATTAGCCGCCATGTAGGTTTTCACTTAGAAGAAGAAAACTTGGTGGATACCGCTTATACGCTAGAAGTATCGTCGCCGGGAGTAGACTTTCCCTTAACCTTGCTCAGACAATACGCTAAAAACGTAGGTCGCAACCTAAGTGTTAAGTTTAAAGACGGTAACAAAACAGAAGGAAAATTGGCCGAAGTACAAGAAGGTCACATTCTTTTGCAAGAACTGAAAAAAGAAAAGGGCAAAAAAGCCCAAACCGTTGATAGGCTAATTCCTCTCAATGAAATAATAGAAAGTAAAGTTTTAATTTCATTTAAATAAAATGAGCAACATTAATTTAATTGATTCCTTCCAGGAATTTAAAGATTTCAAAAACATCGACCGTCCAACGGTGATTAGTGTATTAGAAGAAGTGTTTCGCAGCATGTTGCGCAAACGTTTCGGAACCGACGAAAATTGCGACGTAATTGTAAACCCCGATAACGGAGATTTGGAAATTTGGCGCACCCGTATGGTTATGGAAGATGGCTTTTCTGAGGACGACGATTTAGAAATTGAATTGGCTGAGGTTAAAAAAATTGACCCAGACATGGAAGTTGGCGATGAATTCATCGAACAAATTACCTTAGAAAGCTTTGGTCGTAGAGCTATTTTAGCTGCCCGCCAAACCTTAGTTTCTAAAGTATTAGAATTAGAAAAAGACGAGATTTTCAAAAAATACAAAGATCGCGTAGGCGAAATTGTAACCGGCGAAGTGTACCAGGTTTGGAAAAAAGAAACCTTGGTATTGGACGATGAAGGAAACGAGTTGTTGTTGCCAAAGACAGAACAAATTCCGGCCGACTTTTTCAAAAAAGGCGATTCGGTACGTGCCGTAATTAAAGAAGTGGAAATGGTAAATGCCAGTCCGAAAATTATTATTTCTCGTACGGCTCCAGAATTCTTGCAACGTTTGTTCGAAATGGAAGTACCTGAAATTTTCGACGGATTAATTACCATCAAAAATATTGTACGCGAACCAGGCGAACGTGCCAAAGTAGCTGTAGAATCATACGACGATCGTATCGATCCGGTTGGTGCTTGTGTAGGTATGAAAGGCTCTCGTATACACGGTATTGTACGTGAATTGAAAAACGAAAACATCGACGTAATCAATTATACCAATAACCTATCGCTTTACATTTCACGTGCGTTAAGCCCGGCTAAAATTACCAGCATTAAATTAGACGATGCTGATAAAAAAGCAGCCGTTTACTTAAAACCCGATCAAGTATCCTTAGCTATTGGCCGTGGCGGACACAACATTAAACTAGCCGGAAAATTAACCGGTTACGAAATTGATGTATACCGCGAAAATGCCGATGAAGATGAAGAAGATGTAGATTTAGAAGAATTTGCAGATGAAATTGACGGTTGGATTATTGACGAATTGAAGCGTGTAGGTTTAGATACTGCAAAATCGGTATTGGCCCTTAACGCAGAAGAGTTGGTAAAACGTACCGATTTAGAAGAAACAACTGTAGAAGAAGTATTGGGAGTTTTACGTGCCGAATTTGAATAAGCTAAACCGCTTTTTCATACTTGCCACTAAAAAAACCTTATTTTTGTTATTATAATTTAAAGCGAACGCTTAACCCTATTACATGTCAGAAGGTAAAAATATCAACTTACTAAAAGCCGCCAAGGAACTAAACATTGGTTTATCTACTGCTGCCGAATTTTTAAGCAAAAAAGGCTTTGCTGTAGAAGCAAAACCTATGTTTAAACTCGAGGGAGCTATGTATGATGCCTTAATGAAGGAATTTCAGGGCGACAAAATTGTGAAAGAAGAGGCCAAGCAACTTGCTATGGACAAAATTCGCAAAGATGAAGTAGCCGAACCTGTACAAAAACCCGCACCGAAACGTCCGGAGATGTTTGAGCAGGAAGAAATTCTGATCAAAAACACCGGTTCATTTACGCAACCAGAAAAACCAAAAGAAGTAGCAGTAAAAGCTGAAGAAACCAAGGGTGTTAAAATAGTTGGTAAAATTGATTTAGATGATTTAAAACCAAAACCTAAAGCAGAACAAAAAGCGATAGAGCCGGTTGCAGAAACACCTAAAGTAGAGGAAAAAGCGGTAGAGCCGGTTGCAGAAACAACTACAACTCCCCCTCCTGCTAACATTGATGAGGTAGTAAGAGCCCGTGCAGGTAGATTAAGTGGACCAAACGTGGTAGGTAAAATTGACTTGCCGCAAGAACGCAAATCAAATCCAGTAGCATCCTCTAATGCGGCTGCAGACCAAAAACGTAAGCGTAAACGCACAGCCTTTACCCCTGGGCAACCAGGGGGAGCAACGGGCACCAATACCAATCGCCCGGCACCAGGTGGCCGACCAGATTTTAGAAACAATAGACCCAATACACCTTCTGGGCCAAAAGAAGAACCATCAGAAAAAGAAATACAAGATCAAATTAAGGCAACACTTGCCCGTTTAAGCGGCGCAGGTAAATCCGGAAAATTTGCTCAACGGGCTAAATTACGTCGCCAAAAACGTGACGATGTAGCCCAATCTGCCGAAGAAGCAGCAATGGAAAAGGAACTCCAATCCAAAGTATTAAAGGTTACCGAGTTTGTTACCGCAAACGAGTTGGCCAATATGATGGATGTGCCAGTAACTCAAATCATTTCTACCTGTATGACTTTGGGCTTATTCGTATCTATTAACCAACGTTTAGATGCCGAAACCTTAAGCATTGTAGCCGATGAATTTGGTTTTGAAGTAGAATTTGTAAAACCAGAAGACGAAGAAAACACCACCTTAGAAGAGGTAGATGCTCCAGAAGAATTAAAAGACAGAGCGCCTATCGTAACCGTAATGGGTCACGTAGATCATGGTAAAACTTCCCTACTCGATTTTGTACGCAAAACCAACGTTATTGCTGGTGAAGCCGGGGGGATTACCCAACATATTGGAGCTTACGAGGTAACACTTGAGAACGAACGTAAAATAACCTTCTTAGATACACCTGGTCACGAAGCCTTTACGGCCATGCGTGCTCGTGGTGCCAAAGTAACCGATATTGCCATTATTGTAATTGCGGCCGATGATAGCGTGATGCCTCAAACCAAAGAGGCTATTAACCACGCCCAAGCTGCAGGCGTACCTATTGTTTTTGCTTTTAGTAAAGTAGATAAACCAGGTGCCAATGCCGATAAAATTCGCGAACAATTATCAACCATGAATATTTTGGTAGAAGATTGGGGCGGTAAATACCAGAGTCAAGAAATTTCGGGTAAAACCGGAATGGGTATAGATGCTTTATTAGAAAAAGTATTGTTAGAAGCCGATTTATTGGAACTAAAAGCAAACGCCAACAAGCGTGCTACAGGTACCGTTATTGAGGCTGCCTTAGATAAAGGTCGTGGTATTGTAACCACCGTATTAATACAGGCCGGAACGCTGAAAGTGGGTGATCCTATTTTAGCGGGTTGCTACAGCGGCCGTGTAAAGGCCTTAACCAATGAGCGTGGCCAAAAAGTAGAACAAGCCGGACCAAGTACCCCGGTACAAGTATTGGGTATGCAAGGTGCGCCAACTGCGGGCGATAAGTTTAACTCGATGGAAAGCGAAGTAGAAGCCCGCGAAATTGCTACCAAGCGTATGCAATTGCAACGTGAGCAAGGCTTACGCAGTCAGAAACACATCACCTTAGATGAGATTGGCCGTCGTTTAGCCATTGGTAACTTTAAAGAACTCAACATCATTGTTAAGGGTGACGTGGATGGTTCTATTGAAGCACTTTCCGACTCCTTATTAAAATTATCTACCGAAGAAATTCAAGTAAACATCATCCACAAATCGGTAGGTCAAATCTCCGAATCGGATGTATTGTTAGCTTCGGCTTCCGATGCCATTATTATCGGTTTCCAAGTACGTCCATCGCAAGGTGCACGTAAATTGGCAGAACAAGAGCAAATAGACATCCGTTTATATTCTATTATTTACGATGCAATTAACGAGGTAAAAGCCGCCATGGAAGGCATGCTTGCCCCTGAGTTTGAAGAAAAAATTACTGCCAACGTAGAAATTCGTGAGGTATTCAAAATTAGTAAAGTGGGTACTATTGCCGGCTGTATGGTATTGGATGGCAAAATTAACCGGAACTCGAAAGTGCGCATTATCCGCGATGGTGTGGTAATTTATGCAGGTGAGTTGGCTTCATTGAAACGCTTTAAAGAAGATGTAAAAGAGGTGGCAACCAATTACGAGTGCGGATTGAACATCCAAAACTTTAACAACATTGAGGTAGGCGATATTGTAGAAGCCTACGAACAAGTTGAGGTTAAAAGGAAGTTGTAAAAACTGCTTAAATATAAAATTTAAAAAGTCGGGAGCAATCTTCCGACTTTTTTTATGCCAATAGATTGTGAAATTGGTTTAGATTTAAATCAATCTAATTTAACATATTAATTTAAAATGGATCTTCGGATCCATTTTGCTTTATTGCTTTTCCCCTCAATTTGTCTAGTAGATATTCAAAGTTTTATTATCTTAGCACACTCTCATAAATACCTTGATCAATAATGGGTTTAAGAACATTTTTTCGAAGTAAAAAAAAGCTTCCTATAGAAAAGTCAGTTAAAGTTGGTAATTACAAGTTAGTAGCAAATTACGAGCATCCTATTGAAGATTATTTAGTTCAGTTTAAATATTACTCAAGAAACTTTCCTCGTATTGCTAAGTACATAGAAAATAAATATCATGACTATCAGATTATTGATGTTGGAGCTAATATTGGTGATTCGGCTGCTTTATTAAGGTCTGAAGGAATTAACCAATTTATTCATTTAATTGAAGGAGACCCAATCTATGTGAAATTATTGGAGAAAAATTGTGGATTGTTTTCTGATGTAAAGGTTCATCAAACATTCTTAGGTGAAGAAAGTAAAAATGAGAATATCATCATTGATAATGCACAGGGAACAGCAAAAATAAGTATAGGTGATAGCAAAGATTCAATATCAATAATTAAGCTTGATGATTTGATCGAAAACCATAAAATTAATAATATCAAATTGTTAAAGACAGATACTGACGGTTTCGATTTTAAGATTTTAAGAGGCTCTTTTGAAACAATAAGGAAAAATAAACCTGTTTTGTTCTTTGAATATGACTCTGTTTTTCTTGCTCAACAAAATGACGATGGATTATCAATATTTGAAGATTTTATTAAATTAGGCTATAGTAAAATGCTTTATTATGATAATTTTGGGAAGTTCCTGCTTTCCACTGATTTAAATAACAAGATTCTTCTTCAACAATTATTTGCCTATATTTATAATAAAGAAAGCGCATTTCCGTATTTTGATGTTGTTATTTTCCACAAAGATGATGATAAATTAGCGGAAGAGGTTATAGCTAAGGAGATGGAGTTTTTCGGTTAATCATTTATGTTGAAAGTTTATAAACAGATAATTTAAATTACCTGTCCATAAACCTTTAATGTGTGCTCAATGCATTTTTGCAATGAAAATTCTTTTAAGCGTTTTGTGCCTTTTTTTTGGAGTTCATTTACCAATTTAGGATTGTTTAACAATTCTTCAACGGCATTGAGTATTGATCGCCCGTCGTTTGGATCAAAATACTGAACCGCATCAGCACCAATTTCTGGCAAGCACGATTGATTACTGCATGCAATTACGCAATTATTCTTAAAAGCTTCCAAAATAGGTAATCCGAAACCTTCTTGCGATGATGGATAAATAAAAACTAAAGCTTTTTGGTAAAGCAGATTTAAGAGATTGTCATCAGCATTAATTTGTTGGCATTGAGGTAAAACTTCGAGCTCGCTTAATAAGTTAAGTTCATCAATGTTAAATTCCTTTCCTCCAGCACAAACAAGTTTTAAAGATTTATTTTTTACAAAAATTGGAGCTAAAGCCTTTATCATCACATTAAAATTTTTATAATTTTTTCTTTCCCCAACAAACAAAATAAATTGGTCTGGTGTAGTTGAATCCTTTACAGCTGTTTTTTGTAAAGTAGCTATTCCATGGTAAACTACAGTTATTTTTGATGCAAATTGCGGGTAAAATTTAACAATTTCATGCAAGGTAAAGTTTGAAATGGCAATTATTGCGGTAGCAGCTTGCATCATATTCTTTTTTTGAGCAATGATAATTTCCGAATCTGCAAACATCTCTGGATTATTTTCATGTATCATGTCATGAATAGTGATCACCAAAGGTTTTTTGTTAAAGGCTAAAGAATAATTATCATAATAGGTAGCATGAAAAATATCGTGATCATTGTTTTTAAGTAGTGAAATGCTATATTTTTGGTTGTAACGATATCTTTTATTGGTCTTCTTTAAAAACCATCTGCCAAAAAAATTATTAAAACTTTGAGGGTAAAATTTTAGGTAATAATTTTTCACGTATCGAACGCCAACTTTAACTTGAGCATTATTTTTTTCATTTACACCCTTACATAAGTTCGCAAAATACCTCGAAATGCCTCCGTAGTGTTGTTCACTAAATATTTGATGATCGAACAATATTTTTATCATTATTTTCGGGATTAAAAATCTATTTTTGATAACCTACTTAACGTAAATAAAAGATTACTACTTGCTTAATATGATTGCTGAAAAACCAAAAATATCAATTATTACTATTAATTATAACAATTGTATTGGCTTGCAGCAAACTATAGCCTCTGTTATAGCTCAAACTTATACAAATATAGATTATATAGTTATTGATGGTGGCTCTACAGATGGAAGTGTGGAAATAATTGAGCAGCATAAAGAAAATATTAGCTACTCTTTAACTGAGACAGATAGTGGAATTTACAATGCAATGAATAAAGGAATTGCAGCTAGTAAAGGTGATTATTTGTTGTTTTTAAATAGTGGAGACAAACTGATTGATAAAGATATCATACAAAAAGCAGTACATAAAGGTTTAACAGCCGATTTGGTGTATGGCGATTTATTGTTCTTTACAGATGAAAACGAATGGACCTGGAATCAGCCAGCTACACTCACTTTTCAAACTTTTTTTACCTCTACAATTCCGCATCCAAGCACATTTATAAAAAAATCTTTATTCGATTTGATAGGTTTATACGATGAAAACTTAAAAATAGTAGCAGATTGGAAATTTTTTATACTTGCGGTTGCGAAATTTAATTGTAGCTATAGACATATAGACTTATTGATAGCTGCATATAATTTCAATGGATTGAGTTCGAAACCAGAGAATTTGGAGGCTATAAATGAGGAACGATTAAACGTGCTAAAAGAATTTTTTCCAAGGTTTATAAAAGATTATAAACACTTACAAGATTTACAACTTGAAGCAAAAAAAATCAGTTATTTTTTAAAAACCAGAAAGTTTATAAAAAAAATATTTAATCAGCATTAATCAGTTTTAGATGAAAAAAAGAATACTATTTATCACGCCAAGTTTTGCTAGAACAGGTTCTGAAATGGTATTGTGGCATCTATTAAATAATTTAGATACTTCGCAATTTGAGGTATATCTTTTTTGTTTGCGCAAGGGCGAGTTATTTGATCAAATTCCAAATAACATTCAAAAAAGTATTAGTTATAAAGGGAGTAAAAATTGGTATAAAAAGGCATTTAGAGGTTTGCTAAAGTTGTTTGGGGTAGAACCAATAGGATATCAACTTAAAAAAATACAAGCTAAATTTAAAGCCGATTTATGGTACGTAAATACTATTTTAATTCCACAAGCTCATGGCGCTGCAAATCAAATAAATGTTAATATAGCAACTCATTTTCATGAATTATTGTTTGCCTTTACATTTATAAAAGCAAATGAATTTAAGGACATTATAAATTATTCTTCCTCATTAATTGGATGCTCTACACTTGTTTGCGAGAAATTGGAAGCTATCGGACATCCACAAATTAAATTGCAGAACAGTTTCATTGATGAAAAAACAATCAAGCCTAATGAAGGTAGAATTAAAGCGATTAGAAAAGAATTAGGAATAGAAGATCATGACTTTGTTTGGGTAATCTCTGGAACCGTTGCTTACATGAAGGGGTTAAATTGCGTTTTGCAACTAGTAGAGTATTTTAACGATGAGCCTGTTAAAATTGTTTGGATTGGGGGAGTTCAAGATCGTGGTTCAGATTATTATATTCAAACCGTTGTGGCAAAAAATTATCCATCAAAATTAATTTTTACAGGGGCTATTGAGCAAGAATATTATGAGCATTTATCTTTAGCAAATGGGCTGTTGTTAATTTCTTCTGAAGAATCATTTTCTTTGGTGATGCTAGAAGCTGCATATTTAGAAATTCCTATTTTATCTTTTAATGTTGGCATGGCTAAAAGCTTTATAAAAGAGGGAATGGGTAAAGTTATAGCTAATCAGAATGTAGACGATATGATTGTTGCAATGGAAAATATGCATCAAAATCTAAATACTGATAAAGAACTTTTAAGATTGTCTGCGATGGAGTATACGGTTGAAAATCAAATTTCCAAATACCAGAAACTTTTACTTGAACTTTAAGCTAATCGTTTTTTCAAGAAATAACCCCAAGCATATTTAAGTGTAAAATTAAATTTGCTCAATCCAGATTTTTTATGAATAAATAAAAGTTTAGAGCGATGTCTGAAAATAAAGAATGCCAGTGCAAATGAAAAGTATGAGTTCATTCTGCTATCAACCAGTTTAAGTAGTTTTGACTTGAAAGGTTGGTGCTGATTATGAGGATATGATGCAAACAATTTAATACGTTGCTGTTCTTTTTCAATTTGTAAAAGTGCATCTCGCTTCTTTAAATCCTTTCTATCAAGCCTTAAAATATTGGTGTTTGCATTATTGTGCTGACGATATTTTACCAAACTATCATCGATATAAGCTATCATGCCATTATTACAAGCAACGTATACAATCCATCAATCGTGAAATACTGTGCTATTAAAACTTCCTAATTTAGTTACTAATTCCTTTTTAAACATCATGGAGTGGCCAGAAACGCAATTTTCAAAAAGAAATATTCTTGAATCCGATCCCGAATAAAAATTTCTGACATCAGTCATTTTCTTATTCATGCGTTTGCCATCTTGGGTAATAAATTCTGAATTATGATAGAGTAGCATATTTTCATTAATAGCCTCTGCCATTATTGTAAGCTTATTCAAATCCCAAACGTCATCTTGGTCAGCTAATGCAATCAGTTCTCCATTACAAAGTGATATAGCCTTTTCGAAATTTTTGATATAACCAAGATTTTGCTCATTTTGATATAGTTTTATAAAAGGAAATTTTGAGAGGTAATCATTTAATATAGTTATTGTTTTGTCTGATGAACAATCGTCAACAACAATAATTTCTAACTTTGGGTAAGTTTGATTAACCAGCGTGTCTAATTGCTCAATAAGATATTTTTCGCCATTATATGTACAGAGAGTGCAATTGAAATTAAAGACATATTAATCATTAAATGTTTGCATGTCAATTAACCTTTTGTACAAACCGCTTTTACTGATCAGTTCTTGATGAGTACCACTTTCAGCAATCTCACCTTTATCTATTACTACAATTAAATTAGCTTGTTGTATGGTGCTTAAACGGTGAGCAATAACGATTGATGTACGGTTTTGCATTAAATTATTTAAAGCATCTTGTACTAATTTTTCAGATTCTGTATCTAACGCAGATGTTGCTTCATCTAATAACATAATCGGCGGGTTGGCCAATACAGCTCTAGCAATACACAAACGCTGGCGCTGGCCACCCGAAAGTTTTAAACCACGGTCGCCAATATTGGATTCATAGCCTTGCTCTATTTCTTGAATAAAATCGTGTGCATTGGCAATTTTAGCAGCAGCAATTACTTCTGCTTCCGTGGCATTGGGTCTGCCAAAAGCAATGTTATTAAAAATGGTATCGTTAAAAAGTATCGAATCTTGATTTACTACACCCATTTGTGAACGAATACTATCCATTTTAAGCGTTTTTACATCTACGCCATCAAACAAAATCTGTCCTTGCTGCGGATCAATAAATCGGGGAATTAAATCCATTAAGGTTGATTTACCGCCACCTGATGGACCCACCAAAGCCACCATTTTTCCAGCCGGAATGCTTAAATTAATGTCTTTTAAAATAGCCCGATTGCCATACGAGAACGATATGTTTTTACATTCAATACTGCTGGTAAATACTGGAGCGGATGCTGCATTCGGAGCATCGTTTACTTCTGAAGGAGTATCGATAAGTGCCAATACCCGTTCGCCAGCTGCAATACCTTGGTGAATTTGACTAAAGGAATCGGTAATGGCTTTTGCTGGGCGCATTACTTGGGAGAACAAAGCAATGTAAGAGATAAATGCCGGTGCTTCTAATCCCTTATCTCCCGATAAAATGAGATAGCCACCATACAACACAATACCACACACCACCATTACACCAAGTGTTTCCGATACAGGCGACGCCAACTGTTGCCTGCGGGCCATGGAGCGTAACAAACCCGTATAATGTTTATTTTCGGTATTAAATTTCTCTTTTACCACCTGGGTGGCATTAAATGCTTTTATAATTTTTATACCCGATAAAGCCTCATCTAAAAAGGTAACCATACTGCTTAACGATTCTTGAGCAGCTACAGCTTGTTGACGCAAGCGTTTCACCAAACGGGCTATTACCAAACCCGAAACCGGAATAATAAGCAAAGCGAAAAAGGTGAGTTTGGCCGAAATTAAAAACAACATCAGAATGTAGGCAATCAGCTGAACCGGTTCTTTAAATACCACCAAAAGCGTACTAGTTACAGAGTATTGTACTACCTGCACATCCGAGGATACTTTAGACATGATATCTCCTTTACGTTCGTTGTTAAAATAGCCCAGATGGAGATTCATTACGCTATCGAAGACCGATTTACGAAGATTTAAAAGCGTATGCGCCCGTAAATTTTCCATAATACGCTGAGATAGATACCTGAAAATATTAGCCAACACCACCGAGCCGATAATACAGGCACACACGATTTGCAAAGCACCCCAAGTGCCGTATTGCTCTATAGCAATTTGTATGTAATATTTAAACTGTCCCATTATATCCCAACTAGAACTAGGGGGTGCGCTTATTTTTGTTTTTCCATTCTGAAAAAATAAAGTTTCTAAAAGGGGTGCCAACAAGGCTAAGTTGAGGGTATTGAATATAATAGACAGTATGGTGGCAAAAATATACGGTAACGCAAATTTTTCAATGGGTTTGGCAAACGAAATTAGGCGAAAATAAGTTTTCATCAATTAACTACAATTCACAAAGTTACATTATTAAACATATTTAGAATAGGCTTAAAAAATATTAGCATTCAGCAAGCGAATATACTTTTTAATCTTATAGATAATCCATCCTTTTTCGAAAAGGAATGTAATTCATTTAGTTGAAGATTTTGGAATGCAAATAAAAAACGTGTTTTTTGTAAGATGCTAAAGGCTAGTAAAACAGATTTTAAGGAATTATCGAGAGCCCTCAGCTTGGTAGAAAATAGCATAGCGGGCTATCGCGATATTTTGCTTGGACTAAAGCCTAATGCTACGCCCATTATTGGCATTACCGGCCCCCCAGGAGCAGGCAAAAGTACTTTAGTAAATGCGCTGCTAAACCACTGGAGCGCCCAAGGAAAATACGTAGCGGTATTGGCCATAGACCCTACCTCTCCTTTTAATTTAGGTTCTTTACTCGGCGATCGCATTCGCATGGCCGAACAGTTTACCAAACCCAACGTATTTATTCGTTCCTTAGCCACACGTGGTTCTTTGGGTGGTTTATCTACCAAAACCATCGAGCTGGCCGATGTATTGCGCTCCGCAGGTTTCGATTATATTTTGGTGGAAACCGTAGGCGTTGGTCAATCGGAAGTAGAAATTGCCGGGCTTGCCGATATTACCTTGGTGGTATTGGTACCCGAGGCTGGCGATGAAATTCAAGGTATAAAATCGGGTTTAATGGAAATTGCCGATGCATTTGTGGTAAACAAAGCCGACCGCGAAGGAGCCGATACCTTTGCCAATACCTTGAAAAAATTAAGTCAACAAAAAGCAGAACCCGTACCGGTGTTAAGCACCGTGGCTAGCAAAGAAAAAGGCATAGAAGAACTCATAGACTTTATAGATCATTTTGAGAAAACACCATCAGCCAAAAAACAACAGTTATTAGTACAAAAAGCCTGGCAATTGCTTCAACAAAAACTTACGGCAGGCCTAAACAAAGAACAGCTCCAACAAGATCTTGCTGAAGCTGTTAAAAAAAGTGATTTTAATCTCTACCAGTTTATAGATAGTTGGACTAGCCGTTCATAATATCTTCCAGCTCTTCCACCTCCACGGGTATATCGGCCATCAAATCAATATTACCGTTTTTAGTGATTAAAATATTGTTCTCAATACGAATACCCAAACCTTCTTCGGGAATGTAAATGCCCGGCTCACAGGTTAAAATATTACCTACTTCAAAGGCTTTGTAGCGGCTGGCAAAATCGTGCACATCAATACCCAAATGGTGCGACGTGCCGTGCATAAAGTACTTTTTATAAAGTGGGGCTGCCGGATTTTGTTTGGCTACAGCTTGCTTATCTAACAAACCCAGCCCAATTAGTTCAGACTCCATAATACGACCTACTTCATCGTGATAGTCGTTCCAAATAGTACCAGCAACTAATAGTTTTGTTGCCGCCCGCATTACTCTTAATACCGCATTATATACCTCTTTTTGGCGTGGGCTAAACCTACCGCTTACCGGAATAGAGCGGCTCATATCGGCATTGTAATTGGCATATTCGGCACCAAAATCAAACAAAATAACATCACCAGCTTTGCACACTTGGTTATTATCGTTGTAGTGTAAAATGTTGGCATTGGGGCCAGATGCAATAATGGGGTTGTACGCATGCCCGGTTGCTCTTTGGCGAATAAATTCGTGAATAATTTCGGCCTCAATTTCATATTCACTTACCCCCGGCTTGGTAAATTTTAATACCCGAACAAAGGCATCACGAGTAATTTCGCAGGCTTTTTTGGTCAATTGAACCTCTATTTCCGATTTTAAGGGGCGTAAATCACGCAATATTAAGGCACTACGCTCATACTGATGTAACGGATAGCGCTCCTTCAATTGCTGTATAAAACGTAAATCGCGGTAAGGCACTTCGTACACCGAACGGTCGTTCTCGTTGGTATTTAAATAGATGTTTTCGGCATAATGAATAAAAGACTGCAACACAGTCCAAAACTCATCGAGCCAAAAAATTTGCTGTATACCTGAAGCTTGTTGGGCCCCTTCTTTGGTGTATTTGTGGCCTTCCCACACTTTAATATGGTCGTTGGTTTGACGTAAAAAAAGCACCTCCCTATACAATGGATTAGGACAATCAGGAAACAAGATTAAAATGCTTTGCTCTTGATCTATGCCGCTTAAATAAAATAAATCTGGGTTTTGCTTAAAAGCAAAATTCTGATCGCCACTGCGTAGCTGTTCATCGTTCGCATTAAAAATTGCTATCGATTTAGGTTTTAAACGCTGGGCGAAATTTTTCCGGTTCAGGACAAATAAACTAGCATCAGGGGCTGTGTATTTCATAATAATTTAATATTAACTATAATGATTTTTAGTATAATAATTCTATCTTTACACGATATATAATACAATCACAAGGACATCGTATAAAAATAGGTTTGCTTGAGCCAAACTTATCATTATTTTTGCAAAAAAATTGTACAAAAAGAAATAGTTTAACCTTAAAAAATAGAATATGATTTTTTCTACATTTAAAAAAGTTGTTGCCCTCTCAATCGTTTTTTTGTTGGGCCTAAATGCCGTTTCAACTGCACAAGAATCGGCAACAAACTCAACCCCAAAAACTTTTGGTGGCAGAACACAATACAGAACCTGGTCGGTAGGCTTTAATGTGGGTTCAACTGCACCTAGTACCCTAGCAGGAGGTGTAAAAGATTATGCCGAAGGTGATCTTAACCTAGGTTACGGTCTTT
>JBIIBV010000004.1:0-47979 GCA_044239195.1 Sphingobacteriaceae bacterium | reverse complement strand
GCGCTCCAGAACAAGCTTATAGCTACGAAAACGCAACCTATATTCCAGAAATACGCACGGTAGAATTTTACAACCGAAACAAGGAGCAATCTTTTCCAATTTACACCTTAAATTCTTCCGAAGAACTACTGTTGGCTTTTGATGATTTGCGCCCTGGTATACGATCTTTATATTACAGCGTAGAGCATTGCGATGCCGAGTGGAATAGCAGTCGCCTCTCACCCATTGAGTTTTTAGAAAGCTTTCCCGAAGAGCGGATAACCAACTACCGTTCCTCTTTTAATACCCTACAAAAATATACGCATTACGAAGTCATTCTGCCTAATTTTAGCATTAAACCAAAACTATCGGGTAATTATTTGCTTAAAGTGTATGAAGATGCCAACCCACGTAAAATACTGCTAACTAGGCAATTTTATGTAGAAAGTAAGCGTGTAAGTGTTCAGGCTGAACTGGTACGTTCTGCAAACGTATCGGCAAGAAGTGAAAATCAAAAAATCAATTTCAGCATACAAACCTCGAGTTTAAGTATACAAAACCCCTACCTTGATGTGTGGGCCAAGGTTTTTCAAAATGGCCGAGTAGCCGGTGCTCAAAAAATTACAAAACCAACTTTTGTGCGTGGCGATGCGCTTGTTTATAACGACCTAAACACCTTAGATTTTGCTGGCGGAAATGAGTTTCGGCATTTCGATTTGCGAAGTTTGCGCTACCAATCGGAACGTGTAAGTACCATCACTAAAGATTCGGCCAATTGGGTAACACTAACGCCGGAACCTTCTTATACAACAGCGGCATATAGTTTTGTTTTTGATGCAAATGGTGCATTTTTTATACGAAACCAAGAGGGCAGAAGCCCAACAACCGATGCCGATTACGCTACCGTTCAATTCCGATTAAATGCCACAAAACTCAAAGAAGATGGCGTTGCATATATCGTAGGGGCTTTCAATAATTTTCAACTGAAAGAAGAAAATAAACTTACTTACCTAGAATCGAGCCGAAAATTTGTGGGAAATGCATTTGTGAAACAAGGTGTATACGATTACCAATACGTTTGGCTAGCAGCGGATGGTGTTTTAAATAACACCTATTTTGAAGGTTCACATATAGAAACGGAAAACAATTACCAAATTTTAGTGTATTACCGCAAGCCGGGTGGCCGCTGGGATGAGTTGGTTGGCTTTACGCAACTCAACTCCGCCAATCGTTAAACTAGTTTAATTGCTCTGAGCATTTCCCGCTTTCCGGGTGCGCCTGGAGCCTTCTCGATTGCAAAACCTAAAGATTTCATACTGCGTTTTAAATTTCCGGTAATGGCATAGGTTACAAAAACACCACTAGGTTTTAAATACCTGCAAACTTTTTCTAACGATTCGGTCGTCCACATTTCGGGTTGATGGATGGCTGCAAAGGCATCAAAATAAATCACATCTACTTGGCCTTCCATCGCAAAATCGGCCAATAAACTCTTTGCCACGTTTAGGCTAATGCCAGAAAAAATGACGGTAGGTGACGAAAATACTTGTTGATAGTTGGCTAGAAATCCCTTCCAAATATCCTCTTCCACAAAGTGACTATAACCTGTTTGCGCTACTAAAGTTTCGGATAAGGGATAGGCTTCTATAGCTGTATATTCTAATTGTAATGAATTTTTTGCAGCATAATCTGCCGTTAACAAGAAATTTAAACCGGTACCCAACCCCACTTCTAATATTCGTACCGCAGGCTGAGGGTTTTGCGCCAAAAAATAACCTAATCCTGATTCCAGAAACACGTGCTTGCTCTCTTGCAGTGCGCCATGTTTAGAGTGGTAGTGTTCGCCTACTTCGGGTTGAAATAGGGTTAATGAGCCATCGGCAGTGGGGACTAAAATGGGCGTTTGCATTGCCCAAAGATACTAGCCACAGCTCTTGTTGCCTAATTATTTAAAATCGGGCTTAAGAATGATAAACAAGAGTACAAAAAATAAATAAAGCAGTACGGGTAGCGTGGGAATGGCTAATACACAAATAGCTACCATCAATTGATTGAAATACATTTGCAGGAGAATACCGAGCACCAATAGAAAAACTGTTACCAATAAAATACTTAACAAAAGTCCAAAATCTTTGTTCGCACCTTTTAGGTTAAAAACAATAAAAACAATTGTACAAAAAGTAATGAATAGCTCTATGCGGTATATCCAAATCATACGCTATTAACTCAAAGCCCAAGCACTTTAGTATGTACGCATAAAAAAAGCCCCTGAAATCAGGGGCTTTGAATTTGTTTACCAAATCTTAATTCGGTCTTCAGGTTTTTTGTACAATTTATCGCCCGGTTGAATGTTAAAGGCTTTATACCAAGCATCCATATTTACAGGAGCACCAATGGTACGGTATTCACCAGGTGAATGCGAATCGGTTAAAATTAACTGAGCGGCTGTTTCAGGCAAAATGGTAGTGCGCCACACTTGTGCCCAAGCCAAAAAGAAACGTTGATCGGGTGTAAAGCCGTCAACTACTTTTCCAGCCTTCCATTCGGCTGTCATTTTGTAAGCTTCATAAGCGGCATTTAAACCCCCCAAATCGCCAATATTTTCACCCATGGTTAATTTACCATTTACGTGAATGGTATCTAAAACGGTATAAGCATCAAACTGCGCTTGTAAAGCCTTGGATTTTTCTTTGAATTTGGCTAAATCTTCTGCAGTCCACCAATTTTTAAGGTTACCATCTTTATCGTATTGACTTCCAGAGTCGTCAAAACCATGAGAAATTTCGTGACCAATAACGGCTCCAATACCACCATAATTTACAGCATCATCGGCATTGACATCAAAGAATGGGAATTGCAAAATACCTGCCGGAAATACAATCTCATTTAGCACCGGACTGTAGTAAGCATTTACCGTTGGGGTACTCATGCCCCATCGAGTTTTATCAACTGGCTTGCCTAATTGACTAACCATATCAGCATAACCCCAAACGGCGGCACTACGAAGATTTTGCAAGAAATTGGTTTTAGTAACCGTTAAGCCATCGTAATTTTTAAATTTATCTGGATAGGCAATTTTAGGAGTAAATGCATGCAATTTATCCAAGGCTTTTACTTTCGTTTCGGCACTCATCCAATCTAAATTTTTAATACGTATTTCGTAGGCCTTAATCAAATTAGCAACCATTTGCTCCATACGGACTTTGGCTTCTGGCTTAAAATGTTTTTCTACATACAACTGGCCTAACAATTCACCCAAGGTACCATCGGTTAATTGCGACATGCGTTGCCAACGCGGAGTTTGTACTTTTTGTCCAGAGAGCACTTGTGTAAAGGCAAAATTGGCATCCACAAAAGCAGAACTTAAATAAGGTGCAGATGTTTTTAGCACATTCCACTGCAAATACGTTTTCCAATCAGCTACGGGAGTGGCTACTAAAAGAGCATTTAAATCGGTAAAAAACTTAGGTGCCCCTACCAACATAGTATCCTGACCACTTACCTTCATTTTAGGTAATAAGGTGGCCCAATTCATGTTTGGTGTGGTTTTAGAAAAATCGGCTACCGAAAATTTATTATAGGTTTTATACGGATCACGCATTTCTACACGGCTCATTTGTGCAGTTGCCAAGGCTTTTTCAATAGCGAAAATAGTTTCGGCATTTTTCTTAGCTAATTCATCCATACTACCACTTAAAACAAACAACTGCGTAATGTATTTTTTATACGCATCTTGAATTTTTAGAGTACGGGCATCTGCTTTTAAATAATAATCGCGATCGGGTAAAGTAGTACCACCCTGCCCAAGCTGGGCAATCAGTTTAGTAGCTTCTTTACGATCTTGGCCTACATAAAAGCTAAATAGCGGAGAACCTAAGCCCTGCGTACGCATTATGGCTGCTTCACTAATAATATCTTCTAAACTAGTAGCCGAAGCAACTTTGGCCAATTCGGGTAAAATTGGACTAGCACCTAATTTTTCGATGCTCATGCTATCCATCCCGGCAGCATAAAAATCGCCTATACGACGCTTTACAGAACCAGTTTTCGCTGTTTTATCATTTTCGGCTTCTAGTAAAATATTTTTAACGGCATTGATATTAAAATCACGCAATACGTTAAAACTACCCCAACGGGTTTCTTTGGCAGGCACCGGATTGTTCTTAATCCACGTACCACTAGCATACAAGTTAAAATCATTACCTGGCTTGTAATTCAGGTCCATGTTACTTGCGTCAATAAATTTCTTCTTTGGAATTTTAGGCGAATCGTGCTGTGCCGAGGCCGATAATCCACAAAGCAAAGCTGCACTTAACAGCCAATAGGATGAATATTTCATATCTTAATTTGTGCTTTTTATACTATGAAGATAAGAGTAATATAAAGTGAAATGAAATTTTTCTCCTAAAAAGGCTATAAAATCAGTCGAAATTGTTTGCTTAAATGCTATTTTTGCAGCCATACAACCTAAAATGAGTATTTCTAAAACATATAACCCAAAAGAAGCAGAAGAAAAATGGTATAGCTACTGGCTAGAAAAGAAATTTTTTCGCTCCCTACCCGATGAGCGGGAGCCCTATACCATTGTTATTCCGCCACCCAATGTAACGGGGGTACTGCACATGGGGCACATGTTAAACAATACCATTCAGGATGTATTAATTCGTAGAGCCCGCATGCAGGGTAAAAATGCCTGCTGGGTACCGGGTACCGACCATGCTTCTATTGCCACCGAAGCCAAAGTGGTGGCCATGCTCAAAGAAAAAGGCATTGAGAAAAAAGATTTAAGTAGAGAAGAGTTTTTAGGCTATGCCTACGAATGGAAAGACAAATACGGAGGCATCATTCTCAAACAACTAGAGAAATTAGGTGCTTCTTGCGATTGGGATCGCACCCGTTTTACGATGGAGGAATCTCTCTCAGAAGCGGTTATAGACACCTTTATTCACTTGTATAAAAAAGGCTGGATTTACCGTGGGGTACGCATGGTAAACTGGGATCCGAAAGGGAAAACGGCCGTTTCTGACGAAGAGGTAATTCGTAAAGAAGTAAATCAGAAACTATATTATATTAAATACGCCATTAGCGGAGAGGCTGGTACCTATTTAACCATTGCTACTACCCGACCGGAAACGATTATGGCCGATGCTGCCATTTGCGTAAATCCGAACGACGAGCGTTATGTTCATTTGAAAGGTAAAACTGTATTCATTCCATTACTCAATCGGGAAATACCAGTAATTCAGGATGAATATGTGAGCATGGATTTTGGAACCGGTTGCTTAAAAGTAACCCCTGCCCATGATTTAAATGATTACGAATTGGGCATTAAGCACAAATTGCCTGTAATTGATATTTTAAGCGACGATGGCACCTTAAACGAAAAAGCCCAAATTTTAGTCGGCGAAGATCGTTTTGCAGCCCGTAAAAAAATTGCGGTACTCTTAGAAGAAGCCGGTCATTTAGAAAAAGTAGAAGATAATAAATCGCAATTAGGCTATTCTGAACGCACCGATGCCGTTATCGAACCCAAATTATCCATGCAATGGTTTTGCAAAATGGACGAAATGGCCAAGCCCGCTCTAGACTATGTTTTGGATGGCGAAGTAAAACTCATCCCCGAAAAATTCACCAATACCTACAAACATTGGATGGAAAATGTGAAAGATTGGTGCATTAGCCGCCAATTGTGGTGGGGACAACAAATTCCGGCTTGGTATTTACCAAACGGAGAGTTTGTAATTGCAAAAACCAAAGAAGAAGCTTTTGCTGAGGCGCAAAAACTAGATAGCACCATTCAATTAGCCGATTTAAAACAAGACGAAGACGTGGTAGATACCTGGTTTTCTTCTTGGTTGTGGCCAATTTCTGTTTTCGATGGATTTAAAGACCCCGATAATAAAGAAATTAACTACTACTACCCTACCAACGATTTGGTAACGGCTCCCGAAATTTTATTCTTTTGGGTAGCCCGCATGATTATGGCTGGACACGAATTCCGTGGCCAGGCACCCTTTAAAAATGTGTATTTAACCGGCATTGTACGTGATAAAATTGGGCGTAAAATGTCTAAATCTTTAGGCAATTCCCCCGATCCTATTGACTTAATTGAGAAATACGGTGCCGATGGCGTGCGTGTGGGCATGTTATTATGCTCTCCGGCGGGCAACGATTTAATGTTTGATGAAAGTTATTGCGAACAAGGCCGTAACTTCTCTAATAAAATTTGGAATGCCTTCCGCCTAGTAAAAGGTTGGGAAGTAGATACTAACCTAGCCTGCCCCAACGAGCAAAGCATTGCCTTGTTCGAAAGCAATTTTAACCAAGCTTTACAACAAATTGAAGACGATTTTACGAATTACCGCCTGTCCGAAGCCCTAATGGGTATTTACAAATTGGTTTGGGACGATTTCTGTGCCTGGTACCTAGAAATGGTGAAACCGGCTTATCAGCAACCTATAGATGCGAAAAGCTACCAAGCTACACTTAACTTCTTCGAGAATATTTTAAAACTCATTCATCCGTTTATGCCGTTCTTATCTGAAGAATTGTGGCACGATCAGGTTTTTGAAAAACGAGGCGAATTGGAGTGCTGTATTGTTGCCCCTTACCCTAATGTAGGCGCCATTGATTTAGCCATTACCAAAGATTTCGAAAGCATACAGCAGGTAATTTCTGAAATTAGAAACATCCGAAACACCAAACAACTCTCTCCAAAAGATCCGCTCTATTTGCAAATTAAAGCCAACTCAGGCATCAAATACCAACGCTATGAAGCCATAATTAGCAAATTAGCCAATATTGCCCAGATCAGTTTTATAAGTGATAAACCAGCAGGAGCCGCAGCCTTTATGGCCGGTACCGATGAGTTCTTTGTTCCATTAAGTGAGAATATTGATGCCGAGGCAGAAAAAGAGCGCATTACAAAAGAATTGGATTATTTGAACGGGTTCTTAAAATCGGTAGATGCCAAATTGAGCAACGAACGTTTTGTGCAAAACGCTAAACCAGAAGTAGTAGCGAACGAAGAGCAGAAAAAAGCAGATGCCGAGGCAAAAATTGTATTGCTCAAAGCAAATCTTGCCGCTTTATAAATTAGCATAAAGAGGCAATTCGGGCACAAATTGGTAGCTACTTTGCTCCCAATTAAGCAAACAACAATAATGGACTAAGCCATTGCTTACCAAGAGCCAAGGCACTCTGTGTACAAAATTATACCGGGCAATTTGGTTGAAGGTATCTTGGCTAATTTTCACATTCGGAGCTTTGCATTCTACCAATAATACTTTTTCGCCGGCCGCATTAAATACCAACACATCACTTCGTTTTTGCAGGCCATTGTAGTTCAATCCGCCTTCTAATTGAATGAGGCCTTTGGGCACTTTTTTCTCTTGAATAAGAAATTGCACCACGTGTTGACGAACCCACTCTTCGGGGGTTAGAACCAAAAACTTTTTTCGCACTTCATCAAAAATGAATAATGAATCTCCTTCTTCCTTCAATTTAAAGGAATAAGGCGGAAAAGCTAAAGGCGTTTGTTGGTATGGAAACACAGCGGCTAATTTCAGAAAAAAATGGTAGAAATGAGGCTAAATAATTTGTAATTTGGCAGCACCGATGACCCTTGCCGAACTAGTTAGAGATATACAAGCCCGCAGTTTTAAACCCTTGTATTTAGTACACGGCGAAGAACCGTATTACATCGATAAAATAAGCGATTTACTAGAAAATACCGTTTTAAGCGATGCAGAAAAAGGTTTCAACCAAACGGTATTGTATGGCAAAGAAACCGACATTGCTACCCTCTTAAACACCGTAAAACGCTACCCCATGATGAGCGATTTCCAGGTGGTAGTGGTAAAAGAAGCCCAAGAAGTGAAATGGGGCAAAGACGACGACGATAAAAAAGGAAGCGACCCCTGGCTGGCATATTTAGAAAATCCGCTACCGAGTACCATTTTGGTGCTCTGCTACAAATACGGCAAATTCGATAAACGCAAAAAAACCTACAAAGCCATCGAAAAAAATGGCGTAGTATTTGAATCTACACCGCTTTACGATAATAAAATTCCAGCTTGGATTGAGGAATACGTTCGCGAAAAAGGATTTGGCATGCATGCCCGTGGAGCAGCTTTACTAGCCGAATACTTAGGCAACGATCTTTCTAAAATTGCGAATGAGCTAGACAAATTATTGCTGAATTTGGCAAAAGGCCACGAAATAACTCCCGAACAAATTCAAGATAATATTGGTATTAGCAAAGAGTATAACGTGTTTGAATTGCAAGATGCCTTGGCCAAACGAAACGTAATAAAAGCCAATCAAATTATCGATTATTTTGCTGCCAACCCCAAAGCAAATCCAATTCAAATGGTGTTGGGCGTATTAAATACCTATTTTAGCAAGGTCTTAAAATATCATTACGCCATCGATAAATCGCCACAAGGTTTAGCTAGAGAATTGGGTGTTAACCCGTTTTTTGTAAAAGATTACGAATTGGCAGGTCGCAGCTATACCAAAGCCAAATTGTTTCAAATTATTGGCTATTTGCGGAGTTACGATTTAAAATCTAAGGGTGTAGATGCCAGCGGAAATACCACCGACGGCGAATTGTTAAAAGAACTTATTTTTAAAATCATCCATTAATATGAACTATTGGTTAGTAAAATCGGAGCCCTTTAAATACAGTTGGGCAAAGTTTAACGAAGATAAACGCACTTTTTGGGATGGCGTTCGCAATTACCAAGCCCGAAATAATTTAAAGGGCATGAAAGAGGGTGATTTAGTGTTATTTTACCACAGCAACGAAGGCATGTGTGTAGTAGGAATTGCCAAAGTGCTTCGCGAATTTTATCAAGATCCCACCACCGACGATACCAATTGGGTAGTGGTAGATTTGGCCCCGGTAGAAACACTAAAAAATCCGGTTACATTAAGCCAAATTAAGGGCGACGAATACCTGAAAGATATTTCTTTGGTACGCCAAGGCCGTTTATCGGTAATGCCGCTAAAAGCTGCAGAATTTGATCGTATTTTAGAATTAGGCAGCTAATTACTCTTTCGTAAACAGCGCTTTCAATTCGGTAGCATCGTCAGCTTTCATTTTGCCGGCTAAAACCAAACGCAATTGTCGGCGACGCAAAGCCCCATCAAATAGTTTTTGCTCTTCGGCGGTTTCTACCAAAATTGGAGGAACCGGAACGGTTTGCCCCAATTCATCTAAAGCCACAAAAGTATAATAGGCCTCATTCGATTTAAACTTCGTTCCGGATGGAATGTTTTGTGCCCACACATCCAAACGAACCTCTACCGAGGTGTTAAATGCACGGGTAATTTTCGATTCAATCGTCACCACATCACCCAATTTAATAGGCTGATGAAACGATACATTATCTACCGAAGCCGTTACCACAATGCGGTTGCAATGCTTTTGTGCCGAAATAGCGGCGGCAATATCCATCCAATGCAATAAACGGCCTCCCATTAAATTATGTAGGGTATTGGTATCGTTGGGCAATACTAACTCATTCATTACTACAAATGAAGACGATGCTGGTTTCGCAGATTTGGTTTCCATAGCTGCAAAAATACACATTTTGATTGATTGCTTGATTTTGACATAGAAATAGAAAATTAAGCCTTACATTAGATTTAAAATTAATCGCACATGAAAATACTCCTAAGCTTTGCCGTGCTAGCACTAAGTGGTGCCGCCGCTCTATATTACCTCAACTTTTTCCAAAAAGGGAACGAAGTAAATACGGTTTCTGGAAAATCTTTTTACGATTTATCAATTACTGCCTTGGATGGAAAAACTAAAATCAACTTTAAAGATTTTAAAGGAAAAAAAGTACTGTGTGTAAATACTGCTTCTAAATGTGGTTTTACGCCACAATATGAAGGATTACAGCAACTACAAGAACGCTATAAAGACAAACTAATCATTGTTGGCTTTCCCTGCAACCAATTTTTAGGGCAAGAATCGGGTACAGCAACAGAAATAGCAGAATTTTGTTCTAAAAACTATGGCGTTACTTTCCAAATGACCGAAAAGATATACGTAAAAGGGAAAAATCAACACCCCGTATATCAATGGCTTTGCCAAAAAATAAACAACGGAAAAGAAGATGTTACCGTGGGATGGAATTTTGGTAAATTCTTAATTGATGAAAATGGAAATTATGTAGCCTATTTCCCATCAAAAGTGACTCCTTTAAGCACAGAGATTACGTCAAAACTATAATGCCCGCGAATATTCCGCCAGCTTCAGCAGCTAGTCCAGCGCCAGCTTTTGAACGCTTATTAACCATTATGGATACCTTAAGGGAGCAATGCCCTTGGGACCAAAAGCAAACCATGGAAAGTTTGCGGCACCTTACTATTGAAGAAACCTACGAACTTTCGGATGCTATTTTAGATGGCGATGTACAAGAAATTCGTAAAGAATTAGGCGACCTTATGCTGCATTTGGTGTTTTACGCACGCATAGCTACAGAAACACAGCAATTCACCATTACCGAAGTGCTTAATGGCATTTGCGATAAATTGATTTCACGCCACCCACACATTTACGGAGATATCACGGTAAAAGATGAAGCCGAAGTAAAACGTAATTGGGAGCAATTGAAACTTAAAGAAGGCAATAAATCGGTTTTGGGTGGTGTACCCAGCTCTTTACCGTCTCTCATTAAAGCATCACGCATTCAAGAAAAAGCACGGGGAGTTGGTTTTGATTGGGAAGAAAAAAGCCAAGTTTGGGAAAAGGTAGAAGAAGAAATGCAAGAATTTAAAAACGAATTTAATGCTACTTCTACCGAAAAAATTGACCTCGAAAAAGCCGAGGGCGAATTTGGCGATTTGTTATTCTCTCTCATTAATTACGCACGCTTCATAAACATTAACCCCGAAGATGCGCTCGAAAAAACCAATAAAAAATTCATCAAACGCTTTCAATATTTAGAAACCAAAGCGCAAGAATTAGGTAAAAATTTAAAAGAAATGAGCCTAGAGGAAATGGATGTGTTTTGGAATGAGGCAAAGAAAATAAGCTAATTACGAAAAACGTAGGGCTTTTACCGGCACTATACGACTAATGAGCATACTTGGCAGCAAGAGCACCAGCAAACAAACACTAAGCGTTCCGAGGTTAATCCAAATTACATCCATCCATTCTAATTGAATAGGCACAAAATTCATGTAATACGAAGCCTCATCTAAGGACAAAACGTGTGTATACTGCTGCACGAGGCCAAAACCCAGCCCCAAAACATTACCCAGGAGCAAGCCCAATCCAATAATATACACCGCTTGGTATAAAAATATTTTGCGGATAGCCCAATTTGTACTTCCCAATGCCTTTAACAAGCCAATAAAAGTCGTTCGCTCTAAAATCATAATAAGCAATGCCGATACCATGTTGATGAGCGCCACAGCCAACATCAATGCAAAAATTACTTGGGTATTAATATCTAGCAGAGATAACCACTGAAAAATAGTAGGGTACAATTCTTTTACCGTATACGCCTTTTCTTCAATAGGTAAACTTTGGTGAATGGCTGCTGCCCGCTCTTCCAACCGATTAAAATCTTTCAATCTAATTTCATAACCTCCTACTTGGCTATCGGACCAATTGTTCAGTCTTCTAATGAGCGATAGGCTACCAATTACATACGAATTATCTACCTCCTCTACCCCTAAATTATAAACGCCTACCACAGTAAATTTCCGTTTACGGAGTGGCTCCTGCACAAAATACATCACAAAATCATCGCCTACTTTCACATGCAATAACCTGGCGGTGTGGGTAGATATTAAAATTTCTTTCTGTGCCTGCACGTTATCGGCAAAATTGATGGACCTGCCCGAAACCAATATAGACTGAATGCTTTTAGCCGAATAGCTATCATCGATACCCTTGAGCACAACCCCTTCAATTTCGTTATTTACTTTAATAATACCCGGCTTGGTAGCAAATGCTTGTACAGAAAGCAAGGAAGAATCGCTCTGTAGTTCTTCTAAAACAGATTTAGGTAAACTGAAGCTCGAGTTTTCGAGCGAAAAATTTAAATCATTTTTAAGTACCTGCACATCGCCCGAAAAAGCACGTACTTTTTCTCTAATTTCCTGCTTAAAGCCTTTTACAATGGCCATAGAAAGGATCATAACCGCTACGCCGAGTGCAATAGCCAATACCGACATCCGCACGATTAACTTCGAAAAGGTTCGTTTAGATTTTAGGGTAAGACGCTGGGCTAGATAAAAGCTAAAATTCAAGGAAATACTATTTTTTGTACCTTAGCAAAGGTGCAAATTTTTCTGATAAGACCTTTACAGACCAAATGATAAAACAACTTGCCATAGCTTTTTTACTTCTACAAAACACTTATTTTGCCGCAGAAGCGCAAGTAGCCAGCATAAGCCCGGGAGCCAACCAAACAGCAGCGTATTTCCCAGTATTAAAAAATAAAAAAATCGGCTTGGTGGTAAACATTACCTCTACCATTGGGCAAAAACTGAGTATAGACAGCCTGGTGGCTGCAGGTTTTTCGCCAAGTAAAATTTTTGCGCCCGAGCACGGATTTAGAGGTGAAAGTAGCAATGGGGCAAGCATTGCCAACAACATCGACGAAAAAACAGGAATACCTATTATCTCCCTATATGGCAAACATCTAAAACCTAGTGCCGACGATTTAAAAGGTTTAGACGTAGTTGTTTTCGATATTCAGGATGTAGGCGCACGTTTTTACACCTACATCTCTACCCTACACTACGTTATGGAGGCTTGTGCCGAAAACAACATCCCTTTACTGGTTTTAGACCGACCCAATCCGAATGGCTTTTATGTAGATGGCCCCGTACTCGAACCAGCCTTTAAATCTTTTATAGGCATGCACCCGGTACCCATTGTGTATGGCATGACTATTGGCGAATACGCACAAATGATTAATGGCGAAAAATGGTTGAAAGATGGAATTCAGTGCAATTTAAACGTAATTCCGGTAGCTAATTATACCCACAAAGATCGATACTACTTACCTATTAAACCATCGCCCAACCTAAATACACAACAAGCCATTTTACTTTACCCAAGTTTATGTTTGTTCGAAGGAACCATCATTAGTCAAGGACGAGGCACGTATACTCCGTTTCAAATATTGGGCGCTCCAGCGTTGGCAGGTAAATTTTCGTATGCATTTACCCCTCAATCTATTCCAGGCATGAGCGAAAATCCCATTCACCTAGGCCAAAATTGCTATGGGGTAGATTTAAGCAACCAGCAAATTGGTGAACAGCTTAATTTAGATTGGTTACTTACTTTTTACAAGGCCTATCCAACTAAAAAAGCATTTTTTGACAACAAAAACTATCCGCAAATGGGTAATTTTGACAAATTAGCCGGCACGGCTAGTTTAAAACAACAAATCATACAAGGCAAAAGTGCACGGGCCATTCGCAAAAGTTGGGAACCCGCACTCAGTCGTTTTAAATTGATTCGAAAAAAATATTTGATATACCCCTGATGAGTAGCTGGAGAATTGTTTTTATGGGTACGCCCGATTTTGCTGTAGAATCGCTAAAGGCATTACTACATGCAGGCCATACCGTGGTGGGGGTAGTTACCGCACCCGATAAACCTGCCGGAAGGGGTCAAAAACTGAGCGAATCGGCAGTAAAACAATATGCTCAAGAGCAAGGTTTACCCATACTGCAACCAATAAAACTAAAAGACCCTGAATTTATTGCCCAATTAAGCGCACTAAAACCCGATTTACAAGTGGTAGTTGCTTTCCGTATGCTACCCGAAACGGTATGGAACCTGCCTCCGCAAGGAACGGTGAACGTACACGGTTCTTTACTCCCCAATTACAGAGGAGCTGCCCCCATTAATTGGGCTATTTTAAATGGAGAAAAAGAAACTGGTGTTAGCACCTTTAAATTGCAACACGAAATAGATACGGGCGATATTCTCTTGCAAGAAAAAATGCCCATTGGCCCGAACGAAACAGCCGGCGAACTACACGATCGCATGAAAGTGGAAGGTGCTCAACTCTTGGTTAAAACACTCCAAGAATTAGCCAATGGCACGCTTAAAGCTAGCCCACAACAGCTAAATTCCGATACTAAACATGCACCAAAACTGTTTAAAGGCGATTGCGAAATTGACTGGAATAAGGCTGCTGAACAAATTCACAACCAGATTCGAGGTTTAAGTCCATACCCTACTGCTTTTACGGTTTTGGGTGATAAAACGCTTAAAATATTTAGTGCGGATATAGAACCGGGCAAGCCCGAAATTCCTGCCGGAACTTTCAGCACCGACCACAAAAGCTACCTAAAATTTGCAGCAACAGACGGTTACCTTTCGTTGAAAGAAGTGCAGTTAGAAGGCAAGAAAAAAATGGGAATAGACGAATTTCTTAGGGGTGTTCGCTTATAATTTAGCCAACTCTTCGCTTAAAAATTTAGAAACGTTGTTAAAATAACGCTTGTTATCGTAACCCAATACCCACTGAATACCCTTGCTGGCATTGGTTAAAAACACCTCATCTGCTTGCGCTAAAATGGCCGGATTGAGTTGTGCTTCCACCAGTTCGAACCCATGTTTTTTTGCCAAGCCAATTACTACTTGGCGCATTACACCGGCAATACACCCTTCTTGCAAAGAAGGCGTATATATTTTTTTATCGTACACTACAAAAACATTACTGCTATTGGCTTCACACAAAAATCCTGCTTGATTGAGAATAAATACCTCATCCAAGCGGTGTTGGCTCTTATAAATACCTGCCAACACATATACCAAGGCATTGCCCGATTTAATAGCAGATAATACTCCCGTTGGCTTTGTTACTTCCGAAAAAACTTCCACCAACAAGCCTTTCGCATTCAGTTCATAGGTTGGCGTATCGCTATTTGCTACTTCTAAAACCCAACCCATTTGGTTGGTTTCTGGAGCATACAAACCTTGGCCATCTCGGTATGCGGTTAATCGAGCACGAACATTCGGACCCAGCTTATTTCTTCGAGCCAAATCTTGTACTTTATCTTGTAAAAAAGCAGCGTCAACTTGCGTAAAACCCTCCATTTTAAGTATTCTCATACCCCTTCGTACCCTATCGACATGCAATTCAGCAAACTTCAATACACCATTTACCATACGCATGGATTCAAACAAACTATCTCCATATCGCCATGCACGGTGTGTAGCCGCAAATATGGGATGTGTTGTTGGCACCAACTCATTATTTAGATAGATAAACTGCGTACTCATGCTAGTTAATTATACAGATTGATTATAGTGAATATAATGCCTCCACTTCGCTAAAACGGCAATAAAGTCTGTAGGCAATTCCGTTTCAAAGTGAATAAACTCTTTGGTACCCGGATGAATAAAACCCAAGCTTTTGGCGTGTAAAGCCTGCCGAGGAATGATGTCGAAACAGTTTTGTACAAACTGCTTGTATTTTGCATTCACCGTCCCCTTTAAAATTCGATCGCCCCCATAGCTTGCATCGCTAAACAACGGATGACCAATGTGTTGCATATGCGCCCTAATTTGATGCGTACGACCTGTTTCTAATTGGCACTCTATAAGCGTAACGTAACCAAAACGCTCCAATACCTTATAATGTGTTACCGACCATTTGCCCTTTGTTTCATCGGCATAAATATCCATCACCCTTCTGTCTTTTATACTGCGGCCAATGTACCCGGTAACGGTACCATCTTCTACAAGATCGCCCCAAACCAAGGCAATGTATTTTCGGGCAATACTATGATCAAAAAACTGACGAGCCAACTGGGTTAAGGAAGCCTCATTTTTACTAATAAGCAATAATCCTGAAGTATCTTTATCTATACGGTGTACCAAGCCCGGCCTACCCTCATTACCGGGCAACTGCGGCAATTGCTGAATATGAAAAGCCAAGGCATTAACCAATGTCCCGGTATAATTGTTAAAACCTGGGTGTACTACCATACCCGCTGGTTTATTTACTAGAATTACATCGTCGTCTTCGTATACAATATCTAATGGAATATCCTCTGGGTACACCTCTGTATCTCGAGGCGGATGTGGCAAAACCACCGAAATAACATCAAATGGCTTTACTTTATAGCTTGACTTAATTACCTTATCGTTTACCAGAACGTTGCCCGCTTCAATGGCATTTTGTATGCGGTTTCTGGTGGCATTTTCGATGCGATGCATCAAGAATTTGTCAATACGCAACAAAGATTGGCCTTTATCTACCACCAATCGGAGGTGTTCGTACAAATCTTGTTCGTCTTGTTCTAGTGCATCAAGCAATTCATCCATGCCCAAAAATAAGGCTATTTCTGATTGGGAACGAAAAAGATTGGCATAATAGTTGTATAAACAAATTTATGAAGGGCAGAAAGAATAATTTTAAATGAATTACGTTATAGCCCAAAAATTGTAAATTTAAATACACACCAAACCCATTCAATTATGAAAACAACCCTATTTTCTAAAAAAGGCATTGTATTAACGATGTTATTTTCAGCGCTTTGCGTACAAGGTTTTGCACAGTCTGACATTGAAGGATTATTTAAATCGAGCCAATCTGATGCTCAGAAACTCATTCAAGCATATATGAACCCTTTCTTTAAAGGAATGGGCACCGGCCTCAATTCTGGTTGGAACAATACTGCGGCTAGTAAAAAACTCGGTCGCTTTGAATTACGCTTTGGCCTAACAGGAGCGGTAATTCCGGAAAAGGATAAAACATTTGACGTTAGCAAATTGGGCTTATCTAGCAATTTAGAACCTACCAATCCGGCGCTTGTACTTAGCCCTACTATTGGTGGGACAGAAACGCCTGGGCCCTCTATGAATTTAAAGAGTGGCGGCAATGTGGTAGGAACATTTGTAATGCCCCAAGGTGCCAAACTCCCTTTTGTGCCGGCACCGCAATTACAAGCTAGCATTGGCCTCATTAAAGGGCTGGAGCTTACCTTACGTACCATGCCAACCATTAAACTTGGTGAAAATGCAGGTTCGGTTGGTATGACGGGAGCTGGATTAAAAATGAATCTAGTACGCATGTTAGCTGGCAAAAAAACAGATAAAGTACTACCATTTGATTTAGCCGCTGCAATTGGCTATACCAAGCTTAGTTACAACCTGCCTTTAGATGTACAAACCAGCAACAGTACTTACACCGACCAATCACTAAGTGCTAAATTCACAGGGGTAAATGTAGAAGCCATCATTTCTAAAAAATTGGCCTTCTTTACTCCCTTTGCTAGCATTGGTTACCAAAGTGCTAAAACCAGTGTCGATTTAAAAGGTACCTACCCGTTTGAGACAGGCAATAACCAGTATACAACAATTGTAGATCCTATTGCCATTTCTCAAAAAGACATCAGTGGGCTGCGTACCAATCTTGGTTTTCAGTTACACTTAGCTTTTTTACGTGTGTACGGATCATACAGCTTGGGCGCCTACAAATCGTTTAATGCAGGTCTGGGACTTGGTATTGGAAAATAAGCCATGCATCACTATTTACGTTTTTGGAAAGCTCTCTTCGGGGGGCTTTCCGTATGTTTGCACCTATGCAACTGCACATACCAAGCCCCATACAGCAATTATTTGAGCCATTGTATGAAAAAATGGGCGTGCAGGTAATTGTAAAACGAGAAGATCTGATTCATCCACTAATTTCGGGGAATAAATGGCGAAAACTGAAATACACGCTTAACAAAGCAGCCGAAGAAGGTAAGCAACATGTGGTTACTTTTGGCGGGGCATATTCTAACCATGTATTAGCTACAGCTGTTGCTGCAAAGGCTTTGAGTTTGCAAGCAAGTGCCATTATACGGGGTGAAGAGCAACAAAACGAAGTGCTCAACTATTGCAAATTGGCGGGCATGAAACTTTATTTTGTTGATCGCCTAAGCTATACGAATAAAAAAGGCTGCATAGAGCGTTTTTTCAAAGGCAATACAGCAATTTTTGTGATACCTGAAGGAGGTGCTTCACCCGAAGGAGTGAAAGGCTGCGAAGAAATATTAGGGGAAAACAACGAAACTTTCGATCATATTTTTTGTGCTGCTGGTACGGGTACTACGGCGGCTGGCTTATATTCATACATCCAAAAAAATAAATTAAATACCAAACTACATGTAGTTCCGGTATTAAAAGGCGGTGATTTTATACGCGATGAACTGGCCAAGCATATTTCTATAAACGATCAGTTGGAACTGCACACGCTATACCATTTTGGAGGCTATGGGAAAAGTACAGATGAACTACTACAATTTATTGTTGCTTTTTACCAAGAGCATCAGGTATTGCTCGACCAAGTTTATACCGCTAAATTGGTTTTTGGCATGCACGATCTGATTGCTAAGGGGTATTTTGCTCGAGGTAGTCGCATTTTATGGTTGCATACAGGCGGACTCACGGGCCTGCATGGTGTTAAAACAAATTTAGAACACATTGATCCTAATTTCGTCGAAGTACTCAGTAAAAATGATCCATTTCATTTTCAGCAATCTAGTTAGTCATCAACTAAAATATAAAAATACACGTTAATAGCTTAAATATTTGAGCAAAAAAGAGAAGCTTTCCAATTTCTTTTTTGGTAAATTTGAGTACAGCTCAACTACCTATTATGTATAAACTAAACATTGATCCAACCGAGGTTCATCAAACCTTAGGCAAACATATTTTAGCCGATGGCTTTGATTTAACTTTTGATTTAGAGAAAAGTAAAGGCGTTTACATTTACGACGCCAAAAACAAGAAAAAACTTTTAGACTTTTTCACCTGCTTTGCATCTGTACCACTGGGATACAATCACCCAAAAATGTTGGAAGATGAAGCATTTAAAGAAAATTTACTATTAGCGGCACTTACCAATCCTTCTAATTCGGATATATACACCACGCAGTATGCTCAATTTGTAGATACATTTTCGCGAATAGGCATACCCTCCTATTTACCACACGCATTTTTTGTGGCGGGTGGGGGCTTGGCTATCGAAAATGCTATTAAAACAGCCATGGATTGGAAAGTTCAAAAGAATTTTCAGAAAGGTTATAAAGAAGAAAGAGGCTTTCAGGTTTTACATTTCGAACATGCTTTTCACGGTAGAACAGGTTATACGCTCAGTCTCACCAATACGCATCCCGATAAAACAAAATGGTTTGCCAAATTCAATTGGCCACGGGTAAGTACGCCTAAAATTGATTTCCCACTATCAGCTAACAATTTAGAGGATCTTGCAAAAAGAGAAGCCTTATCCATTGCACAAATTAGAAAAGCCTTAGCTGAAAACAAGGATGATATTTGTGCCATCATTATTGAACCTATACAATCGGAAGGTGGCGATAACCATTTACGAAAAGAGTTTTTTGAGCAGTTGCGAATTATTGCAGATGAAGAAGAAGCTTTACTTATTTACGATGAGGTACAAACGGGCGTAGGCCTAAGCGGTAAATTTTGGTGCCACGAACATTTTGGCGAAAATGCCCGACCCGATATTTTAGCCTTTGGCAAGAAAATGCAGGTTTGCGGAATTTTAGCCAGCAAACGGGTAGACGAAATTGAACAAAATGTGTTTACTACGCCCTCTCGGATAAACTCTACTTGGGGTGGAAATTTGGTAGACATGGTACGGGCTAGCAAAATTTTGGAAATTATTGAAGAAGATAAACTAGTAGGGAAGGCAGCTAGTACAGGAGAATATTTACATAGCAGGCTGCTTAGCATTGCAGAAAAATATTCAATAGTAGGCAATGTAAGAGCTAAGGGGTTAATTGCCGCCTTCGACTTTCCAGATAAAAATACTCGAGATCTTTTTATTAAAAAAGGGCTAGAAAAAAACGTGATGTTTTTAGGATGTGGCAATCAAAGTATACGCTTTAGGCCGGCACTAATCATGGAAAAAGCAGATTTAGATCTTGGTTTAAACGTGCTAGAAGATGTAGTTAAAACGCTTTAGCGTTATTTTAGATCGAATAGAGAAGCTACACCCAATATTTTATTCGCGGTAAAGCCTTCGGCGTAACTGCATTGTATTGATTTCCCAAATTCTCTGGCACGAGCCTCAATGCCATCTAAAAAATCGGATGAAGAAATATAGGTAGCTGGCTCTTGCAATTCGGGATTAAAAAACTGTGTTTTATACGCTTTTATAGCGGCTACTTTTTGTTCCCAATACGGCGTTATATCAATTAAAACATCGGGTTTTATATATCTATCCTGAATGTAATGTAGCAGTAAATTAGGGCGCCAAGCCTCCTGCTCTGTTCCGGTGTCACTTGTTATTATTTTAGGCAAGCCAGCCAAAAAAACTGCGTCTGTTGCTAAAGCAGCAGCCCTGCCGTGATCTGGATGTCGATCATCTATCGCATTGGCTAACACAATTTGCGGACGGTATTTACGAATGATTTCGATAAGTTGAAGCTGATGCACTTCGTCGTTTGTAAAAAAACCATCCCGCATTCCTAAATTTTTTCGCACATGCACACCTAAAATTGCACTTGCATCGGCAGCCTCTACCTTACGTGTTTCTTTGCTACCTCTGGTACCCAACTCTCCAGCAGTTAAATCAACAATACCTACTTTCTTTCCTTGGGCAATGTATTTTAAAATAGTCCCAGAACAACCTAGTTCAGCATCATCTGGGTGTACGGCAAATACGAGTATATCTAATTTCATTAAAAAGGGTTTAAAAAGGCAAAGCAAGGGTTAAAACCTTACATGCTTTGGTAATAATAGGGTGATGTCTGTATAATACTTTCAATATCGCGGTCTTCTTGAGCATTGTAACGATTTTTTAAATTATTACCAAAAACCCTGGCCAAAGATTGATATAAAAAAGCGGTAAATCCACCTTTCATCTCCTTTAAAATATCAAAGCTACTGGTGCCCAATTCCCTATCAATCAGCTTAATTAAAATACCACCTTGCGTAATGGTAAGTTCCTTAATTTCTCTGTTAAACATATCTTTAACCTCTTTTTCAAAGGCTTTTTGTAAAATTCGTTGTTCTTTTTTATTGTTAGTTCTAGCCAATTCGGTTTGCAATTGTGCATACCTAGAACGTGCATACATGGCATAAGGCAACACCTTCAACACATTATAGCGCAATCTATTGTAGGCAACCTGCTGCTCGGCAGTACGCCAAATCCGAGTATCTACAATTTTTACTTCGGGCAAAGCAAGCCAAGGAATAAGTTCATTATCCACCAGTGTTAAGGCCACCCGAATGGTATCGTTTTTACCCTTTACCAAGGGGTCGTGCGGCATTTGTGCACTTGCTTTAAGGGCAAAAAATGTACAAAAAAGAACTAAAAGCTTGAAAAATTTCATAAATTTAGCAAACAAAGTTACGGCTATTTTTAAATATATAGCATCGGCATAATCTAGCAATAATCAGACCAAATTAGTCTATCCGCTAGCTTGTGCTTAGCTAATTTACGCATTATGACCCAATTAGTAATTGATTTAGAGGCAGAAAAATCCGAAATCTTAAAAAGATATCGTGCATTGTTGCGTGCCTGTAAAGAAACCTTACAAAAAGGGGATAAAAAAATGATTAGAAGGGCCTTTGAATTAGCCCTCGAAAGTCATCAAGATATGCGTAGAAAATCGGGTGAACCCTATATCTACCACCCCATTGCTGTTGCCCAAATTGCTGCCGAAGAAATTGGCTTAGGAACCACCTCTATAGTGTGTGCATTATTGCACGATGTGGTAGAAGATACAGACATAACCTTAGAAGATGTTGAACGTGAATTTGGCAAAAAAGTAGCCAAAATTATAGATGGCCTAACTAAAATTTCGGGCGTATTTGATTACAACAGCTCTTTACAAGCAGAGAATTTCCGAAAAATGCTACTTACCCTGGCAGATGATGTTCGGGTAATTCTTATAAAGCTTGCTGATAGGTTGCACAATATGCGCACCATGGAGTTTATGCCACGGGAAAAGCAACTTAAAATTGCCTCGGAAACGGTTTACCTGTATGCACCATTGGCACATCGTTTAGGTTTATACGCCATGAAATCGGAGTTGGAAGACCTTTCGATGAAATACACCGAAACGGCTACCTACAAATACATTGCGCAACGATTAAATGAGAAAAAAACCGAACGGGAAAAATTCATTAAAGAATTTATTGACCCTATTCAGAAAATATTAGACGAACAAGGATTAGCGGCCAAGGTTTATGGTCGACCAAAGTCTATCAATTCTATTTGGAACAAAATGCGCAAAAAGAACATACCATTTGAAGAGGTGTATGATTTATTTGCCATACGAATTATTCTGGACAGCCAAATAGAGCAAGAAAAAGCCGATTGTTGGAAAGCTTATTCCATTGTAACCGATTTTTATCGTCCCAATCCAGATCGACTTCGCGATTGGATATCATCGCCAAAATTTAACGGATACGAATCGCTACACACTACGGTAATGGGCCCAAAAGGGCAATGGGTAGAAGTTCAAATACGTACCGAACGTATGAACGAAATTGCCGAAAAAGGCTTTGCAGCACACTGGAAATACAAAGAGGCACCAAATGCCGAAAGTAGCGGACTAGACCAATGGCTACAAAAAGTTCGCGAATTATTAAACAATCCGGAATCGAATGCCCTAGACTTTTTGGACGATTTTAAAATGAATTTATTCTCTGACGAGATCTTCATTTTTACCCCAAAGGGTGCACTCATGCAATTACCCGCTAATGCCACTGCCTTAGATTTTGCTTTCGAAATTCACTCAGATTTAGGAGCCAAATGTATTGGCGCCAAGGTAAATCACAAATTGGTGCCTCTATCTTATCAATTACAAAATGGCGATCAGGTTGAAATTATCACCTCAAACAAACAAACGCCTAAAGAAGATTGGCTAAACTTTGTAATTACGGCAAAAGCAAAATCTAAAATTAAATCGTCTTTAAAAGATGAAAAACGCCGAATAGCCGACGAAGGACGGGAGATTTTAGACCGCAAACTAAAATCATTAAAAATACCGAGCACCATTGAAAATATTAATAAAATAACCCATTTCTTTAAACTACACGCTAGCCAAGATTTTTTATACCAAATTGCCAAAGGGGGAATAGATATAGGCGATTTAAAGGACTACGTCAACTACGAAAAAAACGCCGAATACAAACCATTTGAGCGTACCGATCCGGCCGAATTTGTTAAAAAAATAAAAAGCGAAGAAGTAGATACGCTATTAATTGGCGAAGACCTTCAAAAAATCGATTACAAACTTTCTACCTGTTGCAACCCCATACCCGGTGATGACGTATTTGGCTTTGTTACCGTAGGAGAAGGCATAAAAATACACCGAACCAACTGCCCTAATGCAACCAAACTCATGTCTAATTTTGGCTACCGCATTGTTAAAGCACGCTGGAATTCCCAAAAACAGTTGGCCTTTTTAACCGGTTTAAATATTACCGGTATTGACGATGTAGGCTTAATAAACAAAATAACAACCATTATTTCGAACGATTTTAAGGTAAATATGCGCTCCATTACCGTAGATTCACACGAAGGAATTTTCGATGGTAGTATTATGGTTTATGTAAACGATACCCACCACCTTAATAACCTAATTGCTAAATTGAAACAAGTATATGGCGTAACCGACGTTCGTCGTTTCGACTCGGATATAACTGTGGAAAAAGCGTAGTAAATATGTTGGGTGCTATCCGTTTTTTTAAATAAATTTGGGGCACACAGCAACGCATATGTCTAGCACCGAAACCCGAGATCTGGTTAAAAAAATTTTTGAGGCTTATCTCGAAAACAAAAGCTTAAGAAAAACCCCCGAACGCTTTGCTATTTTAGAAGAAATTTATTCTAGAAACGATCATTTTGATGTAGAGTCCCTTTACATCCACATGAAAAATAAAAAATACCGCGTAAGCCGGGCAACAGTCTACAATACCCTCGAGCTATTGGTTTCGTGCGATTTAGTTACCAAACACCAGTTTGGTAAAAATATGGCCCAATTCGAAAAATCATACGGCTATAAACAACATGATCACATTATTTGCCTCGATTGTGGCAAAGTAGTTGAATTTTGCGACCCGAGAATTGAACAAATACAAAGCATGATGGGCGATTTACTCCAATTCGAAATTAAACACCACTCTTTAAACTTATACGGCAATTGTGCCAAACTAAAGGCAGGAAACTGCGATTCATATCCCAAAAATTAAACACATATATGGCTGTTGATGTACTACTAGGGCTCCAATGGGGCGACGAAGGAAAAGGCAAAATTGTAGATGTATTGAGTCCTGATTACGACCTCATAGCACGCTTTCAAGGAGGGCCAAATGCTGGGCACACCCTAGAATTCAACGGACAAAAATTTGTGTTAAATACCATCCCATCTGGTATTTTCAATCCAAAAACCATGAACCTTATTGGCAATGGGGTGGTAATTGATCCCATTATTTTAAAGAGGGAATTGGATGGCTTAAAGGCTCGTGGCTTCGACCCTGTAGCCGACAAAAAAATGGTAATAGCCCGCCGTGCTCACCTTATTTTACCTACTCACCAATTATTAGATGCTGCATCGGAAAGTAGAATGGGTATTGGTAAAATTGGCTCTACGCTAAAAGGTATTGGTCCAACCTATATGGATAAAACGGGTAGAAATGGACTACGAGTTGGCGATACACAATTACCCGATTTTAAAGAGCGTTACCAAAAACTGGTAAACAAACACCTTTCTATTTTAGCCTATTATGGCGATGTGCCCGATTTTTCGGAAAAAGAACAAGCATTTTTCGAAGCTATCGAAGCATTAAAAGCTATCCCCCAGGTAGATGCCGAACATTTTGTTAACCAATACCTACAACAAGGCAAAAAAGTTTTGGCCGAAGGTGCACAAGGTACCATGCTCGATGTAGATTTTGGATCTTACCCTTTTGTAACCTCCTCCAATACCACAACCGCCGGTGCATGCACCGGCTTAGGCGTTGCACCCAAAAATATTGGTAAGGTAATTGGCATTTTTAAAGCCTATTGTACCCGAGTTGGTGGCGGTCCATTCCCTACCGAATTAGAAAATGAAACCGGCGAAAAATTACGGGCTATTGGCCACGAATTTGGCGCTACTACCGGGCGTCCACGCCGTTGTGGGTGGATTGATTTACCTGCTCTTAAATACGCTATTTTATTGAACGGAGTGAGCGAAATGGTGATGACCAAGGCCGACGTTTTGAGTGGATTTGACACCATTTATGCCTGTACACATTACCAATACAACGGCGAAACCATTGATTACATGCCTTACGATATCAATGCGCTAACAGCCACTCCTGTATTGGAAGCTATTCCTGGTTGGAACGAAGATTTAACCGGTATTAGAGCCGAAAATGAAATTCCAACTAAGCTTAAAAACTACATTGCCTATCTAGAAAAACATCTAGAAGTGTCGGTTCGGTATTTATCGGTAGGGCCAGATAGAGAACAAACTCTCGTTTTATCTTAACAAACGTTTCAATCGCCTAAGCGATGAATACTAAGCAAACCTTTGTACTTGGCAATCCTGCAGAATTTAAACTGAAAGCCCTGCATTGGTCCAATCAATTTGATACAGCTTGTTATTTAGATTCGAATGAATACCCGAGCAAATACAGCAATTTTGAATGCCTCATCGCCGCCGGTGCTGAAGAAGAGTTAGTAGCGAATTGCGGTTCTGCCCTTGCGCAAGTTGAAGCCTTTATAAAGAACCAAGACCGCATTATACCCGGTTTCCTCGGCTACGATTTAAAAAACGAATTAGAAGCGCTGGAATCGAAAAATCCGGATCATTTAGATTTTCCTGATGCCTATTTTTTCAAGCCTCAACACCTCATTGCCATTTCGGGAAAAGAAGTGGAAATAAGTTCCGAAAACCCTAGAGATATTTGGGAAGAAATTGACCGAATTCATCTAAGAGAAACTACTTTAAGTTTTAAAGGAAGTGTAGCACAACGTTTTAGCCGTGCAGAATATATAGATACCGTAAAAAAGCTGCAGGAACATATCCAAAAAGGCGATATTTATGAAGTAACCCTCTGCCAAGAGTTTTATGCAGAAGAAGTAAACTTCGACCCATTGGCAGCTTTTATAGCCCTAAATCGCATATCTCCCACTCCATTTGCCAGCTTTTTTAAACAGGATAATCACTACATTCTCTCTGCAACACCCGAACGCTATCTAGCAAAAAGAGGCAATACACTTCTCTCACAGCCCATTAAAGGCACCGCCCGCCGAAGTAGCGATAAGGAGGAAGACGAAATCATCAAACAAGCCTTGGCCCAAAGCGAAAAGGAACGATCAGAAAATGTAATGATTGTAGATTTAGTTCGGAATGATTTAACTCGATGCGCCTTGCCTGGAACAGTAAAAGTGGATGAAATTTTTGGCGTGTATAGCTTTACACAAGTCCATCAACTTATTTCAACTATTTCGTGCCAAGTAGCACCCAAGCAATCATTTTCGAATATATTGAAAGTAACCTTCCCTATGGGTTCTATGACTGGTGCACCAAAAATTAGGGCCATGCAACTAATTGAGCAGTACGAACGCAGCAAACGGGGAGTTTATTCGGGTTCGGTGGGCTACATACAGCCCAATGGCGATTTTGATTTCAACGTCATCATCCGCAGCATGCTGTACAATGCCAACACCAAATACCTTTCTTTTCAGGTTGGTGGAGCCATTACGGCCAAATCTATCCCAGAAGAGGAATATGAAGAATGCCTGCTAAAAGCCAAAGCCATTAGCCAAGTGCTAGGCCTGTAGCACGTTACTGAAATAAAAATCGTTGTAAATACACAACCAATTCCTCAAAGAAACAAGTGCATTTTTCACATAACTCTTACACCAAAAGTTAGTTTTTTTTTCGTTTAAACAAATTTACTCGGCTTTCACTTCCTCTGAGCAAACGTTCTAGATTTTTTTGATGCGTAACCAAAATAAGCACGCAAATACACATTCCATATAATAAAATAGACCGTATGGGCGAATGAAACACAAACACAATACTCAGCGGAAAAGAAAATCCGGCAGCAATAGAACTCAAAGAAACGTATTTAGATATGCTTAACACCACCACAAACACCACTACACAAATGATAGCTGCCTGAAAATGAACGGCTAAAATCATCCCGAAAAGTGTGGCAATACCTTTACCCCCTCTAAAACCGGCGAAGATTGGAAATAAGTGACCCAATACCGCCGTTATACCCAAAGCAAGTTGGTAATTTACAAATTGTACCGAATCTTGCGGACCAGTAACAGATAAGCCGATGAAAGCCGCCAGGTTGGTAGCAGTCCAGCCTTTAAAAATATCAATCAACATTACTGCAATGCCTGCCTTTTTACCCAAAACCCTAAAGGTATTGGTAGCCCCAGCATTACCACTGCCATATTCCCGAATATCAATACCATAAAAGCCTTGCCCTAGCCATACCGCAGTAGGTATAGAGCCAAATAAATAGGCTAAAATGAGTGCCGATATAGAATAAATAGAAATCATGCGGCTACAAGTATACGGATAATCAGTTTTAAACGCTAATTAGAGGGTTTATTAAGCTGAATTAGCAGGATATTTGGGCATTTTGGTATATTTGTAAAGTGAAATCGAAAAAGACTGTACTCCTCATTATGGATGGTTGGGGCTTAGGCAAGTCCGACTATTCTGACGCTATTGCCCAAGCCAAAACGCCTTTCTATAAACACTTACTTCAAACCTATCCGAATGCTCGTTTAGAAGCTTCTGGCGAAGCTGTTGGCTTACCTGCAGGCCAGATGGGTAATTCGGAAGTGGGCCATATGAATTTAGGCGCCGGGAGAATTGTTTATCAGGAATTAGGTAGAATAAATAAAGCCGTGCAAGATGGCGCTTTGGCTACCAATCCGGTTTTAACAGAAGCCTTTGCTTATGCCAAAAAAGAAGGTAAAAATGTGCACTTCATTGGTTTATTATCCGATGGTGGTGTGCATGCCCACATTGATCATGTAAAAGGTTTATGTGATGCGGCCAAAGCAAACGGCGTAAAAAACGTGTTTATTCATGCCTTTTTAGATGGAAGAGATACCGATCCTAAATCGGGTTTAGGCTATATTAATTCTCTAAATCAACACTTAAAAACCAGTGTAGGTACCCTTGCTTCGGCAGTTGGCAGGTATTATGCCATGGACCGCGATAACCGTTGGGAACGGGTAAAATTAGCCTACGATTTAGTAGTAAAAAGCCAAGGAAAAGCCTGCACTAATATTGCAGAAGCCGTACAAGAATCCTACGCCGAGGGCATAACCGACGAATTTATGCCTGCCCTTGTAGGGGTAGATGCAGAAGGAAAAGCACTTACGCATATAGCAGAAAATGATGTGGTTATTTGTTTCAATTTCCGCACCGATAGAGGCCGAGAAATTACACAGGCATTAACGCAAAGAGCTTTTCCGGAGCAAGATATGCAGCCCCTAGCTTTGCATTACATTACTTTTACTAGTTACGACGAAACCTTTAAAAACGTACAGGTAATTTTTCGCACCGAAGATTTGACCGATACGCTTGGTGAAGTACTATCTAAGAACCAAAAAAATCAAGTCAGAATTGCTGAAACAGAAAAATACCCACATGTAACCTTTTTCTTTTCGGGTGGTAGAGAAGCTGAATTTCCGCAAGAAAAACGAAAAATGGCGGCTTCTCCAAAGGTGGCTACCTACGATTTACAACCCGAAATGAGTGCTGCTAAACTAGCGGAAATTGCTTGCGAAGAACTAGGTTCGGGCTGGCCAGATTTTATGTGCCTAAACTTTGCCAACCCCGATATGGTTGGGCATACCGGTGTTTTTGAGGCTGTAGTAAAAGCCGTAGAAACGGTAGATAACTGTGTAAAAGAAGTGGTAGAATGTGGCCTAGAAAATGGCTATTCGTTTATCATTTTGGCCGATCATGGCAATGCCGACTTTATGGTTAATGCCGACGGTACACCAAACACCGCCCATACCACCAATTTGGTGCCTTGCATTTTAATTGATAGTGAATTTACCCACATTAAAGATGGTAAACTAGGCGATATTGCACCTAGCCTTCTAAAATTAATGCACCTACCTATTCCGCCAGCAATGACCGGAACTGTATTGGTATCGTAAGATGAAAAAAAATCTAGCTTTCACGTTCTTGGTACTAAGCTTGGCTGCTTGTCAACAAAAGGAAATCCGCAATAAACAACTAGAATATGTTGATTTGCAGAGATTTTTTAGCGCCGAAGCCAGTAGATTAAATGCTCGAAAACCCACATTTACCAAAACTGTGGGCATTAATGAAAAAAAAGAAAGTAAAGTGGTCAACAAAAACATCGATTGGGAGAAAGAGCTAAGCGTATTTAAAGAAGCCGATATTAATAAGCCTGCCTTTAAGGGTATGTACCAAATAACTAAGCTGGCCAACAAAACCATTTACACTTCCAATAGCAAAAATGCACCAGTTAAACGGATAGAAGTAGATTTTGGGGATACTAAAAAACCCACAGGCATTCGCATTTTTCAACTGACGAAAAACATGATTTACCAGTCTACAGATACCCTCAGCTATTATCCCGACTCTGTGTACAGCATTCACAAAAAGCAAGCGGTACGCATACTAGGCACAACGGTTTACACCATAGACGGGAAATTTAACTAAACTTATTGCTTGCTAACGTTTTGCAGGTGCGAACGAGCTTCCTCTAACTGAGTGGCAATATCTTTGCGGCCAGGGTTGGCCTCTAAAACCTTCTGAAAATCAATAATACAAGCTTTTAAGGCCTCCATGGCTCTGGGCTTATCGTACAAACGAGGAATTTTTTGCGCTTTTAATACACCATAATCGTGGTAGGCAATGGCTCTATTTTGATAGTATTTTAAATCATCACTATTCAAATCAATAGCTCTACTGAAATCTCTAATGGCCGATAGCAATAATTTTTCTCTCTCCGAATTGGCAATACTAGGAGTATAATTAGCCATAAAACTTCGGGCTTTACCACGATAATAATAAGCCGAAGTTTCACTTGGCTTTAATGAAATTAGTTTCCCAAAAGCAGCGACAGATTTTTTATAATCTTCGGCATGGTAATACGAATAACCCAACATGTATAAGGCATTTAAATTGGTAGAATCTGCAACCATAGCCTTTTCTAGTTGTACCACCGCTAACTTAAAATTACCATCTAAAAGTGCCTTTTTACCTAATTCTTGATAAGAATCTTGTGCAAAAACCGGTGCACCTAAAAGAATTAAAAGAAAGGTAAAACGGAATACGCTCTTCATTGACTGTTTTTAAGACCTATGGCTGTTCACCAAAACATAGGTAAAAATAACAAATTAAGGCTAGCTCTAATTCATTCTTGCAATTTTTTTAATTTGAAAAGAAGATACCCATGCCATTTTCTGCCTTTTTAGCATAATATATAGAGATAGACGTATCTTAGTGGGCCTATACTAAGGTAAATTACCCATTGGCATAGCGCTTGCTTAATACTCAGTCCGCCTTAGTGGGCGGATAAGTAACCTTTTTAATGCCATATTGACGCAAAAGAATTTATGAGTAACCACAATCCATACGATTTTAACAATGCCATGCCGCTAATCAATGAAGATACGGAGTTCTTCCCCCTCATGTCGCAAGAAGATGAGGAAGAAATGAACAAAGAGGCAACGCCCGATGTATTAGCTATTTTACCGCTCAGAAACACCGTTCTGTTTCCGGGGGTGGTTATTCCCATAACCATTGGTCGTGATAAATCGATTAAATTGGTAAAAGATGCTTATAAAGGCGATCGTATTATCGGAGTGGTTTCGCAACGCGATGTGGCTATTGAAGATCCTACGTTTGAACAATTAAATACAATTGGCACCGTAGCCCTCATTATTAAAATGCTACAAATGCCCGATGGCAGCACCACCGTTATTATTCAAGGTAAGCAGCGCTTTAGCTTAAAAGAAGAAATTCAATCGGAGCCCTATATTAAGGCTAGTATCACAAAATTTGAAGAAATAAAACCTAAAGTTACTGCCGAATTTAAGGCAATTATGGCCAATATTAAGGAGATGGCCATGCAAATTATCCAGCTATCGCCAAACATACCGAGCGAAGCGGCCATAGCCATTAAAAATATTGAGAGTCCTTCTTTTTTAATCAATTTCATTTCTTCTAACATGAATGCCGATGTTGCCGACAAACAAAGCATGTTAGAAGTAGCCAAACTGAGAGAACGGGCCCAACTAGTTATGGAGCACTTGACACAAGAACTACAAATGCTCGAATTGCGCAACCAAATACAATCGAAGGTGCGCACCGATTTAGACAAACAACAACGCGAATACTATCTCAACCAGCAATTAAAAACCATTCAAGAAGAATTGGGTGGCAACTCTCCAGATTTAGAATTAGAAAACCTGAATAAACGGGCAGCCGAAAAAAAGTGGAGTAAAGAAGTTGCAGAGCATTTCAAAAAAGAATCGGACAAATTGGCTCGAATGAACCCGGCAGCAGCTGATTATTCGGTGCAAATTAATTACTTAGAGTTATTGCTCGATTTGCCTTGGAGCGAATTTACCAAAGATAATTTCGACCTTAAAAGAGCTCAAAAAATATTAAATAAAGACCACTACGGACTTGACAAAGTAAAGCAACGCATTATTGAATATCTAGCTGTATTGAAGCTAAAACACAATATGAAAGCGCCAATTTTATGTTTAGTAGGTCCTCCGGGAGTTGGTAAAACTTCGTTGGGTAAATCTATTGCTAAATCGTTGGGGCGCAAGTACGTGCGCATGGCTTTGGGCGGCATTCGCGATGAAGCCGAAATTAGGGGTCATAGAAAAACATACATAGGCGCCATGCCGGGTAGAATTATGCAATCGCTTAAAAAAGCCGGTGCCACTAATCCGGTTTTTGTATTGGATGAAATAGACAAAGTAGGCACCGATTTTAGAGGCGACCCCTCTTCGGCCCTATTAGAAGTACTAGATCCAGAGCAAAACAACGCTTTTTATGATCATTATGTAGAGGTAGACTATGATCTATCGAACATATTATTTATTGCCACAGCCAACAGCTTAAGCACCATTCATCCGGCCTTGCTAGATCGTATGGAAATTATTGAAGTGAATGGCTATACCATTGAAGAAAAAATGGAGATTGCCAAACGCCATCTTTTACCTAAACAGTTGGAGCAACATGGTATACAGGCAAAAGATATTACCTTAAAACCAGCCGTTATTGAAAAGGTAATTGAAGAATATACCCGCGAATCGGGCGTACGTGGCTTGGAGAAAAAAATTGGCTCTTTGGTACGTGGCGTAGCTACTAAAATAGCCATGGAAGAACCCAATGAGCCTCTTTTAAGCAAAGTGGATGTAGAAAAAATATTAGGCGCCCCAATTTGTGATAAAGATTTATACGAAGGAAATGAAGTAGCCGGTGTAGTTACTGGTTTGGCTTGGACTTCGGTGGGTGGCGACATTTTATTCATTGAGGCAAGTTTGAGTCCGGGTAAAGGCAAACTAACCCTTACTGGTAATTTGGGCGATGTCATGAAAGAATCGGCTAGCATTGCCATGGCCTACTTACGTAGCAATTCGGCTCAATTCGGAATTGATTTTAGAGTATTTGACGCTTGGGATGTACACATTCACGTACCTGCAGGTGCTACGCCTAAAGATGGCCCTTCGGCTGGTGTTACTATGCTTACCGCTCTTTGCTCTGCTTTTACGCAACGCAAAGTAAAAGCGCATTTAGCCATGACAGGTGAAATTACGCTTCGTGGTAAAGTTTTGCCGGTTGGTGGTATTCAAGAAAAAATATTGGCTGCAAAAAGGGCCAATATCAAAGAAATTATTCTATCCAAATCAAATGAGAAAGACATCTTAGAAATTAAAGCTGATTATATTAAGGATTTGAAATTCCATTATGTAAAGGAAATGAAAGAAGTAATTGACTTGGCTTTAAGCAAACAAAAGGTGAAAAACCCCATTGATCTCAATATCAAAGAAACTCAAAAACCAAATTAAAAGTAAAGTGTATTCAGAAAAGCCACCTTTTTAAGGTGGCTTTTTTTATACTTAGGCTGCCGCTATTTTAATATCTTTACGTGTTTAAACATTGTATGATTTATAATTATACGATCTAATACACAGAAGATGAGACTAAAAATATATGCACTTGTAGCACTTCTCACGGCAAGTATAGGTGCATCTTCCCAAAATCATAGCAAACAGTTCGGCTTTAAAAGTGATAACGATGCCTACTTGGCTAGAGGCCAAGACAAATACTACACCAATGGCATTTTTATCAGTTACCGCTTTGTAAATACACCAAAAAAAGAAAATACTGCCCTAGCAAAACAAATTACGCAATTAGAAATAGGTCAAAAAATGTACAATGCGCAATCGGGTTATATTCCCGATATAGTGTATGTAGACCGCCCGATTACCGCCTATTTATATGCTGGGGCCAGCAAGCATTGGTTTTACACCTCTGAAAACAACTTAAGCCTTGGAGTACAGGTAGGTACCATTGGGCCAAATGCCTTGGGCCGGCAAGCACAAGAATTTATTCATAAACTGGGCGGTTTTTATCCGCCAAAAGGCTGGGAATATCAATTAAACAACGAAATAGGCTTAAATTTGAACATGGCTTATACCCATTTTTTACAACGGTCTCCTTCTAAAAAATTAGACCTCTCTGTACATACCGGAGCTAACTTAGGAAATACATACAGTGGCCTGAGTGCAGGCTTCACCTTGCGAACCGGTACCATGAATTCGCTCCATGCAACGGCCTATAACAGGAGTAATTTAGCGGATGCAAACAGCAGAAACGAGTTTTTCTTTTTTGCCAAACCGCAACTCGATTGGGTAGCCTACGATGCTAGTATTTCGGGTGGATTATTCATAAAAGATAAAGGACCCATTACCTTTAAGAGTAAACCTTGGGTACTTAGTCAAGAATTCGGATTGGTATTTGCGCAAAAACGTTGGAGTGCTCAACTATCCTATACCTTTAAAACACACGAAATAAACAGTCCTGCAAAAGCACATCAATTTGGAAGCATAGCTACCTATTATCAATTTAAATAGGTGTAATTTTAAAATTTAGCAGCATGTTATTAGTGCCAAATTGTACCTTTGTTTAGCAATGAGTAAAAATATAGTAGTGGCCATAGATGGCTATTCTTCCTGCGGAAAAAGTACCCTAGCTAAAGCCTTAGCCAAAAAATTACATTTTGTATATGTAGATAGTGGTGCCATGTACAGGGCAGTAACACTCTATTTTTTACGCAATTTGGTAGATATTACTTCCGAAAAAGCGGTTGCAGAAGCACTCGAAAACATCCATTTAGACTTTCACGCCAGAGATTACGAAACGCACATTACCCTCAATGGCGAAGAAGTATCGAATGAAATTCGTGACATGAAAATTTCTGAACTGGTAAGCCCAGTAAGTGCCCTCAAAAAAGTGCGTACCGAAATGGTAAAGCAGCAACAACGAATGGGTAAAACGGCCAATATTGTAATGGATGGCCGTGATATAGGTACTACGGTTTTTCCGGATGCTAGCCTAAAAATTTTTATGACTGCCGACCCCAAAGTGCGGGCAGAACGCCGATTCAAAGAAATGATTGGCAAAGGCGATAGCATTAGCCTAGAAGAGGTATTTGAAAACCTAGCGCACCGCGATTTTTTAGATACCACCCGCACAGAAAGTCCCCTAAAACGTGCGGAGGATGCTATTATTTTAGATAATACCGAACTTACACCCGAAGAGCAACTAAGCTTTGCACTTAACCAAGTACAGCCTTTCCTGCAAAAAAATTAGCACACACTGCTACTTAGTTTCCTGAAAATCACGCCAAAAGCCGAAAATAAACAACAAAATAATTTTGTTTGCTTAGGTATTTACCTACCTTTGCAGTCCTGATTAAAAATTGGGAAAAGGAGACAAATTAATTAATGGCTAAAAAACAACAAGCAGAAAAAGAGTTAAAAGCTAAAGAAGCTGAACTCGGCACCGACACCGTAGAGGTGAAAACAACAGAAATCATTGAATCTGAAGCAGATTCTTTGTCTATCGAAGAGATTAAATCTACTACGATGGTTACCCCTTCCGGCGATTTCGACTGGGATGCGGATGACAAAGGTTTTGGAAATTACACAGATGCAGAACGCAGCAAGCTAGAAGCATTGTATTCCGGAACATTCAACTCTATCAATACCGGAGAAATCATCTCTGGGGTGGTAGTATCTATCAACAACAAAGATGTGGTATTAAACATCGGTTTCAAATCAGATGGTTTAGTATCGCTTTCTGAATTCCGCGACACCCCTGAATTAAAAGTGGGCGATACGGTTGAAGTATTTGTTGAATCGCAAGAAGATGCCAATGGACAATTGATTTTATCACGTAAACGTGCTAAAACTCAAAAATCATGGGATACCATCAACCTAGCATTAGAAAATGATACCATCATTAACGGTTACGTAAAAAGCCGTACCAAAGGTGGTTTAATTGTTGATATTATGGGTGTTGAGGCATTTTTGCCTGGTTCTCAAATTGATATCAAACCAATTAGAGATTACGATATCTATGTAGGTAAAACAATGGAATTTAAAGTGGTTAAAATCAATCACGAATTCAAAAACGTTGTTGTATCGCACAAAATCTTAATTGAAGACGATTTAGAAAGCCAAAAAGTTGAAATCGTTTCTAAATTAGAAAAAGGACAAGTATTAGAAGGAACCGTTAAAAACATAACCGATTTCGGTGTATTCATCGATTTAGGTGGTGTAGATGGTTTACTTCACATTACAGATATTTCATGGGGCCGTATAGAGCATCCACGTGAAGTGTTGGCATTGGATCAAAAAATAAACGTAGTTGTTTTAGATTTTGATGACGACAAAAAACGTATTGCCTTAGGTTTAAAACAATTAACCTCTCACCCATGGGAAGCCTTAGATACCAAATTAGAAATTGGTTCTAAAGTAAAAGGTAAAATTGTAACCGTAGCAGATTACGGTGCATTCTTAGAAATTGTACCAGGCGTTGAAGGTTTAATTCACGTATCAGAAATGAGCTGGTCTCAAAACTTACGCAACCCACAAGAATTCTTAAAAGTGGGCGACGAAGTGGAAGCTCAGGTATTAACCTTAGACCGCGACGAACGTAAAATGAGCTTAGGTATTAAGCAATTAACTCCAGATCCTTGGAAAGACTTAGCAAAACGCTACCCTACTGGCAGCAAACAAAGTGCTGTGGTTAAAAATATGACCAACTTTGGTGTATTTGTTGAGTTAGAAGATGGTATTGATGGATTAATTCACATTTCAGATCTATCTTGGTCTAAAAAAGTAAACCACCCGAACGAATTTACCAAAGTTGGTGAAACCTTAGAAGTGGTTGTTTTAGAACTAGACGAAGAAAACCGTAAATTAAGCTTAGGCCACAAACAATTGGAAGAAAACCCTTGGGAAACTTTCGAAACTGTATTTAACTTGGATTCTGTTCATGAAGGTACTGTATTGAAAGTAACCGATAAAGGTGCTGTAATTGCCTTGCCATATGGTGTAGAAGGTTTCTGCCCAAGCAAACACATGGCAAAAGAAGATGGTACTGTGGTTAAAGCTGAAGAAACCGCTGATTTCAAAATCATCGAGTTTAACAAAGATTCTAAACGCATTGTAGTTTCTCATGCCCGCATTTGGGAAGAGGTAAAAGCTGAAGAGCGTAAAGAAGAAAATACACAGAAAAAGAAAGATGCGAAAGCCGCTCAAACTGCCGTTAAAAAAGTAAAAGACTCGGTTGAGAAATCTACTTTAGGCGATTTAGGTGTACTTGCTCAATTGAAAGCTAGCATGGAAGGTGCAGAAACAAAAACTGCAGCGAAAGCTAAAAAAGCAAAAGAGGAAGCACCAAAAGCCGACGATGCTGAGTAATCTTTTTTCACTCACAAAAAAGCCCCCGAAATTCGGGGGCTTTTTTTATGCCTAAAAATGTGTTTTACATTTTGGGCGCAATAGCGTACCTTTGTTAAAATCTAAACATTGATGGAAACCTTAACGTTGCTAGACGGTCAAAAATTCCAAATAACCATTCAGCGGCTTTGTCATCAATTAATTGAAAACCACAACACCTTTTCCGACACCGTTCTGATTGGCATTCAGCCCAGAGGTATTTATTTAGCCGATCGCATTCATCAGGAATTGAAACACCTGCAACCCCAAAGCGAATTACAAGCAGGCAACCTCGATATTACCTTTTTTAGAGACGATTTTAGAACCAACAAAGATCTTCCGGCAGCCAGCTCAACGGCCATTGATTTTATTATAGAAGATAAAAATGTAATTCTGGTTGACGATGTTTTATGGACCGGAAGAACCATTAGAGCCGCTTTAGATGCTCTTTTGGCATTTGGCAGACCTCGTAAAGTAGAATTAGTTGTATTGGTAGATCGCAGGTATTCTCGGCAATTACCCATTGAACCGAATTATATAGGCATAGAGGTTGATTCTGTAGACTCACAAAAAGTGGTTGTAAGCTGGAAGGAAACCGACCAGCAAGACCGTGTAACCTTATTATTAGATAAATAAAAATGGCAGAAAACCCATCGAAACTCAGTACCAAACACCTCCTAGGCATAAAAGACCTAAGCACCGAGGATATTCAACTGATTTTAGAAACTGCCGATAACTTTAAAGACGTATTGCAACGTCCCATCAAAAAAGTACCCTCACTCCGCGACATTACCATTGCCAATATCTTTTTCGAGAATTCAACCCGCACCAAACTGTCGTTTGAATTAGCCGAAAAACGCCTATCGGCCGATACCATTAGTTTTGCGGCTAGTTCCTCATCGGTAAGTAAAGGAGAAACCCTTATAGACACCGTAAACAATATTTTAGCCATGAAAGTGGATATGGTGGTAATGCGCCACCCACATGCAGGGGCCGGTGTGTTTTTAAGCAAACATGTAAACGCACAAATTGTAAATGCCGGCGATGGCGCCCACGAACATCCTACCCAAGCATTATTAGATGCCTTTTCTATACGAGAAAAATACGGCGATGTACGAGGCAAAAAAGTAGCCATTATTGGCGACATCTTGCACTCAAGAGTTGCCTTATCCAATATTTTATGCCTGCAAAAATTGGGCGCCGAAGTGATGGTATGTGGCCCAACTACCCTCATACCCAAATACATGGGTAGCTTAGGCGTAAAAATAGAACACAATCTAATGAAAGCCCTCAATTGGTGCGATGTAGCCAATATGCTCCGCATACAATTGGAACGTCAAGACATCAAGTATTTCCCATCGCTTAGAGAATACAGCATGATGTACGGGCTTAACAAACAAATACTTGATTCGCTGGATAAAGAAATAACCATTATGCACCCCGGCCCTATAAACCGAGGCGTAGAAATTACCAGCGATGTGGCCGATAGCAAACAATCCATCATTCTAGATCAAGTAGAAAATGGGGTGGCTGTACGCATGGCTGTGCTGTACTTATTGGCCAATTCTAAAGATTAATTCTTTTTTTCAATACCCGCCCATTTTGGGCCTCGGTTTTTGTTAATTTGTGCTTATCAACACATGTTAATTTCTATTTTAAATCAAACCCACTTATTTGTCTAATTTTAAATAGACACCTATATGTATTCGACCGATGTTTAGTTTCAAAAAAGTAGTTACTAGCCTACTAATTAGCAGTATTAGCCTTTCTACCTACGCACAAGATGAGGTAAACAGCACCTATAAACACGGTTTAGAATTACTTAAAAAACGCAAATATGTTGCGGCGGCCCAACAATTTAGTCAGGTACAAAAAAGCGGCAAAGAGGGTGAATTAAGTCTTTTACAAGAGAATGCCGCCTATTACCAAGCACTTTGTGCTATAGAATTAGGAAAAGTTGATGCTGAAAATCTATTCCTCGAATTTGTATACAAACATCCCGAGAATACCCTTAGCCAACAAGCCTATTACCAACTCGGGCGCACCTACTTTGCAAAAAAAGATTACACCAAAACCATCAACTGGCTTACTAAAACAAGCGCTATAAACTTACCAGCAAGCTTGGTACTAGATTATAATTTTAAACTAGGCTATGCCTATTTCGAAAATAAAGAATACGTAAAAGCCGAACCCCTTTTTGGTCAACTTAAAAATGGCACAACGGCCTATGCCGAACCTTCAACCTATTACTACGCCTACATCAATTACCTTAATGCCGACTATACCACAGCTCTTAAAGAATTTGAACGGTTGAAAGGCTCTAAAACTTACGAAGACAGCTATCCCTATTACATTTCCGCTTTATATTTCTTAGATAAGCGCTATAACGATATGTTAAGCTATGCTTTACCCTATCTAAAAAACATAAACGCCAAATACGAAACGGAGTTATTGCGCATTATTGCAGCCTCTTACTTCGCTAATTCAGCCTATATCGATGCGGCAAATTACTACCAACAATTTCAAGATAAAGACAAAGGACAAACCCAAAATAACCAAGATAACTACCAAATTGGCTATGCCGCCTTACAATTAAAAAACTACACCAAAGCCATTGCCGAACTCGAAAAGATAGAAACTGCCGATGAATTTTTTCAAAGCGGTATGCTTGCCTTGGGTGAATCGTTTTTGGCAACTGGAAATAAGCAAGGGGCTCGTAATGCATTTTTTAAATCTGCAAAGGTTAATTACGATAAGGATATACAAGAAGAAGGTGCCATTAATTACGCCAAACTATCCTATGAGTTGGAGTTTCACCAAGTTGCTTTAGATGCTACCCAAGAATTTATTAGCAATTACCCCTATTCAAAAAAAATAAACGAAGCCAAAACCCTGTTGGGCGAAATCTTATTGACTACCAAAAATTATAAGGACGCTATCGATATTTTAGAGAGTATTCCTAATAAAAATAAGGATGCCCAAGAAGTTTATCAGAAAGTATGCTATTACCGTGGCTTAGAATTTTATAATGAACGTGCCTTTCAAAACGCCATATCGGTATTTATGCGTTCCAACAAATGGGCAGTAGATGACGAAATTGCCGCCTTGGCTACGTATTGGATGGCCGAATCGATGTACGAGGTGCGGAAATTTAGCGAAGCCATTGATAAGTTTCAAGCATTTTTAACGATGCCTGCTGCTCGTAAAACGGGAGTTTATAATTTTGCCAATTATGCATTAGGCTATGCTTATTTCGAAGATGAAAATTATTACAAATCTGCCTTTTACTTTGAAAACTTCTTGAAAGGAAAAGACATCGATGAAAATACGAAGAACGATGCCAGCCTACGACTAGCCGACGCTTACTTTGTGCAAAAAAATTACCCGAGCGCTTTGCAGAACTACAATAAAATCATCGAAAATGCTTCGTCTGGGGAAGATTATGCACTCTTTCAACGAGGCATGATACAGGGTTTACAAGGAGAAAACGATGCAAAAATTGCCACACATGAAGCATTGTTAGCCAAATACATTGGGTCTAACTATGCCGATGATGCTAGCTTTGAAATTGCAAACACCTATTTTATTAAAGGCGATTTTGAACGTGCGAAGACGGATTTAAACGCCCTCCTTTCAAAATACCCACGTAGCAGTTATGTAGCCAGAGCGCTGGTAACTATAGGCTTGGTACAATACAATCAAGATGCAAACGACGCTGCCCTAGAAACCTTTAAAAAAGTAGTAAATGAGTATTCGGTTACCGATGAAGCCCAACAAGCCTTGGCCGCTATCAAAAACATTTACATGGATAAATCGGATGCAGACGGCTATTTAGCCTATGCCAACACAACCAATATTGGTAATTTAAGTGTAGCCGAGCAGGATAACTTAACCTTTCAGGCAGTAAACAACCGCTTTACCAACGGCGAAACACAAACAGCTGTAGATGCGGTAGATGCCTATTTTGATAAATTTCCGAATGCTATACACACCAAACAAGCCCGATTTATACGAGCAGAATGTTTGGTTAAATTACAAAAACCCGATTTAGCTATTCCCGATTACGAGTTCATTTTAAACGATTGGACCAGTGATTATACCGAACGAGCACTCATAAGCATTGCCAAAATTTATTTAAGCCAGAAAAAATTCAACGAAGCCATTGTGCATCTAAAAAAACTAGAACTTACTTCGGAGTACCGAGCTAACTACGGTTTTGCGGTAAACAACCTCATGGAATCGTATGCTAGTTTAAACCAAGCTGATGAAACCTTAAAATATGCCGAATTGGTAAAGAATTTCGAAAAATCATCTGAAGAAGATAAGTTGAAAGCCAATTTATTCGCTGCTAAAGCCTATTTACTTAAAAACGATTCAGCCAGCGCATTCCCCAATTTTAAAGAAGTAAGCGAAAAAACAAAAACCATTTTAGCGGCGGAAGCTAGATATCAAATGGCAGCTATTCAATTCCAGCAGGGAGAATTTAAGGCTGCGCAACAAACTGCATTTGATTTGATTAAAAACCTACCCTCATTTGATTATTGGGTGGCCAAAAGTTTTCTACTTCTGGCCGATACCTACTTGGCCTTAAAAGATGAATTCCAAGCAAAAAGTACGCTACAAAGCCTCTTAGATAATTACACCGGCAACGATGAAATTATACCCGCTGCAAAAGAAAAATTAGAGGCCCTAAACAAAAAGAACTAGCATGAAGCCTACCTATAAACTACTCGTATTCATTTTAGGCAGCCTATTGGGCACTGCCAATTTGCATGCACAAGATAAACCTGTAGAGAAAAAACCTGAACCCAGTGGAACCCTTTCAGAAGAAATTGAGGTAGTGCGCCCTTACAAACCCGTGTTGGCCAATGCAGCTAAAATTCGTAGAAACCCCGATTTAACTACTGCTCCGGTGTTTAAACCTGTTTTAAGCTACCAGATTTTAGATCGAAAATTGGAACTAAATACCGATATACGCCAATTGCAGTACCAACAAATGGCCGAGCAAAAACCTCCTAGCCTCAGCAATAATTACCTTAAATTTGGTGCAGGTACGTTAAAAACTGGGCTAGCTGAACTATACCTCAATACAAAGCGCAACGAAACTTCACAAGCTGGTTTAGCTTTCACTCATTTTTCGGCGCAAGACAAATTGCCAAAACAACAATTCTCCAAACAGCAATTCGAGGCATTTGGAAAAAATATTGGCGCCAAGTATGTGCTTTCGGCAAGGGCTAATTACAACCGTTTAGGCACCTATTTTTATGGCTTCGATCCAATTACCCTAATCAATCCTAATCCGGCTAAGCAAGCCCTACAAGCTATACAACTGCAAGGCGACTTAGCCAATAAATTTGTGGAAGGTGATAAAAAATGGGCCTATAACCTACGATTACAGGCCGATTTATTTAGCAATGCTACCCAAGGTAAAGAAAACAATATGGGTATACAGACTTCGCTAAGTAAATCCGTAAATCATTTAAGTTTTGGCCTAAATACCAAACTAGATTTTAGCTCTATAAAACAAGGAGCTAGCAAGGTGGCAAACAATCTAGCTAAAGCAAACCCCTATGCACAATACAGTAAAAATGATATAAACATACGTATAGGCCTGAATATAGCTCAAGAGTTTGGTCAAATTTCTAGATTAAGCACGCTCCCTTCGGTTGAATTTAGTGCACCGCTATCGGGTAAAGAAGTTTTCTTCATCGCAGGTTTGAAAGGTGATGTTGTTAAAACCTCTCTTTTCGAATCTTCCTTTGTTAATCCCTATTTGGGCGGCAATCAAGCTATTCAAAACAGCATCACTAAATCAGATTTTTTTGCTGGCATAAGCGGGAATTTTGGCCCTAGTGTTGGATTTAAAGCCAAAGGTTTTTTTAAACGGGTAAGTAATTTGCCCTTGTTTGTGAATAAAGGTAGTGATTTAAGCACGTTCGATCTAGTTTACGATGCAGGAACTAGCCAGCTAACAGGATTCAACATAGACGTACACATTCAAGCATCGGATGTATTCAGTTTAGAAACTAGCTTAGAAAGCATCAGCTACAAATTAGCTACAGAAACAAAAGCATGGTTTAGACCGAACTTTAGCCTAAACTCAGCCTTACGTGCACAATTAAACGCAAAAACAGCCCTTTCGGCAGGATTAAATTACCGCGGTCAAAGCTATGGCAAGCTAGCAAATCTGCCTGTAAGCATAAAAGGATACCTCAATTTGGACCTCGGTGCTACATACCAAGTTGACAAAAAATGGTCGGGCTTTGTACAAGCATCTAATCTGCTAGATACCAAGTACCAACAATATTTGTATTACAACGGCTTTGGGCGTCAAATTTTTGGAGGAATTAGTTATTCCTTCTAAGGTTTATTTTGGGGTTACTTAATTAAGGCTTAAATTTACCACAATGGACATCAGTAGCTACATAGCCGAATACATCCGAGAAAACCCAAAATTGATTGTTCCGGGCTTGGGAACCTTTACTAAAGAACAAGTTCCTGCCCGATTTGATGCAGCCAACGATCGTTTTCTACCTCCAAGCGAACGTATTGTTTTTAGTAGCAGTTATAGTGATGATTTAGCACTCCAAAAATTTATTTGTACTGCCGAAAACGCAAAACCAAAAGCCGTTGCTCAATTTATTGAGCAATATGTGAGTAATTTAATTGATTTATTAGCCACCACCGAGGAGATAAAAATTGATGCCTTAGGCACGTTTAAACGTACTAGCACCAAACTCACCTTTAAAGCCGACGAAAGTTTAGCAAGGAACGCAAGCTACTTTGGATTAAAACCTCAAAAAGAAAAATCGGGCATACAAGCACCAATAGAAGACGTTTCTCCCCTACCAGAAGAAGCGCCAATTAACGAAATACCAACAGAAGAACCGATACTAGAAAACGAAGAAGAAGAAATAGAAGAAGTTCGGGGTTCATCTACCTTCAAGAAAACTATCCTCATTTTGCTCATTCTTGCACTTTCGGCATTAGCCGGTTTGCAAATTTATTGCCCAAGCTTATTAGGCCATTTATGGAATGCCCCTGCAACAGCAAATACTCCCGTAATAGATACGCTTACTACTAAAGCAGATACTACGCTTAAAGCAGACAGCACCTTACAAAGCGATACCACTGCATTGAAGCCAGATAGCGTAGCCCCAGCGACCGTTGTACCTCCAACTTTACCAAGTTTCGAGATCATTGTTGCCGCTTTCCACAAACAATCGGAAGCCGATGAGTTTATTGCGCAATTAGCCGCACGTCAAATAAATGCCCATAGTATACAAACCAAAAAAGGAGGTTTGCTAAAAATTAGTGTGGGAACTTTTAGCGATGAGGCTACGGCTACCACCGAATTACAAAAAATACATCAAAATTTAGCTAAAAGCGCCTGGATTTACCGGGTTAAACCATTAAAAACCAAAGACAATGTTTCTACTACAAATTGATACCATTACCAAGGCTGTAGCCGATACTACGGCACAAGTTACCACCGCTGCGGCCCCAAAAGAATTGCGCTTCATCGATTTACTTTTCAGTGGAGGTTGGGTAATGGTTCCGCTTTTATTGCTTTTCTTTTTAGCACTAGTAATTTTTATTGAGCGTTACTTAACCATACGAAAAGCCAGCAAAGACGAAACTAATTTGATGCAACAAGTAAAAGAAAGCATCACGGCAGGCAAACTCGATTCGGCTTTAGCTATTTGCCGTAGCAGCAACACCGCCTTGGGTCGTATGTTACAAAAAGGCCTTTTACGTATTGGCCGCCCTATTAAAGATATAGAAGGAGCTATTGAAAATATTGGCAAATTAGAAGTATCCAAACTAGAAAAAAACATCAGCATATTGGGTATTGTGGCTGGTATTGCACCCATGCTTGGTTTCGTTGGAACTATTTCGGGTGTAATTCGAATTTTCTACAACATCTCCTTAACAGATAATATAAGCATGGGCACCATTGCCGGAGGATTATATGAGAAAATGATAACCTCAGCCAGTGGCTTAATCATCGGAATTTTAGCCTACGTAGCCTACCACGTACTAAACATTATGGTAGACCGCGTTATTTTAAAAATGGAAACAGACGCCGTAGAATTTATTGATCTATTAGAAGAACCCGGACGATGAATTTAAGAAGAAGAAAAAGACCTGGTGCAGAAGTGCACACCTCAGCCATGAACGACATCATGTTTTTCTTGCTGTTGTTCTTCTTAATTGCTTCTACCATTACCAATCCGAATGTGGTAAAATTATTACTTCCACGATCAGATTCGGGACAATCGGTTTCTAAAAAAACGATCACGGTATCTATAAGCAAAGACTTAGAATACGTGGTAGACAAACAAACCGTACCTGTAGAGCAATTAATGCCCACCCTGCAAAGTTTCCAAGGCTCTGCGCAAGAATTAACTATTGTGTTGTATGTAGATAGAACCGTAGCAATTGAAAACGTGGTAAACGTAATGGACATAGCCAACAAACTGAAAATAAAATTGGTTTTAGCCACCGAACCTAAAAACTAAATGGCCTACACCGAAGAAAATAACTATCCCAAAGCCTTAGCCCTATCGGCTATGGCCATGGCTATTTTATTAGTGATTAGTTATTTTGTAATTATTGGCACTCCTTTTACTCCGCAAGAAGTTGGAACTGGCGGTATTATTGTAAATTATGGTACCAGCGCCGAAGGTATGGGCGATGATTACCTGAGCGTAGACGAACCCTCGGTTTCTCCCGATGCCAATGGCGTACTTCCGGATAATGTGAGCAAAACACCCAACACCACCGCTACCACACAAAGTAGTACCAAAAGCGTAGTTACACAAGATGCCGAAGATGCCCCCAACATTGCTACAAAAAATAAAAACACCACCAATACGCCTGTTTCTACAAGTCAAGCTAAACAAGCTTCTCCGGCAGTAAACCAGAATGCACTCTATAAAGGCAAGGCCAATAATGGTACCGGTAGCGGCGACGGTTCTGGCGGAGCACCCGGAAATCAAGGAAGTAAAAATGGCGACCCCCTCTCTCCCAATTATGGCGAAGGTGGTTCGGGTTTTGGCGGCCTTAGCTTATCTCTTGCCAACCGACGTTTTGTGAGCATTCCTCGTATAGACGATGACGGCCAAAATGCCGGTAAAATTGCCGTAGAAATTAAGGTTGATAAAAACGGTGTAGTGGTATTTGCCCGTGCCGGTGCAAGAGGTACCACCCTCTCCGATCTTAAATTATGGCGAAAATGCGAAGCTGCCGTAACCGGAGCCCGCTTAAATCAGCTAGAAAGTGCCCCCGACGTACAAATTGGGGTGGTAGTGTTCAACTTTAAAGTAAGGTAAGCGTAAAGCCATGGCCTTTAGCAGCTACGCAGATACCCTTCATTATTTGTATGCACAGCTACCTATGTTCACTCGTGTGGGCGCCAGTGCCTATAAAAAAGATTTACACAACACCTTAGCCCTTTGCAACGCACTCCATCACCCAGAGCATAAATTTAAAAGTGTGCACATTGGCGGCACCAACGGAAAGGGTTCGTCTTCCCACATGCTGGCGGCTATCTTACAAACGGCAGGCTATAAAACAGGCTTATACACCTCTCCGCATCTTCGAGATTTTAGAGAACGTATTCGCATAAATGGGCAAATGATACCGGAACAAGAGGTTACTAACTTTGTAAATAGCCATCAAGCATTATTTGAAGAAATAAACCCTTCCTTTTTTGAAGCTACGGTGGGCCTAGCCTTTGATTATTTTGCTAAACAACAGGTAGATATTGCCATTATTGAAGTAGGTTTGGGTGGCCGATTAGATTCCACCAACGTAATCAATCCGCTACTATCACTCATTACCAATATCGGTTTAGATCATCAGGATATTTTAGGAAATACGTTAGAAGAAATTGCGAAAGAAAAAGCGGGCATTATAAAAAGTAGTACGCCCATTATTGTTGGCGAAAAACAAGCAGAAATAGCCGATGTATTCGAAAATAAAGCTATAGAAGCGAATGCTAAAATTCTTTTTGCTTCAGATTGTTGGACCATAACACCGAAAGAAACAGCACCGCTATTGGTAGTAAATGCGCACTCTAGCAAGCAAAACCTCGAACTAGTACTCGATCTTAGGGGATCTTATCAGGTTAAAAACCTAGCGGGAGTATTAACTACCGTTGATGAACTTAGACAACAAGGATTTAAGATTAGTGAAGAGCACCTAAAAACTGCGCTCAAGCAAGTAACTAGCCTTACCGGTTTGCAAGGTCGTTGGCAAACCTTACAACAACAGCCTTTAGTTATTTGCGATACTGGCCATAATGAAGACGGAGTTAAAGAAGTATTGAAAAACATTACCAATACACCACACAAAAACCTTCATATAGTTTGGGGAATGGTAAAGGATAAAGATGTAGCGAAAATTTTGGAGCTTTTACCTAAAGAGGCTAGCTACTATTTCTGTCAACCCAATATTCCCCGAGGAAAACCTACCGAAGAACTGGCCCAAGAGGCACAGAAATACCAATTGAAAGGACAAGCCTATGCAAGTGTAGCCGAAGCTTATCAGCAAGCTCTAAGCCATGCTAAGCCAAACGATTTAGTGTTTGTTGGTGGAAGTACTTTCGTAGTAGCCGAGGTGCTTTAGCTTTTACGATTATTGGCCCATTTCCAAATGTAATATACCGGCAAGCCTAGTAATACAATGGCCAAGCCCCAACCGCAAGTACCTGGCTTTTCAACCAATAAGATAATACAAATAGCACCAGCCAATAAAATGTATAATGCGGGTAAAATAGGGTAACCAAAAGCCTTGTAGGGGCGGTCTGCATCCGGACGGGTATAGCGTAAAATAAATAAGCCGATTATAGTAACTACGTAAAACAGTAAGGAAGAGAAGGTACAATAATCTAACAATTGCCCGAAAGTACCCGATAAACACAATAAAGAAGCCCACCCAGCTTGAATGTATAAGGCAAAAGCCGGCACTCCTTTACTATTTAAGGTTCCTGCTTTTTTAA